>DATIWI010000056.1:0-100254 GCA_035519475.1 Opitutaceae bacterium
ACTACGATGCCGTGGGCCTGGTGCTCGTCGCCAAGGCGTTTGCGCACATCCGGCACAGCGAAGACCGGGAATCGCTGGAGTACGTGCTCATCGGCACACTGCTCTCCTTCGGGCTGGCGATCGCGGTGGGCGAACTCGTGAATCACCTCAGCGCGGCCTGAGGCGCACGCCGCCTTCGCCGCCGGCGCCCCCTCAGGCGCCCTCCCAGTCGAGGATGATCTTGCCCGACTGGCCGGAACGCATCAGGCGGAAGCCCTCCTCAAACTCGGCGCAGGGGAAGCGGTGGGTGATGACGGGCGTGATGTCGAGGCCGCTCTGGATGAGCGCGGTCATCTTGTACCACGTCTCGTACATTTCGCGGCCGTAGATGCCGCGGATCGTGAGCATGTTGAAGACCACCTTGTTCCAATCGATGGCGGCCTTTTCCGGCATGATGCCGAGCAGGGCGATGCGACCGCCGTGATACATGTTGTCGATCATGTCGTTCAGCGCCCTCGGATTGCCGGACATTTCCAGCCCCACATCGAATCCCTCCTTCATGCCGATCTCCCGCTGCACGTCGTGCAGGTTCTCGCGCGAGACGTCGACGACGCGGGTGGCGCCCATCCGCTGGGCCAAGGCGAGCCGCAGCGGATTCACGTCGGTGACGACGATCTTCCGCGCGCCGGACTTCTTGGCGATGGCGGTGGCCATGCAGCCAATGGGGCCCGCGCCGGTGATGAGGACATCCTCGCCCACGAGGTCCCATTGGAGCGTCGTGTGCGTCGCGTTGCCGAGGGGATCGAAGCACGACAGCACGTCGAGCGGGATCGACGGGTCCACGTGGACGGCGTTGCTGGCGGGGAGGCACAGGTATTCGGCGAACGCCCCGTCGCGGTTGACCCCGACCCCCTTGGTGTCCTTGCAGAGATGGCGCCGGCCGGCGAGGCAGTTGCGGCACTGGCCGCACACTATGTGGCCCTCGCCATCGACAAGGTCGCCGGCCTGAAAGCCCTGGACGTTGCTGCCGACCGCCACGATCTCGCCCACGAATTCATGGCCGATGATCATCGGCGGCTTGATGGTCTGCTGGGCCCAGTGATCCCAATTGTAGATGTGCACGTCCGTGCCGCAGATCGACGTCTTCTTGACCTTGATGAGCACGTCGTTGATGCCGGGCTGGGGCACGGGCGCCTCGATGAGGTGGAGACCGGGCCCGGCCCGGAGTTTGGCGATGGCGCGCATGGTTTTCGGAGCCACGGGAAGAGTGGTTGGTCGCGGACTCTAACCGGGTCCCGCGCGGAAACAATCCCCAAGCCTGTCATCGGCTGGCCCACTGCTCGCAGCCGGAAACGGCCACACCCGTGAGGACGCCGATCCCGGGGCCGGCGCTACTCCGCCAGGAGCTGCGCGCCCTCGATGGCCAGCAGTCGCGCTTTCAAGCGTACCCCGCCGGCGGAGGAGAACCCGATGAGCCGCCCACCCGCGCCGATGATGCGATGGCAGGGCACGATGAGCGGCCACGGGTTGCTGCCCATCAGTGCGCCGATTGTCCGGCTGTTGGCGGAGGGTTCGCGCAGCATCCCGGCGAGATCACCGTAAGTGCGGGTCTCTCCCGCCGGCACGGTCCGCGCGGCCTCATACACGCGGCGGGCGAAGAGCGAAACCCGGCTGAAATCGAGGGGCACGCCGGTGAAATCCTGGAGGTCGCCCGCCAGATGCCGCTGGACTTGGACGATGAGCGCACCGATCCACGGGGGCGCCGCCTCGGCGCTCGTCGCCGGATCGTGCGTCCCCGTCTGGCGGGCGAGCCAGCGCACCGTGTCCGCCTGGTCGCGCCCCGGCAAGACAAATGCCGTCAGCCCGGCGTCGTTCCACGCCAGGGCGCAGGACCCGATGGGGGTGGCGAACAGGAGGTAGCCCATGGTGTTGCGCCCGTAGTCGAGGCGGCGCGGGCCGGGCGCACAAGCGGAAATTCGTTTGCGCCGCCCGCGCGCCGCGCCTACGCCCTCCGCCATGCAGAACACGTTCTACACCGCCTTCGACGAGGAAACGCTCGGAGGACGGCGCCGGCCCGACTACCGCACGATCTTCCAGATCGATCGCGACCGGGTCATCCACTCCCACGCCTTCCGCAAGCTGCAGTCGAAGACCCAGGTGTTCCTGTCGGGCGAATACGACATCTACCGCACCCGGCTCACCCATTCCATGGAGGTGGCGCAGATCGGCCGGTCGATCTGCCACTACCTGCGCAGCCGGGGCCGACCCCTGCGGGACAATTTCCATATCGACTCGGATCTGGTGGAGGGCATCTGTCTCGCCCACGATCTCGGCCATCCGCCATTCGGCCACTCCGGCGAACGCACGCTCCAGGAGCTGATGCGGACCCACGGCGGCTTTGAAGGCAACGCCCAGACCCTGCGGCTCCTGACCGAGACGATCTACCAGAATGAGAGCGGCGTGCGCGGCATGCAACCGACGCGGGCGCTGCTCGACGGCGTGCTGAAGTACAAGACGCTCTACAGCGAATGGTCGCCGCCGGCCACGCAGCATTTCCTCTACGATCCGCAGCGCACCTATCGCGAGTACGTCTTTGCGGGGGCGCCGCTGCCGCCGGCGCTGGCGGCAGGCGAACCGCTCAACGCCTTCAAGAGCGTCGAATGCCAGATCATGGACTGGGCCGACGACGTGGCCTATTCGCTCCACGACATCGTCGACGGCGTGAAGGTCGGCTTCCTTACCATCGAACGTGTCGAGCGGTGGGCGGCGGCCGAGCCGATCGACGCCGCCCAGCAGCGGCTGCTCGACACGCTGTTCGACGCGGTGCGCAGCGACCGGTTGGAAAACGTGTTCTCGCTGAAGATTGGCCGGTGCATCCAGGCGTGCCGGCTGCGCGGGCGCGACAATTTCATGGCGGCCAAGACCAACCGCTACCGCTTTGAGCTGGTGGTGGCGCCCGAGGCCCAGCGCGAGGCGCTGTTTTTCAAGAAACTGGCCAACGACATCATTTTCGAGAGCCCGCAGTTCCAGCAGATGGAGCACAAGGCGCGGCGGGTGCTGTTCGATCTGTGGGAGTCGGGCTGGCGCAACTACGTGGAGCCCGGGCGGCGCGTCATTCACATCCTGCCGCGCAACGTGGGCAGCCTGGTCGCCGCCGCGCCCACGGCGCTCGACAAGGCTAGGGGCATCTGCGACTGGCTGGCGGGACTCACCGACGGCATGATCATCCGCACCCATCGGCGGCTCTTTGATCCCGAATTCGGCAGCATCCGCGATCTAAGCTGAGGCGGGCGTTCTGAGTGGGGCAGCGCGCGCGAAGGCCGACCGGCGCGGCCGCCTCCACGATCGCTTCGGCGCGCCAAGGAGCGCCGGCTCCACCGGCACGGCAAGGACGGGTGCGCGCCTAGGTCGTGACGAGATCGATCTTCTCGGGGTGCACGAGCGCTTCGAAGTCCGCGTAGGCCATCTTGATGACCTCGGTGTGCGTGCAGGCGTTGAAGGCGATCTCGGGTTCGGCGGCGAGGCCCGCCGCCACATAGATCGGCATGCCGTAGAGATTGCCGAAGGGCGGCATGGCGCCGATCTCGCAGTCCGGGAAGGCGCCCTGGAATTCCGCCTCGCTGGCCAGCTTGACGTGGTCGGTCTCGAGCAGTTCGCGCAGGTCGGAGATCACCAGCTTGCGGTTCGCGGGCAACACCACCATGGCGAGCGCGCCGCCGATCTTGACGATGACCGTCTTGGCAAAGCCGCGGCCCGACACGTGGCTCGAGGCGGCGATCTCCGCGGCGGTGAACGCCGGGGAATGCTGGACACTGACGTATTTGATGCCGCGGCTGTTCAGGAACTCCTTCAACTTGGCTGATGGCATGGGCTCTCCTATGGGTTTGGCGGTGGTGGCGTTGGCGCCATCGCGGGGCGCCACGGGCCAGGCAGTTCGATTCGGGTTCGACGCTGGCAGTCTGGGTCTGGTCTGCCGGGTGTAATCAAAGATGGAGGTCAGCCCAGCCGCACCGGCTGGCGGCGCGCGCCCCACGTGCCGGGCTGCCGCTCGAACCGCCCGGCGATCTCGCAGCCGCAGGACCGGCAGCGGCAGTTCTCGAGGTTGTAGGCGCCCAGTTCGTACCAGTCGCGCTCGATGAGCAGGGTGCCGCACCCCGGGCACCACGTGCTGCCGCCTGCGCGGTCGTGCACGTTGCCCGTGTAAACGTGCCTGATTCCCTTGGCGCGCGCGATGTCCCGGGCCCGCGTGAGGGTGGCGGGCGGCGTCCGGGGGGTGTCGAGCATCTTGAAGTCGGGATGAAACGCGGTGAAATGCCACGGCACGTCCGGCCCGAGATTCGCGGCGTACCAGTCGGACGCGCGGTCGAGCTCGTCAGTGCTGTCGTTTGCCCCCGGGATCAGCAGCGTGGTCACCTCGAACCACACGTCGGTTTCACGGCGCAGGTACACCAGCGTTTCGAGCACGGGCTGGAGCTCGGCGAAGCAAAGGCGGTGATAAAACTCTTCGGTGAACCCCTTCAGGTCCACGTTGGCCGCGTTCATCACCCGGTAGAACTCGGGCCGCGCCTCGGCCGTGATGTAGCCGGCGGTCACCGCCACCGTCTGGACGCCCTGCGCGCGGCAGGCGAGGGCGACGTCGATCGCGTACTCGGCGAAGATGACCGGATCGTTGTAGGTGAACGCCACCGAGCGGCAGCCAAGGCGCTTCGCGGTGGCCGCGATGCTCTCGGGCGAGGCGGCGTCGGTCAGCCGGTCGGATTCCCGCGCCTTGCTGATGTCCCAGTTCTGGCAGAAGCGGCAGCCGAGGTTGCAGCCCGCGGTGCCAAAGGAGAGCACGCTCGAACCGGGATAGAAATGGTTGAGGGGTTTTTTTTCGATCGGATCGATGCAAAACCCGCTGCTCCGGCCGTAGGTGGTCAGCACGAGCCCGTCGCCGGCGCGCTGCCGCACAAAGCAGAACCCGCGCTGGCCGTCCTGCAGCTTGCAGAAGCGCGGACACAGCCGGCACTCGACCCGGCCGTCGGGCAGTCGCGCCCACCACCGGGCGGCATGATCGGACACGTGTTGCTCCCGGACCATGGCCTCAGCCCTCCTCTTCCACAAAGCGCGGCTCCTTGAAGCTGCGCGCCCGGAACCGCTGGATCGCGATTTCCTCGTCGGGCCCGATGTCGGCCTTGCGCCGCGCGATGCCGAGCTGCTCGTCCACCGCCGCAATCCCCCGGATGGCCGGCAGGAGGACGCCCTTGCGCCCGTCCGGCGCCGACACCACGACCCCATAGACCGCCGGGTCGAGTGCCGCCTTCGCCGCCACCGGTTCCAGCTCGCCCAGCACGGTGACGCTGAACCGGAGCTCCGGCAGCTCCGGCGCCTGCACCGGCGGGAAGCGGTAGTCATGGAAGGCCGTGGCGAGCGCGTTGCGCCACGTCTCGTGCACGAGGTCCTTCTCCATCGCCTGGAGCGAGCCCCGGCAGCCGCGGAGTTCACCTCGGGCGGTTCGCACGGTGACAAAAACGCCGTGGCGGGCTGTCAGTTCCCCCGCGGCCTGAAACGGCGGCGAGCGCGGGCCGCCGCTGAACTCCGATTCCACCGCCCGCCGCGCAATCGCCGGCAGGTCGGCGAAATGGGAGACGGCGCCGCCGGCGCCGTCCGCCGCCGCTTTCGGTTCAAACAGGATCGCCACGCCATAGCCGACGCCGAACGGCCCCTCGTAGCTCAGGACCGCATGCCCGTCATTCCGGTATCCCGTCGCGGCGAGCGCCACCACGGTCGGGTCGGCGACGTCCTCGGCCGCCACCTCCTGCAGCCCGGGATCGATCTGGCGGACGTTGCCGTACGCGCCCTCCCGCAACAAGGCGATGAACAGCTCGTCGAAGCGGTGCGCGTCGCGGTGGAAACCGCAGGGCGCCGAGGCCGTCAGCCGGTGGCTCATGTCGCCGCTGGCGATCACGGCCACCCGCCGCGGCAGCCCCTCGGCGGTGGCGGCGATCGCCCGGCCCAGGTCGTCGCGCCCGCCTTCCCCGGAATAGTTCAGGCTCAGGATCACCGTCGGCCCCTTCCAACCCGCCCACACGAGGTAGCAGAGGGGAACCGTCGCGCCGTGATCGAGCGGTTCGCCGCCGATGCGCCAGGTCCGCAGCTGGCGGCGGGCGGCCTCGGTCTCGAGCCGATCGGCGAAGGGGCGATCGAGCGGCAGGTCCACCCTGTCCTCCGGGGCGCCGAACGCGGCCAGCGATCCGCGCAGCCGTGGCGTCTGCCAGACGCCGAATGCGCCCGGCTGCCGCGGCGAATGCGGGGAGATGAGCACGACGCACTCCGGATGCGACGCGACCGCCCGGCGGGCGACGGCCGTCATGGCGTCGGCCGTGGCCGCGGCATCCGCCAGGCGTTCGCCGCCGACACCCGGCACGAGGATGGGCGCGTGTGGCATCAGACCGGCAAAGGCAATCGGGCCATTCACCATTGCTGCACCTCTTGCCCGCAATCTAACGGGCGAACCCGCGCTCGCCAAGCATGAGTTTGCCGCCGGTGAGTCGGTGCCGCGCCGCCCTCGCGGGCACGCTATCCCGCCAGGGGCACGATCCGCGCGCCCGGGATCTTCCGATCGATGATTTCCCGGGTCAGGTTGAACCACTGCCGGCATTGGTCCAGGACGACACTGTCGGCGGTGGCGATGATCTCGGTGGCCGCTGCCAGGATCGCGTCCGGATTCGGCACCAGCTCGATCTGCCACAGCCAGCCACGTTCGCGGGCGAGGTCCCCCATGATCTTCTTCAACCGCCCGCTGTTGGACACGGGCCGGTCGAGGTACCAGATCCAGCAGGAGGCGCCGAGCACCGTCGACGCCTCGCCGAGGAGTTCCAGCGCCGGCAGGGTCTCCGCCACTTTGCGGTAGGTGCCGTGCATGCTCGCGATGTCGCGGTAGGTCCCGTCGCAGGCGGCCAGTATCATGCCGCCGCCCAGGGCCACCTCGATCGTCGTCAACACGTTGTAGCCGTCGAGCCAGAGCGCGCGGCCGGCGAGACCCGCGGCGTCGAGCCGGCGGGCGGCCCGCTGGCTTCGGGCGGCATCCGGGCAGGCGCAGCGTTCGAGCGCCGCGCGTTGCCGGGCGGCCAGCTGATAGCGGTCGCCGACCAACTTCAGCGCCGACGCCGGCGCATAATTCCGGCTCAGGAGCCAGCAGAGATCCGCAGTCGCCTGGCGCAGCCTGGGCCACGCTGCGGGGGCAAACAGCGCCGCATCCTCCGGGTGCGGGCCGCGATGAGTGCGGGTATCGGGCACGGGGTTCTCGTGCGGGCTCACCGTGCCCGTTGGTACGTGCCCATCAACTGGGTCTCGGCCAAGATATGGCCGGCGATGGCGCGCAGCAGATCCTGCTTGGTCGCGCGCGCTTTCAGGGCCAGTTCCGTGTCCAGCGCGTAGAGTTTGAAGAAATAGCGATGCGGCTGGCCCGGTGGCGGGCACGGCCCGCCGTAACCCACGCGCCGGAAGTCGTTCTGACCCTGCTTCGCGCCGTTGGGCAGCGTCTCGGTCGCGGGCACCATCTCGGGCAGTTCGCGCGCGGTGCCGGGCAGCCCATAGATCACCCAGTGCACCCAGGTGCCCACGGGGGCGTCCGGGTCGTCGCAGATCACGGCAAAGCTCCGCGTGCCCGGCGCCAGTTCGCTCCACTGCAGCGGCGGCGACACGTCGGCGCCGTCGCAGGTGTATTGCATCGGTATCGGCTGACCGTCCGCAAAGGCCGTGCTGGTCATTTTCATGGTGCCAATCTCCTTTCCGGGCTGGCGGGGCTCGGCGGCGGCCAGCGCACCAGCCGTCGCGATTGCTGCCAGCAGGCATCTAGGCCAATTCATCTTCATCTGCTTTGCCTCTTGCGAAGGAGAACCGCGCGGATTTGGAGGGAGATTCGGGGTGTGATCGCGGATGGTCCAGAGGTACAACAATGGGATCACATCATGCGTCGCGGTGTCAGTGCGCCTCGTTTCCGAGTCTATCCTCGGCCAGGTTTTTGATCCGTGTAATCCGTGGTTTGATTGCAGCGCGGGCAATCACTGCTTGTAGCCGATCTTGCGCAGGAAATCCTTTCGCCAGACGATGTCGGCGTCGGCTTCCACGCCCAGGGGCGGAGAACCATCGACGACGCCCATGACTCCGCGGCCTTGGTCCGTCACAGCGACGATGACCTCCGTCGGATTGGCGGTGGCGCAGAAGATCCGGCACACTTCCGGCACCGCCTTGATCGCGTTGAGCACGTTGACGGGGAAAAAGCCGTCGCCGAGAAACACGAGGAACGTGTGGCCGGCGCCGATGGCCAGCGCGTTTTGTCGGGCCAGCTCGGTCAGGGCCGCGTCCGTGCCCGACCAGCGGATCAGGCATTTGCCCGACGCTTCGCAGAAGGCCAGGCCGAACTTGATGCCCGGCACCGCGTTCACCAACGCCTCATGCACATCTTCGACCGTCTTGATGAAGTGGGTCTGGCCGAGGATGAAGTTGGTGGCGTCGGGCTTCTTGATCCTGACGGTGATCATTTGCATCGTCCGTATCCTCCTCTCTGCTAAACCGGGTGGCCCGGGGGCGGGCTGACACCGCCGATGGTAAGCCGGTCCGGGCGCGCCGCGCAAGACCTGAGCCGGGCGGGTCGCCGGCAAGGAGGGGGGCGGACCCGATGAAACGGTGACTGATTCTCGCTGCCCGCCGTGCAGGGTTTCCGAGGCGGGCGGGTTTATGCAACCGACCCCATGAACACGGCGATCGACCGCAAAACCTTCCTCAAGAACTCGCTGAGCTGCGCTGCCGGGTGCCTCGCGCTGGCGACATGTCCCAGCGTCCTGCACGGCGCGCCGGCTGCGCCCGCCGCCGGTCCGGACGCCCAGTCGGCCACGACGATTCTCGATTGGCTGAGCCCCTTCATCGTGCGCGAGGAGCGGAACCTCAGTCGCGCCGACCTCATCAAGCTCCTCGAAGAGCGGGGCCGCCTGTGCTGCCGCAGCTTGGATTTCCGGCAGAAGCTGGTGGCCGAGAGCCAGGGCGACACCGACAAGCTGGTTGCATTGATGGGCAGGATTGTCGGGGCCGAGAACTGCCGCCGCGAGGGCGACACGATCGTGCTCGTCTACCCGATGACCAAATGCGGCTGCGGGCGGACTCCCCAACGGGCGCCCGCCGCCGATGACCCCTACTGCGAGTGTTCGAAGGCGAACAATCAGAAGCTCTTCGAGATCGTCTCGGGCCGGCCGGTGCGCGTCGAGGTACTGGAATCGCCCCGCCGCGGCGGTTCGTGTTGCCGGTTCCGCATCCAGCTCGGGTGACGTTGCCCGCGCATCCGCCGCTCACGCGCGGCGCCCGCGTCAATGCGCCGGGTCAATCCGCCGCTCGCTGCCGGGAAAGGCTGATCGCGGGCGGATGGCCCAGCGTCTGCAGGACGACACAGTAGCGTTCCGTCAGGCGCAGCAGCGTCGTCAGCTGTTCGTCGGAGGCGTCGGAGTGGAGATTGAAAACGAGCCGGATCCGCTGAAACCCCACCGGCACGTCCTTGACCACCCCCAGCGTGCCGCGAAAGTCGAGATCGCCCTCCGCGTGAACAGTTCCCTTCCGGATCGGCACGCCGATGGCCGTGGCCACGGCGTTGAGCGTCACGCCCGCGCAGGCGGCCAGCGCTTCGAGAAGCATGTCGCCCGAGCACGCGCTGCGGCCGTCGCCGCCGGTGGCCGGATGCAGGCCGGCCTGCACCAGGGCGCGGCCCGTCTGCACCGAACAGGTGACGCCCTCGCCCAAGGTTCCCGTAGCCCGGAGCGTGACCAGGGCGGCGCCGGGCTGTTCTCGGTAGCGCTCTTTGACGGGCGCCTGGAGCGAACGGAGTTCTTCTGCTTTCACGATGGTTCTCTTTGTTGGCTGCAATCGCTTGGTGGGATCGGAGGGGAATCGGGGGCACGGGCGCGCCTGCGGTTATCGGCCGGTTCGAATGTCTGGGCATGCGGACACACCGACGACAAATGGGAACGTATCGCGATCTCCGGGACGTCAAATTCCCAGCGCGCTCCGCGGGCGGAACGCGGCGGCGCGGACGAGCCGCTCAGCGGTGGCAGCTACGGCACGGCGGCTGATCCACCGGGCACGCGCCTCGGAAGACATGTCAACTAATAGCTGACATGTGATTCTGTCGTCAGAGGCGAAGGGGCGGGGTGCCGGGCGGAGGCCGTATCGCGATCTGTGGGGCGTCAAATTCGTAGTGCGCTCCACGGGCGGAACGCGGCGGCGCGGACGCACCGCTCGGCAGTGGCAGCTTCGGTGCGGCGGGCTGATCCACCGGGCACGCGCCTCGGAAGACATGTCAACTAATAGTTGACATGTAATTCTGTCGTCGGGGCGAGGGTGCAGGGCGCCGGGTGGAGGCAGCCGACGATGCGAGGGTTCGGCGCAGGGCCGCGCCGGAGGAGGGAACCTCGGCGGTTGGCAGTGGCGGCGGCGGGGCTCCGGGCGGATCGTCAGGAGGCGAATCGATAGACGACGTACGGGAGCACTAGGAGCCAAACCAGCATCAACACCCAGACCCGGCCCCGGAGAAGGTTGTAGTCCATCCAGAGCCGGCGCCAGGTGAACTTTGCGACGAAGTGGCCGAAGAGAAGCTCGAAGGCGACCGTCAGGAGGAACCAGATGACGCCGATGGCAATCGCCTGCGCCGCTGACGTGGGCGGCCAGCGCAGGCTCAGCGCCCACGTGTAGATCGTGAACAGGACGGCGCCGGTCAGCGTGGAGATCTGGTGCGCACGCAGCTCGGTGACGTACCGTTTGTAGCCCCGGTCGCGCGCGACGCCGTTGGCGATCGCGATAAATACCATGGGAACCCACGCGAGGGTATAGACCAGAACCATGGTTCCTTCCTCGCAAAATGGCGCGACAGATGTCAAGGGGCCGTGCGGGAAATCCGACGCCGGCGCGCGAGCGCTGCGCGCCGCCAAGTTCCAACGGCGCCGGCCGCGCTTGTTGTTGGCTTGGCGCGACGTGGGCAGTTCGCGTCCGCCGCCACCGGGCGCAAATGCGCAGATTTTGACTGAAGCGATGAAAGCAAGAAGTGCGTCATCATTCGCAGGAGACGAGCAGCGCTCGTCCCGCAGGTGTGATTCAATCTGATCGAGAGATTACCCCTCCCGCCTCCCATGCCGCTACCCCCCGGGTCCCGTCGCCCGCTGCGGCGCGACCCTGCGACTCCTAACCGACAGTTTGCGTTCGCTTCGCCCGGCCGGCTGCCGCCGGCGATTTGCGCCAGGAGATTCCAGGCGCGCGGCCGGACCAGAGTCGGACTGCCGGTCGGGGTGCTCGCGGCGATCCGCGGTTTCTCGTCGGTTTTGCTGCTGCTCGGCGCCGTCCGCCTCTCCGCTCAGTCCGCGCCCGGCAAACAATCGGGTCCGCCGGACAACACGATGGTGGTGCGGGGTGTCTTCGATACGCCCCTGCCCACGACCGAACCGCGGGGCCGATTGCGCGTGACGGCGCGCCCGCCGATCGGTGATTTGCTCGATCGCGATTATCTGCGGCTGCCGATCGAGGGCGTTCTCGGCTTGACTCGAATCTGGGATCTGACCGCCGACGCCACCGGCTTTTTCTCCCACGGTCTGGGTTCGGAGAGTCTGTTTCACGAGGTCGGCCTCGCCTCGGCACACGTGGGGACGAAGTACCGGCTTGGCGACCTGTTTGGCCAGGATTGGGACACCGCGATTGGCGGGGGCTACACGACCCCCGTCGATCACCCGCCGGCGGACAGCACCGATGGGCTCAGGCACACCCGCAGCTTCCTGACCCTCGCCCATCCGCTCCCCAACCACCCGCAGATCCGCTTCTTTTCCAGCGTCATCGCTGACGTCGTCCGGGTGTCCTCCGTGGCCGGTCAGATTCAGGAAAACGAGCTGCGGCAAAACAACCTGCGCCTGGCGGCGGGGCTGGTCTGGGATCGCCCGCGGGTGCGTTACTCGCTGGAGGCGGTCTGTGCCACCACCCGCCTGATCGGTCACACCAATCACGACGTCTTCGGCCTCTATCCGGGAATCATTGTCAAGATCCCGGAGCGTTTCACGTACTGCGCGCGCGGCGAATGGATGGCGGGCTTGGCGGCGAAAGCCGAAATCGGCCCCGACGGCAGCCATTTCGGTCTCTCAGGGAAGATCAGGATCAACTTCGAATTCAATCGCCTCCTCCACCGTCGCTCGTCACCCCTGCCTAATGCGCCCAAGCCGCCGGTCGCCGCCGGCTCGTGAGCCGTCTCCCGCGCGGCGCCCACTCATGGCGGGACGTTGGGATGGGTGGTCGGATCATGGCATGCTGCCGACCTGCTGCGGCGATATGAATCGCCATCATCACATGGCCACTATTGCCGAATGTGAAGGTGTCGAGAGCGCGAGATTTGCGCCGCGCCGGTGCGAGCCGGCTCCGCTTTGCCCGCGCACAGCCAAGCGCCCCCGCTCGCGCCCGCCCAGCAACGATCAGCCCGCCGCCCGTACCCCGGCCTCGGCCCTGTCGCCGGCATTGCTGCCGTAACTGCCATCCTCGCCCCGGCCCCGGCTCCCTGACCAGCCCGCGGAAGATGCAATCCGCATAAGGCACAGCCCCTCGATGGTTAGGCCTTGTTCAATAAGGCTTGGGTGCCGGCCTGGGGCGGCACACGACCCTCCGGGTTGGGCTTTCCCACATGCTGCCCCCCGATAGGCCGTGGCGGCACGATTGCTCGAAAGAGCTTTCCGCATGAGCCTCCCGATCCCTATGGCATGATTTGCCGCCGCCTGCCGTCTTGGTTGGTTATCGTCACGGACGCTTCTCCGCCCTCTGCGTTCAAAACGAGGTACGTCGGATCGATTCCGCCAGAAAGATCGATTCCCGAACCTTGTTCAGTGGTAGCGATCTTCACTGAAGGCCTCCCATCCGGGCGAATGAGCCTGAAGACGACGGCCTCAGGAAACTTGCGCTCGCCTTGCTCTGTCAGCGAACCGTCCGGTCGGCGTGCCGGCCCCTCGGGAATCACTTGCAGCGACGCACGAAGATGGCCCTGAGCATCCACGATCTCCAATGCACGGGCCCGAAGCACTGGAGCATCTGGCGCCGCCTGAACTGGCCGGACGGCCCTGTTCAACAAGAAGACAAGCAACCCGAAGTTAGCGAGCGTAAGAGCAACCAAAACGCGTTTCATCACGATTTCCTCATGGGTCTGTCCGTTTCAAACATAGGTGCCGGCAAGGAACGGGAAGGAGCAGCAACCTCGTCGCAGGCTAGCCGGGTTCGCGCCTCGTCGAGGACTAGACACTTCGTAGGATTATATCAGCTTTCTGCAGATTGGCCAACGCTCAGAGGCCAGCCATGCCGGACGCAGGATGGCGACTGGAAAAAGGCCGCAATCCCGGCATCGGCAGCGGCGGGATGGGCTCTGAAGTCATAGGTATCGCAGCGCACAACAGCCGCCAACCGCCAAGAGAGCCGTGCATCCACCGACGAGAATAACACTCTCAGGGGGCCAGTACCTGAAGCCATCGCGCTAGACTCGGAGCTCGTACCAAACCAAGTCTTCGTCCTCACCCAGATCCGAAAATGGCAGGATGCTCGCCTTGCCAAGCGACAGCCCCCGCACATCGAGGAAGCCAACCCAATATAAAATCGGATAGAGGGCCGATCAAAGCAGAACGTACGACAGGATATGGCCCATTTTCCGTTGAACAGTCTTGTTAGCGCTAGCTGATGTGATCTCTTACAGGGTGCGGCATGAGGCCGAGACGCGCGTTTCAAGCGACGAATGTCCTTGGCGAGCAATCGCGGAATCACCCAAGATGGGGTTTTTGCGGGTGTTATCGATTCTGAGAAGAACTCAACTCGAAGCCGGGGTTCGCCGATTCATTCAGAAGCCGAGAGGCCACGAAACGGCCGGTCTCTCGGCTTCGTGGCCTGTGATGTGAACAAGGCGGGCGCAGCGAGTCTGCGCCCCTACGCATTGGCGGCGAGGCGGCAAGCGCCGGCCCCACAGGATTCTGACCTTTGACTTCTGACTTCCGACTTCTGCCTTACTCCGCCAGATGCCCGGCAGCCACGGTATCCGCAATCATGTGCTCCGCGTAGGCCCAGAGCGCCGCGGAGCCTTCGGCGATGTACGAGTTGCGGGCCAGCACCCGATCGCGCGTGACGCCGTGTTTGCGCCAGGCGGCGCCCTCGGTATGGCAGTTGAGCAGCATCGGCTGAAAGCGATCCACCGCGGCCGCGAACTTCGCCTCGCGGGTCTGGCGCGCCTCAAACTCGTCCCACAGCGCGCGGAACTCGCGCGCCTGGTCGGCCGGCAGCAGGCCGAAGATGCGGTCGGCGGCGACCGCTTCGCGTTCGTGCTGGTGAGCCATGGCCGCGGTGTCGTACGCGAACGTGTCGCCGGCATCGATCTCGACGAGATCGTGCAGGATGAGCATCTTGAGCACGCGGAGCACGTCGAGTCGCGGCCAGTTGGCGTGTTCGGCCAGCGTGAGCACGATCAGGCAGAGGTGCCAGGAATGTTCGGCATCATTCTCCGGCCGCCGGCTGTGGACGAGCACGGTCTGCCGGAAGATCTCCTTGAGGCGGTCCACCTCGACGATGAAGCGGATTTGTTGCACCAGACGTTCGCGGGCGGGCGCGGCGGGGGAGGGCGTCATGCCCGACGAAAAAGGCTGGAGGCCGGGAGGGCAAATTGGAAGCGTGGGAATAGGGGAGATGGGAGGCGGGAGGAAGAGGACAGAAGCCAGAAGCTGGAAGCCAGAAGTCAGAGGTCAGAGGCCGGAAGTCAGAAGCCGGAGGCCAGCGTGTCGCGCCGGGGCCGGCGCTGCGGCGATCCGTGACCATCCGTGCTTATCAATGGTTCCGGGCGATCTCCTTCCGCCTCAGGATCCTCTGTGATCGATGTCAGGTCCGGGCGCGCCCTTGATCTCCGGTATTGCGTTCCCGCGCCGGGCACTTTTCCGTCAGGGGCTTTATCCCGATGAAAATCCTCGTTGCCGACAAGATCTCGCCCAAAGGCGTCGCGCTGTTGCGCAGCCAGCCCGGTTTCGAAGTCGTGGAGGCGTACAACTCGCCGCGCGAGAAACTGCTGGAGCTGGTCAAGGACGTGCAGGCGATCGCCGTGCGCAGCGAGACCAAGGTGACCGCCGAGGTGATCGCGGCGGCGGCGAAGCTGCAGGTGGTGGGCCGGGCGGGCGTGGGCGTCGACAACGTCGATGTCGAGGCGGCCACCGAGCGGGGCGTGGTCGTGATGAACACGCCGTCGGGCAACACCATCGCCACGGCGGAGCTCACGTTCACCCACATGCTGTGCGGCGCCCGGCCGGTGCCGCAGGCCGTCGCTTCCATGCGCGAGGGCAAATGGGATCGCAAGACCTTCGCGGGGATCGAACTCTACAAGAAGGTGCTCGGCATCATCGGCCTCGGCCGCATCGGCGGCGAGGTCGCCCGCCGCGCCCAGGCGTTCGGCATGCGCGTGCTCGCCTATGACCCGTACCTCGCGCCCAGTCGCGCCAAGGTCATGCAAGTCGAGCAGGTCGAGCTCGACGCGCTGCTGCGCGATTCGGACTACATCACGGTGCACATTCCGCTGACCGAGCAGACCCGCTACATGATCGACGAGGTGGCCCTGGCGAAGACCAAGAAGGGCGTTCGGCTTTTCAACTGCGCCCGCGGCGGCATCATCAAGGAGACGGCGCTCGTCGCCGCGCTCAAGTCCGGCCAGGTTGCTTCGGCCGGGTTGGATGTCTACGAGGATGAGCCGCTCGCGGCGGACCACGAGCTGCGCCGGTTGCCCAATGTCATCCTCACTCCCCACCTCGGCGCCTCGACCGCCGAGGCACAGGAGAGCGTCGGCATCGAGATCGCCGAGGCCATCATCGACGCGCTGCGCGGCGGCATCATCCGCAATGCGGTGAACATGCCGTCGATCGACGCGGCTGCGCTCAAGGTGCTCGGACCCTACCTGGACCTCGGCGCGAAGCTCGGCACGCTCGTGCAGCAGATTGCGCCCGCCCAAGTCGACCGCCTGCGGATCACCTACTGGGGCCGGATGGTCGATCTCGACGCCGACGCCGTTACGCGCAGCATCCAGCGCGGGTACCTCCGGCGGATCAGCGGCGAGGAGGTCAATTTCGTCAACGCGCCGGTGCTGCTGCAGCGGCTGGGCGTGCAGGTCGAGGTGATCAAGTCGGCGTCCGAGTCGGACTACACGGAGCTGATCCAGATCGAGACCCAGGGCGCGGACGACCGGGTCTACTCGGCGGCCGGCACGCTCATCGGCAAGGGCAACAACCCGCGCATCGTGGGAATCAACGGCCGCGACGTCGAGGTGGTGGCCGTGGGCAAGCTGCTCGTGCTCGAGAACGTGGACGTCCCGGGCATGGTCGGCACCGTGGGGACGATCCTGGGCAAGGACGGGGTCAACATCGCCGACATGTCCTTGAGCCGCCTCAAGCGCGGCGGCACGGCCTACATGGTCGTGCGGGTCGACAGCGAGCCGAGCCCGGCCGCGCGGGACGAGATCAAATCCAATCCGGCCATCAAGATGGCGAAGTTCGTCCAACTGTGAGGAGGTACAACAGGTGGAACGCGACCTCCGGGCGCGTTCGCAAATTCCAGTTGAAATGAAAGCGCGTCGGGACGCCGCGCTCCACCATTATTGATCTCCATGCTCCTGCCGTTCCTCATCGCTGCCGTCGGTGGATACCTGCTGGGGTCGCTGCCGTTCGGCTACCTCGTGGCCCGGGCGCGCGGCGTCGATATCTTTAAAGCCGGCAGCGGCAACCCGGGCGCGACCAACGTCAAGCGCGTGCTCGGCGCGAAGGCGGGCAACCTGGTCTATCTGCTCGACGCCCTCAAGGGCGCGGTGGCCGCGGGCTGGCCGCTGGTGTACATTCTGCTCAGCCCCGGCGCCAGCGCCCTGGCGACTCCGGGCCCCGGCGGACACTCGCTCTGGACGATCGATTGGAGCCTGGCGGCGGCGGTGACGGGTCTGGCCGCCGCCGTGCTCGGCCACTCGTTCTCCTGTTTTACCCGGTTCAGGGGCGGCAAGGGCGTGGCGACCGCGTCGGGCGGGCTGCTCGTGCTCATGCCCGTGCCCATCATGATTGGGGGCGCCGTCTGGTTCGCCACTTTCCTGGCCTCGCGCTATGTGTCCCTGGCATCGATCTTCTCCTCGATCGCGGTGCCGGCGGCGGCGTGGGCGTTCGGCCTGCCGCTAGGGCTGAACATCGTCGTCTCGATGCTGGGCGTGCTTTTGATTGCGCGGCACCGGTCGAACATCCGCCGCCTGCTGGCCGGGACCGAGCACCGGTGGGAACGCCGGCCGAAGGAGGACGCCACATGAGCAAAGCCTCCGTCATCAACATCGGCTTCTGCGGCCTCGGCACGGTGGGGCAGGGGGTGTGGAAGCACCTCTCGGGGAGCCGCGCGGCGCTGGAGGCGCGCCTGGGGGCACGCCTGGAGCTCGCGCGGGTCGCCGTGCGCGATCCCCGCAAGGCGCGCGCCGTCACGGTGCCGCCGGCCAAGCTCACGACCGACGCCCTCGCCGTGGCGACTGATCCGGCCCTGCCGATCGTGTGCGAACTCATCGGCGGCACCACGCTCGCCCGCGAGGTCACCTTGCAGGCGCTCGCCAAGGGGAAGATCGTCGTGTCGGCCAACAAGGCGCTCCTCTGCGAGTGCGGCGCGGAGATCTTCGCCGCGGCGCGCAAGGGCGGCGGCCACTATTTCTTCGAGGCCAGCGTGGCGGGCGGCATCCCGATCATCAAGGCGCTGCGCGAGGGCCTCATCGCCAACCGCTTTCGGCGGATCTACGGCATCCTCAACGGCACCTGCAACTACATCCTCACCCGCATGGAGCAGGAGGGCGCGTCGTACGCCGACGTGCTGGCGGACGCCCAGCGGCGGGGCTATGCGGAGGCGGATGCGGCGCTGGACGTGGAGGGCTGGGACACCGCGCACAAGGCGGCGATCCTCGCTTTCCTCGCCCACGGCATGTGGGTGAAGACCGACCAGATGCTGGTCGAGGGCATCACGCGGATCACCCAGACCGACATCGGCTTCGCGGCCCAGCTCGGCTACGGCATCAAGCTGCTGGCGGTGATCGCGCGCGATTTCGAGCGCAACCAGCTCTTCGTCCGCGTCCATCCCACGCTGCTCCCGCGCCGGCTGGTGCTCGCCAATGTGAACGGCGTGGACAACGGCATCGCCGTGACGGGCGACGTGGTTGGCACCACGCTCTACATCGGCCGCGGCGCCGGGCAGGATGCGACCGCGAGCGCCGTGATCAGCGACATCGCGGACGCCGTCACCCTGCTCACGAGCGGCCGGTCGGTGGTCGTGCCGGACGAGGCGGCGGCCATCCATGCCGGCGGACGGCCCGGCGTGCGGCTGGCGCCGCTCGAGCGCATCTGCAGCCGCTACTACCTGCGCATGGAGGTGCGGGACCAGCCGGGCGTGCTCGCCCAGATCGCCACGGTGATGGCCCGCAATCGGGTGAGCATCGAGAGCGTGATCCAGCGGGGCAGCGGCCGGCCCGACACCGCCACGCTCATCCTCACCACCCACCAGAGCAACGAGCAGGCCATCCGCGCGACCCTCGCGGGCCTGGCGCAGGTCGACAGCGTCCTCGAGGCGCCGCTACTGTTGCGCATCGGGGACTTCGAGGAATGATGACGCAAGCGTTGGCCGCCAACCGGCGCAGAAGTCACAAGAACATGATCGGTCACCTTTTGACAGATGACGGTTTGACGGGGGCGGGGGTTGATCGCGAACCGAGCCGAGGGCCTGCGTTCTCCTGCGCGTTTTGTGCCTTTGTGCGGCGAACCTAGATCCCCTCCATGGCCAGAATCGTCCAGAAATACGGCGGCACCTCGGTCGGCGACATCGAGCGCATCAAGAAGGTCGCCGAGCGCATCAAGGCCGCGCGTGACGAGGGCAACGAGCTCGTCGTGGTGGTATCGGCCCGCTCCGGGGTCACCAACGAGCTCATCGCCCGCGCCAAGGCGATCCACGAGCATCCCTCCGAACGGGAGATGGACATGCTGCTGGCCACGGGCGAGCAGGAGACCATCGCCCTCACGGCCATCGCGCTCCACGCCCTCGCGGTCCAGGCGGTGTCCTACACCGGGGCGCAAGCCGGCATTTTCACTGACGCCGCGCACACCAAGGCGAAGATCAAGACGATCAACGCCCGGCCGATCGAGCGCGACCTCAAGGCCGGCAAGGTCGTGATCGTGGCGGGCTTCCAGGGCATCAACGAGGAGGGCCAGATCACCACGCTGGGGCGCGGCGGCTCGGACCTCACGGCCATCGCCCTGGCCGCGGCGCTCCAGGCGGACAAGTGCGAGGTCTACACCGATGTCGACGGCGTCTACACCGCGGACCCGCGCGTGGTCCGGGATGCCCGCAAGCTCGCGGAGATCAGCTACGACGAGATGCTGGAGCTCGCCAGCAGCGGCTCCAAGGTCATGCAGTCGCGCTCGGTGGAGTTTGCCAAGAAGTACAATGTCGTGTTCGAAGTCCGCTCCTCGTTCAACCACAACCCGGGAACCCTCGTGAAAGAAGAAGTCAGCTACATGGAACAGGTCGTCGTGCGCGGCGTCGCGGTGGACAAGGACCAGGCCAAGGTCGTCATCAGCAACATCCCGGACATCCCGGGCACCGCGGCGAAGGTGTTCCGCGCGCTGGCCGACGCCAACATCATCGTCGACATGATCGTGCAGAACATCGGGCGCCACGGCGTGGCCAACCTGACCTTCACGGTGCCGCAGGGCGACTCCCACCGGGCGCAGAAGGCGCTCGAGCCCGTGTTCGCGGAGTGGGGCGGGGGCGAGGTGGCCATCGACGACCGGATCGCCAAGCTCTCCGTGGTCGGCGTGGGCATGAAGACGCACAGCGGTGTGGCGGCCACGCTCTTCCAGACGCTGGCGAACCTGGGAGTGAACATCGAGCTGATCAGCACCTCGGAGATCAAGATCTCGGTGGTGATCGAGTCGGCGCGCGCCGACGAGGCCGCCCGCGCCGCGCACGCGGCGTACGGGCTGGAGAAGGCGGGCTGAGCAGAAGGTCGGCCAGAATGGCCGCCAGAACGCGCAAAAGGCGCCCAAAGCTGCGAATTTGTCTTGCGGATTTTGCGCCTCCTTGCGGCGAGCGGCCTCAGAAATGAAATTCCTAAGCACTCGCGGCCAGACCGATCCCGTGAGCTTCACGGAGGCGGTGGCCATCGGGCTCGCGCCGGATGGCGGCCTGTTCCTGCCGGAGACGCTGCCCGGCATCGGCGGCGACTGGGAGCGGTTGGCCCGGCTCGATTATGCTACCCTTTGCGCCGAGGTGCTTGGGCTGTTTGCGACCGACCTGGATCCGGCGGTGCTGAAGGACATCGCGGCGCGCTCCTATCGCGGGTTCACCCATCGCCGCATCGCGCCGCTCGAGCAGATCGGCGAGCGCCTCTTCGTGCTCGAACTGTTTCACGGCCCGACCCTCGCGTTCAAGGACTTTGCGCTGCAGTTGCTCGGGAATCTCTACGAGCACCAGTGCCGGGTACGGGGCGAGACGCTGAACGTGCTCGCCGCCACCTCGGGCGACACGGGCGCGGCGGCCATCCACGGCCTGCTGGGCAAACCGGGCGTCGCGATCTTCATCCTCTATCCGGAGGGGCGGATCGCCCCGCTGCAGGAGCGGCAGATGGCCTGCACGGGCGCGGCCAATGTCTTTGCGCTCGCGGTCGACGGCACCTTCGACGACGCCCAGGCCGCGTTGAAGGCGGTGTTTGGCGACCAGGCCTTCCGGGCGCGGCACCGGCTGTCGGCGGTAAACTCCATCAACCTGGCCCGCGTGCTCGCCCAGAGCGTGTACTTCCTCTACGCGTGGCTGCGGCTGCCCGCGGCGCAACGCCTCGAGGTGGAATTCGTGGTGCCCACGGGCAATTTCGGCAACGTGCTCGCGGGGTGGTTGCTCCAGAAGATGGGCGTGCCGATCCGCAGCTTCAAGATCGCCACCAACCAGAACGACATCCTCTTCCGCCTGTTTGCCACCGGGGATTACCGGATGACGGCCGTCGCGCCGAGCCTCGCGCCGTCGATGGACATCCAGGTGGCGTCGAACTTTGAGCGCTTCCTTTTCTACAGTGTCGGCCGCGACCCCGCGCGCGTGCGGGAGATCATGGAAACGTTCCGGGCCACCGGCGCCTATCGCTTTGCCCACTTCGATGCCGACACGTTCAGCGCCAGCCATTGCACCGACGCGGAGATCACCGGCATCATCCGACACGTCTACCAGAAATACGGCTACGTCTGCGATCCGCACACGGCGTGCGGTTTCAAGGAGATCAACCGCGACCGGCTGAGCGTGGTGCTGGCCACCGCGAGCCCGGCGAAGTTCCCGGACGTCATTCGCGCGGCCATCGGCCAGGCGCCGACGCACCCGGCTCTCGAAGCGCTCAAGTCGCGCCCGATCGTGAAGCACCCGATGCGCGCCGACGCGGCGGCGATCAAGGCCTTCATTGCCGCGCACGGAGTGTGAGGCCCGGCGGCTTCCCGCCCTCCCCGCCCGGCGGGGCAGGGAGGGAGATGAAGACGGCCGCGCAGCCGGAGCCGCACCGCTTATTTGTTCAGAACGGCGTCGCTCTGGGCGTGGTAGCGCAGGAGTTCGTGCTTCGCCAGGTCCTGCTTGTCCAGGTACGCTTTGAGGCTGTCGAGGGTCTTCTTCGCGGCAATCCGGTCGCCGCTCTTGAGATGGCTTTCGGCGGCCTTCCGCATGGCAAAGCTGAGCGTGGCGTGGTCCACCCAATCGCCCTTGCCCGCCGCCTTGAACACCTTGCCGATCAGGTCCGCGCAGCGCTTGGCGTCGTGTTTGCGAATGGTGACCTTCCGGTCGGTCCCGACGATCTTGAAATCCCGCGAGGCGTTCACGCCATGGACCAGAGCGGCATAGACGCTGAGCGGATGGTCCGCATAGCGCTCGAGCACCGTGTCGAGGGCGGCGTTGCCTTTCGCCAGGTGCGGGCCGTCGGATCCCAGCAGGTAGAACAGCCGGCCCTGTTCGTCGCCCAGATAAAGATCCCCGATCGCCGCCTCCTCCGCCGTGAGCGGGGCCTTCACGCGGACGCGGACGTCGGCTGACGCGATGATGCCGCCTCCCGGAGTGTGGTAGGCCGCCTTGAGCAGGTAGCTGCCGGGCTGGTCGAAGTACAGGCCGTCGCGGCCATAGCCGAGGTACGCGCTGGCGGCGATCGACGGGTTGGCTTCGCTGAGGATCACCTCATTCAGATTGCAGAGGTGCTCCGCGAGGGGCTCGTAAACGACGACCTCCCCGTTTGGCTTCTTGATCGCGATCTTGGTGAGATCGAAGTTCGGATGCAGGTGGGCGCTGACCACCCGGCCATTCAGATCACGCAGCCGGAGCCGCAGCTGGACCACCACCGGCTCGCCCAACACGAAGGCGGGCTTCGCCGACAATTCCAGCGCCAACCCCGACCGATCCTCCACGACCGGTCCGGTGACACCGGTCCGTTCCTCGCCTGTGCCGAACCCGGCGTTGGTGGCCCAGTTGTCGCCGCCCATGATCACGCTGTTGCGATAGTCGTGCCGGATGTGAACCAGTTCGAGATCGTCGAAGATGAAGGCGAAATTCGCCCAGTAGCTGCCGGCGCCGTTGATCTGGTCGTACTTCCAATCGTAGTTCATCCACGAAAGGGAGCTGGGCCGCCCCTTGTCCCACGAGTGCAGGAGATTGAACGAATGACCCAGCTCGTGCACGTAGCAGTACAGGGTATGCCGGTTGGCGTCATTTGAACCCGCCCCGCCATAGTACGAGTTGATCTGCGTCTGGAAAACCGCGCAGCCCTGGCGCTGGCAGGCTCCGCTGTAATCGAACATGATGCCGAACAACGTGGAGCTGCCGGTCGTGAGCTCGTGCTTGGATTTGCAGGCCAGCAGGTAGGTCTGCCACTGCGGGTTGTCCTGCACGATGCTGAAATGGTGGTGCATCGCCGTCTCGAGTTCGGCGTTCGTCCAGATGGAATCCGCGCCCGCTTCGGCGGTGGCGACCGCGTCCGATGCGGCGGTGTTCACCATCTGCACCCCCGCCTCGGCGTACGCGGCCACGACGTCGAGCACGCGGGCGGTGCCGCCATGCGGCAGCGTTCCGGTGTTGTAGCTGCCGAAGAGCGTGGCCCCCGCTTCATAGTCATCCTCCCACCTGACCGTCCGAAAATAGATGCTTTCGAACGCGCAGACATAGGTGCCGCCGGTTGCGCCGGCCGTCGTCGAATACACGATGGTCGCGGCCGCCCGCGGCGTGAAGATGTTCGTCCGGGGGATGGTGATGCGGAAGACCGTGTAGGGCGTGCTCCACGTCGTGGAGAGATTTCCCTGGATGGTCACGCTGCCGGAGCTCCAGGTCACCGCGACCGGCCCTGACTTGTACGACCCGAAGTAGGTCTTGACGCCACCACTCACCGAATAGTAGTCGCCGCTGACGAGGTTGCTGGGGCGGGCGCCGTCGATATCCACGCGGAGCTCGAGCTCGTAGCTGGCCAGCGTGCCGCGGTAGCGCCCGCTGACTCCGTTGAGGAAGACGATCGGCCGGGGCGGGACCGGGATGGGCCGCGGGAGCGGCGAGGGTCCGGCGGCGTCGGCCGGGCCAACGGCGGCGTTCGGGCTGTCTTCCGTCGGAGCTGAGGCATCCAGCGGAAGTTGCGAGGTCGGGTTCAGGGGATCGCTCATGGCTGTCCTTTCAGGTTGGGCTGCAGTGCGGCGGTTGAATGGGCGGACGTGGTGGTTGAGGGTGCGGGCAAAGACGGAGGATCGAGTTGTTCGCGCGCGGCATCGGCTCGGGAGTGGCGGTGGGGCGACAGCGATTCCACGGAGAGGGGTGCGGAGACTCCTTCGGCAATTGAAGACAGGACTGGGATGCGGGCCGCGGTGCGAGCGGCGGGGAAACCTATGGCGGCCGATTCTCCGGTCAAAGCTGAGCCGGAGGTATTATTTCGACTTCTGGCGCCGTTTGTTGCGTTCGGTTTGCGTGAAGAAGCCGCGTCCGGGAGTGCGAGACCCGCAGGCAGCGCAGCGGGCCGTCCGCGGAAGTCCGCGCCCGACGCGGGGTGCGCGAGGGACCGGTGTCCGGGAGATTTGAAAATAGTGTTTGGGAGGTGCCGGTTTACCGGACTTTTCGCAGCTGCACTGCAATCATGGGCGGATTTCCCCCCGGCAATATGCGGCGCGCACCCCGTTGTTCCCGTGCGATTGCGCCCCTATCGTGGACGGAGTGCAAGATCGGGTCGCGTCCCGCGGAGGGCCGTGCCGGCTGATCGAATCACTCCCTGCGAACCATGAAACTGCCGCTCGTGTTCCTCCTGGCCGGATCTGCCATCGCAATGCTTCGGGCGGAACGGATCAACCAGGAAGGCCGCATCCTCGGCCCGGAGCCCGCCGTGAGCTCGCCGCTGCTTTTCAACACCCCGGAGGCCGACGCGGTGGTGGCGGCGCTGCAGATCATGCCGCTGGACAGCGCCTGGAACGAGGACGTGTCGCACCAGCCGCTCCTGGCAAACTCAGATGCGATGATGGCGCAGATCCGCACGGACCTCGCCACCAACCGGCGCACACTGCGGGCGTTCTATGAGATGAACTTTGTGCTGGTGCCCGACGCGCAGCCGTACGTCCCCATCGCGTTCGTCGATTACCCGGACGAGTCGGATCCGAGCCCCTATCCGATCCCGGCCAACCTGCCGGTGGAAACCTGGCCGCGGGAAACGGGCACGCTGACGCTCCAGCAGTGGCAGCAGGACGTGAACGGCACCGGCGGCGACCGGCACGCGATCATCGTGATGCCGGGCACCGGCGCCTTCTGGGAAACCTGGCAGGCGCTGCTGGTCGGCTCCGCCTGGCAGGCGTCCAACGGCGCCAAGTTCAATCTGCGCAGCAACGCCCTCCGGCCCGCGGGATGGACCTCGGGCGACGCGGCCGGCCTGCCGATGTTCCCGGCGCTGGTGCGCTACGACGAGTGCCTGCGCGGCATGGTCGAGCACGCGGTGCGACTGGTGGTAAAACGCACGCGGCAGGAATATCTCTACCCGGCCAATCACTACGCCTCGACCACCCCCGCCTCGCAGACCAACGTGCCCGCCATGGGGCAGCGCGTGCGCCTCAAGGCCGGTTTCGCCATCCCGGCGGGATGGACTGTCTTCGAACGGGCCGTGTGCCTGGGGCTGCAGAAGTACGGGGCGCTCGTCGCCGACAATGGTGGATTCTTCTCGATCTCAGTGACGCCCGACGACCGTTACCCGGCGAACGCGTTCGACAACCTCTCAAGCATCGACATCTCCAACTTCGAGGTCGTGCAGGGCACCGGGCCCGCGGAGGGGCCGCGCTCACCGGGCGCGCCGAACGTCGGGGCGGGCCCCGATTTCGACGTGCCGTTTCCGGCGACCGCCACGATCGGCGGCACGGTTGCGGGAACGAATCTTACCATTGCCTGGACGAAGTATGCGGGGCCGGGAGCGGTAACCTTCGGCGATGCGACGCAGGCGGGGACGACGGTTTCGTTCGCCATGCCGGGCACCTATACGCTGATGCTCCAGGCGGCCGATGGCGTCCACGCGGTGGTTCGCGACGCCGTCGTCGTCAACGTCGTGCTGCCGGTGCTGATCCTGCGGGCGGGCAACGATGCTGTCATCAGCTTCCGCAGCGC
Organism: Opitutaceae bacterium; assembly: GCA_035519475.1. Classification (GTDB taxonomy): domain Bacteria; phylum Verrucomicrobiota; class Verrucomicrobiia; order Opitutales; family Opitutaceae; genus Fen-1467. The sequence continues at coordinate 25,669 of DATIWI010000056.1, forward strand.
CGTCGGGCAGACCTATCGCGTGGAGCGTGCGATGGAACCGGTGAACGGCCCCTGGACGACCGTCGCCGACAACCTCGCCGGCACGGGCGACGGGCTGTCGGCGACTGACGCGGGCGCGCTCACCAGTTTTCCCAACGCGGCCTACCGCGTTGAATTCACTCCGCGCTAGTCGGCGCGCGGGTCGCTCCGCCCGTCGCGGAAGACAGGTTGAGTTGCGGCGAGGGTTCGCTAGGTTTCCGCCCGACCATGAAATCGATCGCTGCTTTACTCTTCCTGGCCGCGGCGGCCACCGGCTGGGGCCAGCCGGTGAACCAGGGCGCGCCGCCCGTCACCGTCCGCGTGGCCACCGAAGTGGAGGAACTTGCGCGCGGATACGCGGCCGCCTTCGCCACGATCACACGGACGCCCGTGTACTTGATCCATTCGCGGGACGACACCACCACGGTCCTGGTCGCCATCAAGTCGGTCAAGGCGTCGGGCGGGGTTCTGATCGTCCAGGACGAAAAGGGGCTCACCTATGCGATCAACCCGCGGGATGTCGTCATGATTACCGACGCGCCCCCGAAGAAGGAACCGTAGGGCGATTGCCAGGGCTGCGGGCTCGACCACTCCGGCGAGCTGTGCATAGTCGGCGGGCATCCCGCGCATGGCACCTGGCCGCGTCAGCCCCGCTGCACCCGATGATGCCCCCGCTCGCGCTTCCCGCCGGTGGATTCTGACCGGCGCCGGCGCGATCGTCCTCGCCGCAGTCGTCGCCTACCACAACAGTCTCTCCTGCCCGTTCGTGTTCGATGACTTGCCGGCGATCGTGGACAACCCCACGATCCGGCATCTGGAGCAGATCGGCCAGGTGCTGTCGCCGGCGGCTAACGGCGGCGGCTCGGCCGGCCGGCCGCTGTTCAACCTGACGCTCGCGGTCAACTACGCGCTGGGGGGCCTGGACGTGCGCGGCTATCACGTGGTGAACCTGGCTTTGCACGCGCTGGCGGGCCTGGCGCTGTTTGGCGTGGTGCGGCGAACCCTTCGACTGCGCTCAGGGCGGGCGCTGGAGAGCGGAGGGCGACTGGAAAAGGGAGCAAAGGAAACGGGCGCACCGCCGTGGACGCCGCCAGTGCCGATGCCGCTCCGGGATGCCGTCTGGGTCGGGGGGGCCGCAGCGCTGCTCTGGACCGTGCATCCGCTTCTGACGGAATCGGTGACGGGCGTGGTCAACCGGGCCGAAATCCTCGCCGGGCTGTTCACGCTGCTGACGCTCTACGGCTTCATCCGGTCGACCACGTCGCCGCGCCCCGCCCCGTGGCAGGCGTTCGCGGTGGGCGCGTGTCTGCTGGGGATGGCGAGCAAGGAATGGGTGGTGTCCGTTCCGATCCTCGTGTGGTTGTACGACCGGACCTTTGTGGCGGGATCGCTGCGCGCGGCCTGGCGGCGGCGCCGGGGGCTGTATCTCGGGCTCGCCGCCACGTGGCCGCTGCTGGCCCTGCTGATGATCGGCAGCCATCACCGCAATCAAACGGTGGGCTTTGGCCTGGGGGTCAGTCCCGGGTCGTTTGCCCTGACGCAGTGCCTGGCGGTCGCGCGGTATCTCCGGCTGTCGCTCTGGCCGCACCCGCTGGTGTTCGACTACGGCACCTCCCTGGTCAGGGATCCGCTGGCGGTCGCGCCGCAGGCGGCGTTGCTTGGGCTCCTCGGGGTGGGAGCGGCGAGGGCGGTGTGGCGCGGGCGCGCCGCAGGTTTTGCCGGCGTCGTCTTCTTCGCCATCCTGGCGCCCAGCTCCAGCGTGGTGCCGCTAACGACGCAGACGATCGCGGAGCATCGCATGTATCTGCCGCTGGCCGCCGCGGTGGTGGCGGCCGTCCTGGGATTGCACGCGCTCGCCGGGCGGCGGGCGCTGGTCGGCCTGGTCGCGCTGGCGGTGGCACTCGGAGCGCTCACGGTGCGGCGCAACGAGGATTTTCGCAGCGAATTCTCGGTCTGGAGCGACACCGTGGCGAAATGGCCGGACAACGCGCGGGCCCATCATCGGCTGGGCATCCTGCTGCTGACGGCCGGCCGGCCGGCGGAAGCCATCGGACAGTACCGGGAGGCGCTGCGAATCGAACCGGGCAACCCGGACATCCGCATCGCGCTCGCCCACGCCCTGGTCGAAACGGGACGGATCGCGGAGGCGATCGACTGCTACGAGCAGATTCTGCGGGCCAGGCCGGAGTTGGCGGAGGTGCACAACAATCTGGGCATTGCGCTGGTCCGCGCGGGGCGCGGGCCGGAGGGAAGCGGGCATTTCGAGGAGGCGTTGCGGCTCAAACCCGACTATGCGGAAGCCCACAACAACCTTGGCGTGGCCCTGATGCAGGCGGACCAGGTGCCGCCGGCCGCGGATCATTTCGAGGCGGCCGCGCGCCTCAAGCCCGGCGACGCCGATGCCCATCTCAACCTGGGCAACGCCTGGGTGCGAATGGGGCGGGCGCCGGAGGCGATCGGACAATATGAACAAGCCTTGCGGATCAACCCCGGCCTGGCCGAGGCGCACGACAATCTGGCCCAGGTGCTGGCCGGATTGGGGCGGATCCCGGAGGCGATCCGGCACTACGAGGAGTTGCTGCGGATCGAGCCCGCCAATGGCGACGCGCGCCGAAACCTGGCCCGGCTGCGAGCCATGCTGCCCCCCGGCGCGGCGGGGCCATGATCCGGCGGCGGCACCTCACGATGCCTGGCGATCGGTCCTTCGGCGCGGATCCAGCACAAGGTGGGTCCCGCGCGAGCTCCTCCGCCACCAGACCCTTGGGGAGATGTCAACTATTAGTTGACATCTCCCCTGGAGGCGGCGGGTGGAGATGAGACGGGCGCCGGCCACGGGGCGCCCGGACCGTCACCGCGGACGCCGGAAGGAGGCGGAAAAACAGATTCGACACCCGGGCGGATTTCGCCTTTCCTCCCGCTTCCCATTCGATTCACCACCGCGCCCTGTCCCCCCATGCGCACCGCGATTATCGGCTCGATGATCATTCTTGGCCACCGGCCCGGGCCGGGCGACATGGCGTAGGCGGCCGCACCAACCCCACGTCACTCGCAACGCCCCGGGCCAGAACCCCGGGGTTTTTGTTTTATGCAACCTCCCCCCATCAGAATCTACGACACCACCCTCCGCGATGGCACGCAGGGCGAGGGCATCTCGTTTTCGGTGACGGACAAGCTGTTGATCACCGAGCGGCTCGACCAGTTCGGCGTGGACTACGTCGAGGGCGGATTTCCCGGGTCCAATCCACGCGACATCACCTTCTTCACGGAGGTGGGACGGCTGAAGCTGCACCACGCCCGCGTGGCGGCCTTCGGTGCGACCCGCCGGGCCGGCGTCAGCGCCGCCCACGATGCGCAGCTCGCGCTGCTGCTGGACGCCGGAACGCCCGTCGTGACCATCGTCGGCAAAACGTGGCTGCTCCACGTCACGGAGATCCTCCGCACCACCCCCGAGGAGAACCTCGCGATGATTGAGGACTCGGTGCGCCATCTCACCGCCCAGGGTCGGGAGGTGATCTACGATGCCGAGCACTTTTTCGACGGTTTCAAGGGCGACCCGGATTATGCCCTCCGGACCTTGGCGGCGGCAAAGCGGGGCGGCGCCGCCAACCTGACGCTCTGTGACACCAATGGCGGCACGCTCGTCGATGAATTCAAGGAGATTGTGACGCGGGTGACGCGGGAATTCGGGGGAGGACTCATCGGCGTTCACTGCCACAACGACAGCGGGCTCGGGGTGGCGGTTTCGCTCGCCGGCGTGGCGGCCGGCGCCACCCTGGTGCAGGGAACCATCAACGGTTATGGCGAGCGCACGGGCAACGCCAACCTGACGACGATCCTGCCCAACCTGTTCCTGAAGATGGGCCGCACCGCCTTTTGCCGGCCCAACCTGCCGCACCTGCGCGATCTCTCGCATTACCTGGATGAGCTGGCCAACCTGCGCCCCGACCCGAAGGAACCCTTCGTCGGCGTCTCCGCCTTTGCGCACAAGGGCGGCTTGCATGCCAACGCCGCGCAGAAGGTGGCCCGCAGCTACGAGCACATTGACCCCGCCCTCGTGGGGAACCACACCCGCGTGCTCGTCTCCGATCTCGCCGGCCGTACCAGCATCGTGACGAAGGCGCGCGAGCTGGGCTTCGACATCACCGAGCAATCGCCCGAGGTCAAAGGCGTGCTCGAGGAGCTCAAACAGCTCGAGTTTCAGGGTTACGAATTCGAGGCGGCCGACGCCTCGCTCAAGCTGCTGCTCGCCCGGTGGCTGCAGAAGCACACCCCGGCCTTCGAGCTGGAAGGTTACCGGGTGATCGTCGAATGCCGTGGGCCGGAAGCGTCGGTGGTGGCTGAGGCGACGGTGAAGGTGAAGGTCAAGGGCAAATCGATGCACACGGTGGCCGAATGCGTCGGCCCGGTCGGCGCCCTCGACAAGGCGCTGCGCCTGGCGCTGGAGCGGGCTTATCCCGCGATCAAGGACACGGCGCTGAGCGACTACAAGGTCCGCATTCTCGACAGCAAGCGCGGCACCAATTCCCGCGCCCGCGTGCTGATCGAGACGATGGATGGCCAGGATCTTTGGGGCACGGTGGGCTTGAGCGACAATATCATTGAAGCCAGCTGGGAAGCGCTCCGCGACGCCGTAGAATACAAGCTCCTGCGCGACGAAGAGAAGGTGAAGACCGGAGACCGGAAACCGGAGGGCTAGCGCCGGATGCGCCGGGCGGATTCCTGGCGAGGGAAACCCAACCTGCCGGCGGCCCCGCTTGCGGGTCCCGGGCGCGCGGAGCCCGCCATCACAGCATCGGCGCGAACAACCGGCTGAGATCCTCGGCAATGTTGCCCAGCAGCCGGCGGCGCGACGGCTGGTCCGCCGTCATCGGCTCGGAGTGGGCCAGAAGTTCCTGGGCCCAGACGCGCATGGCGCGCACCTCGGGCTCGGAGTAGACGAACACGCCGATCTCGAAATTCACGAAGAGCGAGCGCAGGTCGAAGTTGGCCGAGCCGAGCAGCCCGACGCGGTCGTCGACGATCATCCCTTTGGAATGCATCATGCCAGGCTGGTAGAGATGCACGTGGGCGCCGGCGCGGTGCAATTCGCGGAGGTAATACCGGCGGGCGTGATCGGTGATCGGGTGGTTCGAGCGGGCCGGCACGAGCAGCCGCACTTCCCGGCCGGTGCGAGCCTTGACGAGGAGCGAACGGAAGATCACCTCGTCGGGGATGAAGTAGGGCGTGATGATCCAAATGCGGCGCTTCGCCTCCTGAATGAACGAGACGATGCCTTCATACAGGGGATCGCCCGCCACGTCCGGCCCGCTGGCCACCACCTGCAGGCTTCCGTGCCCGCCGGCCGCCGGCTCCCGCGCCCCGCCGGCGCCGGGCGCGTCGACGGCCTGGCCGCCCGCATAGCGCCAGTCGGCGAGAAAGACCGTGCTGAGCTGCGCCACGGCGGGCCCCTCGATGACCGCGCCGAAGTCGCGCCAGCGGTTCGCGCTCGGCGCCGGCCCCATGTACTCGGCGGCGAGATTGTGGCCGCCGAGGATGGCGCTCTCCCCGTCAAAGACCGCGATCTTGCGGTGATTGCGCAGGTTGGCGGAACCGCGCCATTGTAGCGGCAGCACCGGCAGGAAGCGATGCGCCTCGCCGCCGGCGCGGCGGAGCGGTTCAACAAAGCCGCGGCTGGTCAGGAGGCAGCCCACGGCATCCAGCAGCAGGCGGACCTTCACGCCGGCGCGGGCGCGCTCCGTCAGCAGCTGCACGAGGCGCCGGCCCGTGTCGTCGCGGCCGAGAATGAAGGTCATCAGGTGGATCGTGTGCCGGGCGCCGCGAATCCGCCGTTCGAACTCGGCAAACGCCTCCTCGCCACTGGTGAGGAAACGCACGGCGTTGCCGCCGAGCAGCGGACTGGCGCCGCTGGCGGCCAGCGCCTGCGCGACCGGATCGCCGGCGGCGGCGGGCGCCGCCGCCCCGGCCGCCGGCGCGGGCGCGAGCGGCGATTTGCGGGCGACGAGGCGGCGCAGCTTGCGGCCGCCGAGCAGCAGGTAGAGCGGCACGCCGACGTACGGGATGAGCACGATCACCAGGAGCCACGCCATGGTGTTGCCCGGCTGCCGTTTTTCGCTCATGAGGCGCGCGATCAGAAACACCGCGAGCAGGAAGCCGCCCACGGTCAGCAGGTGGCTCAGGATCTGCGCATAAAGGGACTCCGTCATCGGCGACCATCCGCAGAGTGGGAGGCGCCGCGCGGGCTGGGAAGGCGATTCTGCGGCGGCTTCGGCGCCGCGACCGCCGCAGAGGAAGGGGCTCGGCCCACCCGTTCCTTGCCAAGGCCGGCGAACTGTGAGTTAGTCTCAGCCCTCCGCATGGCCACGCTCGCCGCCGCCACCAACGAACTCGTCCGCCGCCTGGGCGCGGTCGTCCGCACCGGCCGGCGCGCCCGCTGGAAGGCGTCCTTCGACAGCAGCAAGCTGTCGTTCTTGCCGGCGGCGGTGATCCGGCCGCGGCAGGGCGCGGACGTGGGCGTGGTGCTGGCGCTGGCCAACCGCCATCGGATCCCGGTGACGGTGCGCGGCCGGGGCACCTCGCTGACCGGTTCGGCGGTGCCGCTGCGCGGCGGTTGGGTCATCGATCTGACCGCCTTGCGCCGCATTCGCATTGACGCCGAGGCGGGCCTGGCCCACGTGCAGGCGGGCGCCACCAACGCGGCGATCCATGCCGCGGCCGAGGCGCGCGGCTGGTTCTATCCCCCCGATCCTTCCTCCGACCAATACTGCACGATCGGCGGCAACATCGCCTGCAACGCCGGCGGCATGCATGGCGGCAAGTACGGCGTGACGCGCGACTACGTCGTCGCGCTCAAGGGCTTCCTGCCGACCGGCGAGGAGGTGGAATGGGGCACGGCGACCCGGAAATTCGCCGCGGGTTTCAATCTGCGCGATCTCTGGATTGGCAGCGAGGGTCTCCTCGGCGTCGTGACCGACGCCGTGCTGCGGCTGATTCCCCGGCCGCCGGCGCGGTGGACCCTGCTGGCGGCGTTTCCCCACGAGGTGGACGCCCTGCGGGCCGCCCGCAGGCTGTTCGCCCTGCGGGTGCAGCCGGCGATTTGCGAGTACCTCGACCGGTACAGCGTGCAGTGCGCCGAACAGGCGACGGGCCGCCGGGTGTTTCCCGCCCCGGGCGGCCGCGCTTCCGGCCGGGCCGAAGCCCGGCCGGTGATTCTGATCGAACTCGCCGGCGCGGCGCCGGAAATCCGGGCGCAGAAGCCGCGGGTGCTGGCGTGGGCGCGCCGGACGGCGAGCGCCTTCCGGGTGGCGCGGAGCCGCGCGCAAGCGGAACGACTCTGGGCGGTGCGCCGCCAGTGCTCCGGCGCGATGTTTGCCCTCGGGGACGCCAAGCTCAACGAGGACATCGTCATCCCCATGCGGCAGTACGAGCGCTTTGCACGCTTCCTGGAGCGGCTGCGGCGCGAATCCGCCCTGCCCATCCCGACGTTCGGTCACCTGGCCGACGGCAACCTCCACGTGAACATCATGTATCACAGCGGCAATCCAGCGGAATGCCGGGCCGCCGCCGCCGCCGTCCGGCGCCTCATGGAGAAGGTCGTGGCTTTGGGTGGCGCCATTTCGGGCGAGCACGGGATCGGTCTCGCCAAGACGCCCTTTCTCCGGCTACAGCACCGCCGCGCGCAGGTGCGCGCCATGCGCGCGGTGAAGCGGGCGCTGGACCCGCGCGCCATCCTCAATCCGGGGAAGGTTTTCGAGGTCTTCGAGGTGTGGCGGCACCCCCGCATTGCGGTGCGCCTGCCGTGGGATCACCGCTGACCGTCGCCCCGAGCGGGGCGAGTGCCGCGGCGCGCGGGTGCGCCGCGCCGGCGGGCAGGGCGCGGGGCGATCCCGCGCGGCCTCACACCAAGCCCTGGTCGAGCATGGCCTCCGCCACCTTGCGGAAACCGGCGATGTTGGCGCCGTCCACATAGTTGACCCAGCCGGCCTGTTCGCCGAAGCGAACGCACTGGTTGTGGATGGCCTTCATGATTTCGTGCAGCCGCTTGTCGACCTCGTTGGTCGACCACTGCAGCCGCATGCTGTTTTGGGACATCTCCAGGCCGCTCACCGACACGCCGCCCGCGTTGGCCGCCTTGCCCGGTCCGAACAGGATCCGGTGGCCCAGGAACGCATCGACCGCCTCGGGCGTCGACGGCATGTTGGCCCCTTCGCCCACGCTGATGCAGCCGTTGCGGACGAGCGCGGTGGCGTCCTCGCCCGTCAGCTCGTTCTGGGTGGCGCACGGCAAGGCGACATCGCACGGCACGTTCCACGGCCGCCGCCCCGCGTGATACTCGCAGTGGAATTCGCTCGCGTACTCCGAAATCCGACCGCGCCGAACGTTCTTGAGCTCCTTGAGGTAGGCGAGCCGCTCGGCGTTGATGCCGTCGCGATCGAACACGAAGCCGTCCGAATCCGACAGCGTGACCACCTTGGCGCCCATCATCATCGCCTTCTCCACCGCGAATTGCGCCACGTTGCCCGAGCCAGAGATGACCACGGTCTTGCCGCTGATGCTGTTGCTGCGGGTGTGCATCATCTCCTCGACGAAATAGACGAGGCCGTAGCCCGTGGCTTCTTCGCGGATGCGGCTGCCGCTCCAGTTGATTCCCTTGCCGGTCAGCACGCCGCTGAATTCGTTATGCAGTTTCTTGTAGTAGCCGAACAGGTAGCCAATCTCCCGCCCGCCCACGCCGATGTCGCCCGCCGGGACGTCGGTGTCCGGGCCGATATGGCGGAAAAGTTCGCCCATGAAGGCCTGGCAAAAGCGCATCACTTCCTCGTCGGTCTTGCCTTTCGGGTCGAAATCCGCGCCGCCCTTGCCGCCGCCCATGGGCAGGGTGGTGAGGGCGTTCTTGAACACCTGCTCGAAGGCGAGGAACTTCAGCGTGCCCAGCCGGACCGAGGGATGGAAGCGCAGGCCGCCCTTGTAGGGGCCGATCGCGCTGTTCATCTGCACCCGGTAGCCGCGGTTGACCTGCACCTCGCCATGGCGGTCCATCCAGGTCACGCGGAAGCTGATGGCGCGTTCCGGCTCGACCAGTCGATCAAGGATGCGCGCCTGGCGGTACTTCGGGTTCTTTTCGATGAAGGGCCAGATGGATTTGGCCACCTCCGTGACGGCCTGGTGGAATTCGACTTCGGCGGGATTGCGCGCTTCGAGCTGGGCGAGGAACTCGGACAATTCGTTTGACATGTCGAATGGTCTCCTGGACCAAAGACCGGAGGGCGGGCGGCCGCGCGCCGCCGGGCCGGCAGACCTAGATGGCAGCTTCGCCGCGCTCGTCAGTTCGGATGCGAACCACCTCTTCCAAGGGAATGACGAAGACCTTGCCGTCGCCAATCTTGCCTGTCTTGGCGGACTTGACGATGGTCTCGACAGTGCGGCCGACAAGTTCGTCGCCCAGCGCAATCTCGATCTTCACCTTAGGCAGGAAATCAACGGTGTATTCGCTGCCGCGGTAGATCTCGGTGTGACCCTTTTGCCGGCCGAAACCTTTGACCTCGGTCACAGTCATGCCCTCGATGCCGATGCCGGACAGGGCTTCCTTAACTTCCTCGAGTTTGAAGGGCTTGATGATGGCGACGATAAGCTTCATTGCGATTTGAAGTTGACGGGACGAATGCGGGAAGGCGAGTCGATGATGCGGCGATTCTAGCGGACGGGCGGGCCTTGGCGATACGTTTGTGCGGGCGGCGGCGGGCAGCCAGGGAGCGCGCGCCGGCGGGGAATTTTCGACGGAAACAACCGCTGCACTTTCCCATTGCGGTCGGAAATCCGCCCCTCTGTAGTTTGCACCTTTAAGCTGCATGTACCTCAAGGCACTCAAGCTTCATGGCTTCAAGTCCTTTGCCGATCCCACCGTCCTGCGCTTCGAACCCGGCGTCACCGCCATCGTCGGCCCCAATGGCTGTGGCAAGAGCAACATCGCCGACGCCGTCCGCTGGGTCCTGGGAGAGCAGAGTGCCAAGGCGCTGCGCGGCGCGCGCATGCAGGACGTCATCTTCGAGGGCGCCGAGACCCGCCGGCCGCTGAATCTGGGTGAAGTCTCGCTGCTGCTGACCGCGTGCGAAGGCCAGCTCGGCACCGAGTATCACGAGGTCGAGATCACGCGGCGCACTTCGCGCGACGGCCAGAGCGATTATTTCCTCAACGGCCAGCTCTGCCGCCTCAAGGACATCTACCGGCTGTTCATGGACACGGGCGTCGGCCGGACCTCGTACTCGATCATGGCACAGGGTCAGATCGACCAGGTGCTGTCCTCGAAGCCCGAGGAACGGCGGGCCGTCTTCGAGGAGGCCGCCGGCATTACGCGCTACAAGAGCCAGCGGCGCGAGGCGCTGACGAAGCTCGCGCTGACGGAGCAGAACCTCCTGCGCGTGACCGACGTCATCGCCGAGGTCGGCCGCCAGATCGGCAGCCTGCGCCGGCAGGCCGCCAAGGCCGTGCGGTACAAGCGTCTCAGCTTCCGGCTGCGACATCTGAGCCTGGCCCAGAGCGGCTGGCAGTGGGGGCAGTTGCGCGCCACCAGCACGGCGCTGGAGGCGGAGGTCGCCGCGCTGCGCGCCGCGACCGACGAACACCGCGCCGCGCTTGACGTGCGGCAGCGGGCGCTGAACGAAATCAAGATGCGCCGCAGCGACTACCATCAGCGGGTGCAGGAGGCGCAGCAGGCGGTCTTCGATCTGCGTTCGCAGAAGGAGCAGGCCGACAACCAGGTCGGCGTCGCCCGCATCAAGCAGGCGAGCCTGACGGAGCGGATCCAGGCGAGCCGGGACGATCTGACGGAGCTGGCGATGCAGCGCCGGGAGGTCGCCGCGCAGGCCGACAGCAGCGCGCAGGACAAGCAACTGCTTCTCAACCTGCTCGGCAGCTCCGACGCCGTCTTCCAGCAGCGCAACCGCGAACTCGCCATCATCGAAGGGGAGCTGGGCCGGCTCGAGCAGCAGCTCGAGCAGGCCAAACTGGACCTGCTCCAGGGCGAGAGTGCGGTGGCCCGCCTGCGGGCCGACTGTTCCGCCTACGAAGTGGATGCCGGGACGAGCGCGGTGCGGCACGACGAGCTGGCCGCGCAGATCGCCGCGGTGCGCCAGGCGCACGCGGCCGCCGCCGCCCGGGCGGAGGCGGAGCAGCGGCACCTCGAAGCGGCGCGGGGCGAACAGAGCCGCGTCCACAACGAGGTGCAGGCCGCGCAACACGCGCTCGCCGAGGCCACGCAGCGCTTTCGCGACGGCCAGCGCCGCCTGCAGGAGATCGACCGCGGTCTGGCCCAGCGGACGGCGCGCCTGCGGCTCCTCCAGCAATTGCAGGAGCAATGGGAGGGCTTCGGCGAAGGCGCCAAGGCGCTGCTGCAGGGCCGCCTCGACGCGGCCCTCGGCGGCCGCCCCGTCGCCCCCATCACCCGCGGCCTGGAGGTGAAGCCCGCCTATGGCCCCGCGCTCGAGGCGTTGCTGGGGGCCGCCGTTGAGGCCATCGCCGTGACGGACCTGGCGGTGGCCCGGCGGATTCTCGCGCAGCTCGAGGCGGAAGCGATCGGCAGCGCGTGCCTCCGGGCGACGGGAGCGGGCCCGCGGGCCGCGGCGGCCACCCCGACCGAGCTGCCCCCCTTCCTCCAGCCTGCGACGGCGGCGCTGGCCACGGTCGATCCGGCGCATCCGATTGCGGGCCTGCTCGCAGCGTGCTACCTCGCGGAGAGCCTGGATGCTTTCCTGGAGTTCTGGCGGACGCATCCGGACTTTCCGTTTTTCCTGGTCGCCACCGCCAAAGGCGAGCTCGTCGACCGGCGCGGCCTCATCTACGGCGGCTACCAGCGGAAGCCGCCCGGCGGCATTGTGCAGCGGGAGATCGACCTGCGCGAGACGGCGCAGGAGCTGGCCCGCGAGCAGAAGGCGCACGAGGACCAGCGCGCGCTGGTGGACAAGCTGGGCGCGGCGCTGGCCGGCGCGGAAGCCGCCCTCGAGCAGCGGCGCAAGCTCGTGCTCGCCGCCACCCAGCAGGTGGCAGCGGTGCAGGCGGAGGCGCGCAATGCCGACCAGACCCGTGACGAGGTGTCGGTCCGGCTCCCGCGGATGGAGCGGGAGCTCGCCGCGCTCGCCGAGGCGCGGACGGAGGCCGAACGGCGCCTGGGGCGCGCCCAAGGCAGCCTGACGGACGCCGATGCCCGGGTGGCGGCGCACAAGGAGGCCATTGGCACGCTCGAAAGCCAGATCGCCGCGTTGCGGACTGATCGCGATCAGAAGAAGGAAGCCCTCGCCCAGGCGCGCCTGGAACTCGCCGAGCGCCGCCAGAAGGTCGAGGTGCTGGACCGCGGCCTCGGGGAGATGGAGCGCCGGCGGGTGCAGATCAGCGAATTGCTGACGGAGCGCGAGCAGGAGGTCGAGGCCTGGGCCGAGCAAGTGACCGGACTGGAGCAAGAGGCGGCCGCCCAGGCGGCCCGCGCGACGGAGGTCGAGCGCACCCTGGTGATTGCGCAGGAGTCCGTGGAGAAAATCCGGGGCGAGCTCGCCGGCTTGGAGCGGGAAATCACCCGGATCGAGGCGGAGCAGCAGGAGCTCCGCACCCAGACCGACGAGGCGCAGGAGAAGCTCGGCCGCGCGGACGTCAAGCTGGCCGAGGGCCGGTCGCGGGCCCAGTTTCTGGCGGAGGAGGTGCAGCATGAATTCCAGACGGACGTCGCCGCCGCGGACTGGAAGCACCTGCTCTGGCATGCGGGGGACGATCCGCCGGACCTGAAGCCGCTCGATCTGGACGATGAGGCCGAGGGGGAAAGCGGCGAGCGCAAGCCGGAGGCGGGCGAGCGGGACAGCGCCGAGGCCAGAACCAAGGCGCCCGCGCCGAGACGCCGAGCCAAGAAACCGCGGGGCGAGCCCGGCGCGTCCGATCTGGCCGCGCTCGACCAGACGAACTGGGAAGAGGTCAGGGCGGGCGTCGAGGCCCTGCGGCAGCGCCTCAACAGCATGGGCGCGGTCAACCTGGTGGCCATCGAGGAGTACGCCGAGCTGCGCCAGCGGTTTGATTTCCTGCAGGCGCAGAGTGGCGACCTCACCGCGGCCAAGACCGAGTTGCTCAAGGCCATCGACGAGATCAACCGCACCTCACAGAAGCAGTTTGAGGTCACCTTCGAGCAGGTGCGGAAGAACTTTGAGTACACCTTCCAGACGCTGTTCGGCGGCGGGCACGCGCGGCTCGAGCTGGTCCAGACGGAAGACATTCTGGAGAGCGGCATCGAGATCATCGCCCAGCCGCCGGGCACGCGGCTGAAGAGCATCTCCCTGTTGTCCGGCGGGCAGAAGACGCTGACCGCGGTGGCGCTGCTGTTTGCGCTTTACATGGTGAAGCCCTCGCCCTTCTGCCTGCTCGATGAACTCGACGCGCCGCTCGACGAGTCGAACATCGGCCGCTTCACCAAGCTCCTGCGGCATTTCACGAAGGACTCGCAGTTCCTGATCATCACGCACAACAAGCGCACGATTGCCGCGGCCAACGCCATCTATGGCGTGACGATGGAGGAGCGCGGCGTGTCGAAGACCGTCTCGATGCGGTTCGACCACGAGCGCAACGAGCCGGAAGTCCTGCCGCCGACCGTGGCGGAGGCGGTGCCCCTGACCGGGGCGGTCGCGCCGGAACCGGCGCCGACGGGAGCCTGAGCGCGGCCGGGCTTACGGCGCCGTCTTCGCCTGGAGTCGCCGGACCAGGGCCGGAGTGACATCGACGACGCGCGCGCCCGTCGCCTGGTACAGCGGCGTGTCCACGATCAGGTCCACACCCGCCTCCTTGGCGATGGCCGGCCAGTCGTCCTTGAGCAGCTCGAGGATGTTCGTGAGCGGCGCCCCGCCCGTGAGCTGCTTCTGCGCAAGGGCCTGCATGGCCTTCAGCTCACGGTCGATCTCGTCGACCTTGGTGCCATCGCCGGCGACCGCCGCCGCGTTCGACTCCTGGGCCTTCGCCTGGAGCTTGGCCTTCCAGGCCGCGGAGCGATAGTACACCTGCACCACGGTCATCCGGCTGAAGATGCCGACCGTAACCTTGGCTTCCACGGCGGACTCGGCGGAAGCGGAGGGCGGCAGGACCGCCCACAGGCAGACGAGGGACAGCGCGCGGACGAGGGCCGGGCGGGACGATGGGGGTAGCATGATGTGATCCTCCGTAAGGGAGCGGCGCGGGGTCTAGCCGATGAGATCAGGCGGCACGTTGGCCAGCGCCTCCTCCATGCTGGTGGTGCCGTCCTTCACTTTCAGCATGGAATCCTGGTGCAGCGTCTTCATGCCGGTCCGCATCGCGATGCGCTTGATCTCGGCCGTTTCGGCTTCGCGGTTGATGGCCTCGGTCAGTTCCTCGCTGTTGATCATCAGCTCATGGATGCCGACGCGACCCTTGAAACCGCTGCCGCCGCAGAGGTGGCAGCCGTGCGGGTTGGCCTTGAACATCTGGCCGCTCCACCCGATGGCCTTCTCAATGATCTCCTTCTCCCGACCTTTCGGCTCATAGGGCTGCCGGCAGCTCTTGCAGACCCGCCGCAACAGGCGCTGGGCGCAGACGCAGACGAGGGAGGCGGAAATGTTGAACAGCTCGGCGCCCATCTCGCTGAAGCGGGCGATGGTGGAGGGGGCGTCGTTGGTGTGCAGCGTCGAGACGAGGAGGTGGCCGGTGAGCGCGGCCTCGATGGCGATCTCGGCGGTCTCCTTGTCGCGGATCTCGCCGACGAGGATGACATCGGGATCCATGCGCAGGTAGCAGCGCAGCGCGCGGGCAAAGGTGAGGCCGATCTGCCGGTTCATCTGCATCTGGTTGATGCCAACCAGGGTGTACTCGATCGGGTCCTCGGCCGTCTGGATGTTGATGTCGGGGGCGTTGATCTCCGAGAGCGCCGAGTACAGTGTCATCGACTTGCCCGAGCCGGTCGGGCCGCAGTGCAGGATCATGCCATACGGCTGGCGGATGCACTCGCGGTACCTGGCGAGGTTCTCCTCGGAGAAGCCCAGCGCCGTGAGGGGCAGGGTGGTCTTCTGCTTGTCGAGGATGCGCATGACCACCTTCTCGCCGAAATTCATCGCGCCGGTGGCGACGCGCAGGTCAATGTCGATATTTTTCTTGGTGAACTTCTTGAAGACGATGCGCCCGTCCTGCGGCAGCCGCCGCTCGGCGATGTCGAGGTTGCACATGATCTTGAGGCGGCTGACGAGCGCATTGGTCACCTGCTTCGGGAGGCGGAGCTTCTCCTGGCAGAGGCCGTCGATGCGGTAGCGGATGAGGAGCTCCTTCTCCATCGGCTCGACGTGGATGTCCGACGCCCCCGTGATGTAGGCATCCTCGATGATGCGGTTGGCGAGCTGGATGATCGGGGCGGAGTCCTCGTTCTCAAGCTCCTCGGCCTTGACGTCGGAGGGCGAATAGGCGGTGCCGATCAGCTCGGCGACGCCGGCGATGTCGACCTCGCTCGCGGCGGCCTCCCCCTTGCTCGGCTCCCGGAAATGCTTCTTGACGAGCTGCTCGATGAGCGTGGCGGGCGCCACCCGCACCTCGTCGATCGCCAACTCGCAGGCCTGCTGGAAGGCCTCGCGCTTGGCGTAGTCCAGCGGGTTGGCCATCAGCACCGACAACGCGTTGGTGCTGGTCTTCCGCACCGGGAAGATGCCCTCGCGCCGGATGGTGGCTTCGCCGATGATCTCCACGAGGGGTGGATCGATGTCGATCTCCTCCAGCTTGGTGACCAGCGGCAGATCGCAGAACTTGGCCACGAACTTCGCGGTGTCCTCCGCGCTGAGCTGGAACTTCGGATCCAGCATGCGCTGGATCAGTGCCGCGGAGTATTCGGCGAGCTCCTGGAGAATGGGGAGGTCCTTCTGCTCGAACTGGCCGTTGGTGCCGGCCTCGATCTCCTTGTTGAGAACCTGGATGGCGCCGATGACGACGTTGGTCTTCAGCGGGACCGTCAGCATCGATTGCACCTCGAAGCCGGTGTTCATCTTCTTCAGCGAGGCGGCCTCCGGCCCCTTGCTGGTGAAGAAGAGCGGCTTCCCGGTCTCGACCACCTTGCCGACGTTGCCGGTGCCCTTGGGCAGCCGCGTCTGCAACAGCTTGTCGGCGGATTGCTTGAACTCCTTCTCCTTCGCCTTGTCGTTGCCCCACAGGGTGGGCGAATAATAGACGTGGCGGAACGAGATGAAGTCGCCCTCGACCAGGTAAAAAGTCATCGACTGGCATCGCAGCTGGTCGACGACCTTGGTGGCGGTCAGCTCAATGACCGAATCAAGATCCGCGCGACTGGGCGCCGGCTTGGACAGGATCTTGAGGAGGAGGGAGCGCCGGAGCTGGCCGAACAGATTGGGGGTGGGCATTGGGAAGAAACAGCGGAACCGCCGCGCAAGCTGGCTGATTCTAGAATTGCCACAGCCGAAGGTGCCCCGCAATGAGAAATATCGCCGCGACGGCCCGGCGGCGGGCCGCGCGGGGATATCGCATGTTCACGTGGTTCAAAGAGATGTTTCGCGCCCGCGGCCCGGGACCGGAGGGCGAGCGGCGGGCGGCCGAACACCTGGCGGGCCGGGAGGGTTACGCGATTGTGGCCCGGAACTGGCGCAATCCGCGCGATCCCCGCGAGGAAATCGACCTCGTTTGCCGCGACGGCGACGTGCTGGTGTTTGTGGAGGTGAAGTCGCGCGCCAGCACCGCGCTCGTTCCGGGTTTTTTCGCGGTGAACCGCCGCAAGAAGAAGGTGCTGCGCCGGGCGATTCACGCCTATCTCACCCGGCTGCGCGACCGGCCGCGCACCTTTCGATTCGACGTGGTGGAAGTCGTCACGAGTGCCAAGGCGCCGCCGCAGGTGCTGCACTTCCAAAACGTGCCGCTCTTCCCCAAGGGCTACCACGTGCTGCGATAGCGGCCGGCGTTTTGAGTTTTGTGTTTTGGAGCAGGTCGGGCCATCTTGCGCTCCCGTGTCATGATTGCGACCTCCCGTCATCCCTTTCTCGAGGGGCTGAGCAAGCACCGGGGCGCACCGCCCACCGTCATCGTCATTTTCGGCGCTTCCGGCGATCTGACGGCCCGCAAGCTCTTCCCGGCCGTCTATAATCTCGGCCACGACAACCTGCTCCCGCCCGACTTCTATCTGGTGGGCTTTGGCCGCCAGGCGTTGCCGGACGAGCAATTCCGCGGACACGCGGAGGCGGCGGTCCGCGAGTTCTCCCGGCGTCCGCCCAACGCCGAGGTGTGGAGCCGCATCGCGCAGGGCGCCGCCTACCTGGGCGGCGCGTACGACGATCGCGCGGCGTTCGAGCGGCTGGCGGCGATGCTCGCGCAGCGCGAGGCGCAGGCGGCGCGCGAGCTGCAGGCGGTCTTCTACATCGCCACGCCGCCGTCGGTCTTCCGGCCGATCCTGGAGAACCTCGGCGCCTCCGGCCTGGCGCGGCGCCACCTCGGCACGCCCCTCCAGTCCAAGGTCGTGATCGAAAAACCCTTTGGCCGAGATCTGGACTCGGCGCGCGAGCTCAACCGGGTCATTGCGGGCGTGTTCCACGAACCGCAGGTCTTCCGCATCGACCACTATCTCGGCAAGGAGACGGTGCAGGATCTCCTCGTCGAGCGCTTCGCCAACGCGATCTTCGAACCGCTCTGGAACCGCAACTTCATCGAGTGCGTGCAGATCACGGTGGCGGAGGACGGCGGGGTGGGGACGCGCGGCGGCTATTACGAGCAGAGCGGCTGCCTCCGCGACATGATCCAGAACCACACGATGCAACTGCTCGCGCTCACCGCGATGGAGCCGCCGGTGTCCCTCGATCCGGAGGCGATTCGCGACGAAAAGGTGAAGTTGCTCCAGGCGATCCCGCCCCTCGCGCCGGGGCCGGCGGGCGGCGTGGCCCGGGCGCAGTACGCGGCCGGCCTCGTGGGCGGCGAGCCGGTGCCGGGCTACCTCGCGGAGCCAGGCATTCGGCCCGAGTCGGCCACCGAGACCTTCGCGGCGCTGCGCCTCGCCATCAACAACTGGCGCTGGGCCGGCGTGCCGTTCTACCTTCGCTCAGGCAAACGCATGGCCCGCCGGGTCACGGAGATCGCCATCCAGTTCAAGCGTCCGCCCGGCACGCTCTTCGCCGGGGACGAGGCCTACCACGTCGCGGCCAACACGCTCGCGTTTCAGATCCAGCCCGACGAGGGCAGCACGGTGCTGCTCAACGCCAAGATTCCCGGACTGGAGACCCGCACCCAGCCGGTGAAGATGCACTTTCGCTACGCCACGACCTTTGGCTCGAACACGCCTGAGGCCTACGAGCGTCTGGTGCTCGATGCGATGATCGGCGACGGCACCCTCTTCATCCGGGGCGACGAAACCGAAACCTCGTGGCGATTGGTCACCCCCATCCTTGAGTCCTGGCAGGCGCAGGGGCGCGCGGGGCTGGAGAGCTATCCCGCCGGCTCCTGGGGCCCGAAGAGTGCCGACGCGCTCGTGGTCCCGCGCGGCCACGAATGGCGCAAACCGTAGGCGCGGCAAGAGGGCCCAGATGCCAAATCCCGAATTTCCAAGGGGCCCCAATGACGGGGGCAATCACGCTCCTGGGAGCGGACCGGCCGTTGGGATCCCCGCGCGTCCGTGGAACGTGGGGCGCGGAGCTTGGAACATCGTTGGGTTCTGGCGATGGGAGCTTTTGACCGATGAGCGATGACGTCTTTGAAGCGTTGCCCGGCCTGGAGGTGCCCGTGAGCGGCATCGCCAGCAACCTGGCACGGCTGTGGGAGAGCAGCCCGGCAGACGGCGCCCGGCCGCCCTCGGAGTTCCGCGCGTCGCAGATGAACCTCGTGCTCCACTTCGGATTGCCGACCACGCCGGTCGACGCGGTCGCGCAGTTCGACGCCGCGCTGCGCTTCACCGAGCATTATCCCGCGCGCATCCTGGTGCTCTGCCCGCGCGCTGAGGGCGGCACCGACCTCGCCATGCGGGCCAAGATCTACAGCGAATGCTTCATCGGCCAGTCGCGCCACGAAATGAGCTGCATCGAGGCGGTGATCCTGAGCTACCCGCAGGAGCGGCGGGTTTTTCTGGAGGATCAGGTGTCGATCATCGTCGAGGCCGACCTGCCCGTCTACTACTGGGTCCACCGGATGTCCCAGGTGCACAAGATCGCGACCTACGAATGGCTGCTACGCAACTCCAACCGCTTTCTGCTCGACACCGCCGTGTCCACGCCGGAGGCGCAGACCTATCCGTGGCCGCGGCCCGACGGCTTCCGCGACCTCGCCCACGCGCGGCTGTTGCCGGTGCGCCAGTCGATCGGCCAGTTCCTGAGCGCCTACGCGCCCGCGGCGATCGTGGCGGGCCTCCGGCAGGTGACGGTGGCCGCGCGCGCCGAGTACGCCGCCGAGGCCCGGGTGCTGCTCGGTTGGGCGCGCACCCGGCTCGAGGCGTGCGGCGCCCCGGCCCCGGCGCTCGCGCGGAGCGCGGTGCGGACCTTGCCGGCCGGGGGGGGCGTTTCGCTGGAGCTGGATTTTGGGTACGTCGACGAACGCGAGTTCCGCTGGCGCGCGGATTTCACCCGCGGCTGTTCGCATTTTGAGGCCAACCTCGGCGGCGGCCGGCAGACGCTGCCCATGGCCGCGAGCCTGCTTTCCACCGAGGCCGCCCTCGGCGAGGCGATCTTCTTCTAGCGAACCGCGGCGGGACGGAGCGAGGCGGCGGCGCCGGCGAGGCCATCACGGCCGGCCCCGCGCCGCCGCAGGAAGCGTGCGCCGCCGCGTGGGTCGGACTTGCGTTCGCTGCCGCGGCATTTGATCTTTCGGTCCCATCACGTCGTCGGAACGCTCGCGCCTCGACGCGGCGGCCGCTGTGCCGCCCCGCTGAACCTGCCATCCGAATCTGCCCTCCTGCTGTGAAGCCTGTCCCTGTCCCGAGAGTCGATCGCGATCGCCGGGTTGCGCGCGCGCTGCCGATGGCGGCCGCGGTGGCGGTTGTGGCGCTCCTGCCGTGGTGGCACAATCACACCTATCTGCGGGACTTCTACGACTACGGGCTGGTGATCGCCGGCAATGGCCGGATCCTGGCCGGCGAACGGCCCTACACCGACTTTGTCACGCCCATCCAGTCGGGGATGTTCTGGGCCAATCTTGCGGCGGAGCGATTGTTTGGTGGCTCGTTTCTCGCCATGACCTGGGGGGCGGCGGCGGCCATTGCGGCGGCGGCGATCGGAGGCACGCTGGTGCTGGCCCGGCGCTGGCCGGTTTGGCTTGCCGGCCTCGTGACGGCGGCGGTGGTGACGGGCAGCCTGTCGCAGCACACGATCATCTGGCACAACGCGATGGGCGTAGTGTGCCTGGCCGCCGTCACCTGGAGCGGTGCGGTCGCGCCGGTATGGCGCCTGAGCCACTGGCCGTGGCACGTCCTTACGGCGGGCGGGCTTCTGCTGGGCGGAGTCAACAAGCTGAATTTCCACCTGCTCGCGCTGGCCGTAGCCATCGGATGGGTGGTGCGCGCCTGGGCGGCCGGCGAGGCGGAACGCCCGCGCTGCCTCCTCAGCCTGGGCGGGCTGGTGCTGGTGGGCGCGGTGGCGCCCGTCGCCCTCGAACTGGCGTGGACCCGCGCCTCCCTCGGCGCCTGGTGGTACAACGTGGTGACGCTGCCCCTGGCGGAGCGGGGGGGCAATCTGGAATTGCTGTTTTCCTGGACGGAGCTGTGGCGACCCGCGCACAACTACTACGGCTCGCTGTCGGTATCGCCGGTCGGCATGCTCTGCCTCGTGGCAGCCGGGGGCGCGGCCGCGGCGGCCTGGCGCCGGGGCGACCGCCGGGCCGGGACCTGCGCGCTGGCGGCTGGAGGCGGCCTGCTGGCCGCGGCGGGAAGCCTCGCCTTGCTCGTGACCAATTTCGAGATCGCCTACGTCGCACTCGCTGCCGCCATCGCGCTCGCCGCCGGCCTCTGGCTGGGGCACGATGCGGCGCCGCGTGGCCTCCTGTTCCTGACCACCCTCGTCACTCCGGCCGCCATCCTGCTGGGGGCGGCATGGGATTCAGCCTGGCGCGGGCAGCGCTCCCAATTCGGTCACGCCGCGTCGCCGCGGAGCGCCTACTCCGATGTGCGCCGGAGCGGGCCCGCGTTCGCCTATCTGCGGGGCCTGCGCATTCCACCTGAATGGGCGGATTCCCTGCGTCCGCTGGAGCAGACTCTCCCGCTGGCGCGGGCCGACGGCACCCGTCCGGTGTTCTTCGGCCAGGGCCTCGAGTGGCTGGAACGCGTATATCCCACGGTCAAACACAAGGGCCTGCCGCTCTGGATGCATTTCGGCACCAGCTACGGTCCGCGGGAAACCGCGGAGCTTGTCGCGCTGCTCGCCGACGGCACCCAGTTCACGTCCTACTACATGGCCATCCCGTGGCTGCACGTGCCGGAACCCGTGGCTGCGGCGCTGCGGCAACGGTACGATTTCGCACAGTTCGCCGCTTATATGGGCCATTGGACCCGCCGGGTGATCATGGATGTGCCGACCGGCCCGGCGGGCGCGGACACGGACGGCGGGTCTTTCCGGCCGCTGCAAGCCGCGCTGGGAAACAATGACGCTATCTATCTCCTCAACCTGATCGGCGGGAGCATCAACCCGCTCCATCTGGAAGTGCGCGGCCGCGCAGTAACGGTTTTCCCGCGCACGGAACATTCCGGACCGGTCATCGGTGTGACGGAGGAGTGGGCAGCCTTGCGGACCGGCCCCGGATTGCGGCGGCTGCAGGGTGAAGCCGTCGGGCGCCGCCGCACCCCCGGGAGCGAGGCGCTGATCGCAAAATTCGTAGCGCGCGCGGCGGATACCGGCGCCACGCTGTGGGCGGAAGAGGTCCGGCTCGAGGCCGGCGCCCGCGAAAAGGTCATTCCGTTCATCATTCGCGGCGACGGGAATCCGCTGGAGTTGGTGATCGATATCCCGTCGGCGCAGCGGGGAAGACTTGAGGCGGGATTCCGGCAGGTGTTCGTCCAGCAGTCGGATGCGGGGACTGCGGAGCCGCCGCGACTCCGCCCCAACGCCCCACCGGACGCCAAGCCCGAGCTCGAGGGGTTGCGCCGCCTCATTCCCGGTGGAGCGTGGCGGCTGACTGACGCCGTGGTGCGCGGGGCGACGGTGCAGGGCGGCGAGCTGCTTTTCCCTCCGGGCGCGGAGTGCTGGATCAGGCCGGACCGACCGCTGGCCGAATTGGCGGGGGAATTTCGCCGGGCTCCGTCTGATGCGTCCGGGAATCCGGTGCTGCGTTTCGTCTGGAGCCGCGGGCCGCACCTGGAACTGCTGGATCAGCAGGGGCTCCCGTTGCGGGCCGAACAAGCGCGATTCCGCGGCTGGAGCCCGGAGCCGGACGGATGGTTTGGCCTGCTCGCTGATCCCGGCGCCACCACCGCGCCGGCGTTGATCCGCTTCACCGCCACGGCACCGTAGCCGGAACCACGCCGTCGGGCGCTCCTCAGGCGGGGGCGGCGGCGCGGGCTCTTCCCCGGGCGCGGATTCGGAGGAGCACGACGCCGAGGTAGGCGGCCAGCACGAGCAGATAGAGCGCCCGGATGCCGGTGATCATCGAGGCAAACTCGATCAGCCCGCCGGCCACCGCGCCGAGCAAGTTCCAGCCAAACGCGGTGTTCGCCTCCGGGCGATCGCGGAACAGCAGCGCGAAGCAGGCGGCCGCGAAAAAAATCGGCGTGCCGACGAAGGCCACCGATAGCAGCAGCCGAATCAGCTCGTTCATCCGGAGCAGGGCGTGCGCAGGCACGAAGTAGGCGGCGACGAGCGACACGATCAATCCCCCCATGCAGAGCGCCCACGGCAGCGGCCGCCATTGGGTGAGGAGGGTGGCGGCGAGCACCATGGCAAGGATGGCGCCGAACACCACCGCGCTGGTCAGCCAGGTGGCGCCCCAGAGCAGGGACATGGTGGTGACCGATTTGGTCTCGAGCAGCAGGAAGGCGAGGCCGAACAGGAACATCTCGCCGTCGATGGCGCCCGCACGGAGGCTGCGGCGCATTTCGCCGGACGCGAGCGCCAGCGAGGCGACTGTGATGACGGTGAAGGCGCCGATCAGCACCAGATAGAAGGAACTGATGCTGCGATGCTGCAGATAAAGGTAGGGCCAGTCGTCGGTCGGCAGTTCGACGGTGGCGCCGAGGCGGATGACCGCGGGGGCGAGGCGACGCCGCAGCTCGGGGTTGAGATGGTCGAAGGCCGGCCCGGCGACGAAGATCCGGTTGAAGAGGTAATAATGCTGGGCCACGATGAAGGGCGGGAGTCCGAAGACGCGGGCCAGCAGGCCGGCCAGCCGCTGGTTGATGTAATCCGCGCCGACCGCGAAATACAGGACCACCCCGCCTCCGGGCGCCAGATGCGCCTTGGCCGCCTCGATGCACTCCCGGGTATAGACGAAATTGTCCAGGCGCACGTTCGAGAGCGCCGAGAGGCGGGTCATGGAATCGAGCGTGCCGAAGACGATTAGATCGTAGTTCTCGGTCGCCTCGTTGAGGAAGGCGCGGGCATCGGTGTTGAAGACCCGCACGCGGGGCGAGGCGTACGGCCGGTCGGGATGCCGGTCCCCCAGGGCCAGGATCGCCGGATCGATCTCCACGGCGTCGACGCGCTCCGCGCCTTCGCCGAGCGCGACGGCCACGTCGTTGCCGGTGCCGGCCCCGAGCACGAGCACCTTCCCGGGTGGACGCTTGAGGAAGCGATACGGCAGGTGGTAGCCGTTGGCGGGCGCGTTGGGCTCCGCGGTCAGTTCCGGCGCCATCGGCAGGGCCATCTGGTGCAGCGAGCCATTGGTCAAAATGGCGGTCCCGCGCTGGCCGGCGGTGTGCCGGGCGCTGACGCCGTAGTAGGGACTGTACACGTCGGCGCGGTCCGCCCCGCGGACAATGACCAGCAGCGCCAGGGCGGCCGCGGCATAGGCCAGCAAGCCGCGCCAACGGGCGGCGAAAAACACCGCGCCCGTGACCAGGAACACGGCGAACCACAGGGGCGGGCGGGTGCTCGCGAAACCGACGAAGGCGAAGGCCACCACGCCGACGAGCGAACCGAGGAGGTCGCACGAGTATCCCCACAGCGCCCGGCGCTGGTCGCGGAATGCCTGGAGCCGTACCGCGACGATCTGGCCGAGGGAAACGAAGCTCGCGGCGCTGAGCAGGAAGCAGATGATGATGGGCAGGCGGACATCGCCGAACACGGGCGCGCTGCCGCCGAGATCGAAGTAAAGCAGCCAGAGATACTCCGTCGGCGAATTCTGGGTGAAGGCGACGCGGCTCAGGGCCCAGCTGACGCCGGTGGCGAGAAGCAGGCTCGCCGGCCACAGCCAGAGCAGTGCGCGCCGCCGCGCAATCAGGCAGCCCAATCCCAGACCGAGGAACGCGCTCAGCAGAATCAGGTTGGGAAAATAGGCGAGGACGCGCACCTGGCCCGGCAGCCAGCGGATCAGGGTCAGCTCCTGGAAGAGGACGACGAACGAGGCGGCACAGAGTTCCGCGCCGAGGCGAAACAACGGCCGGCCCGAGGCCGCGGTGTCAGCGCCCGGATTCACGGCTCATCCTCGCACGCGCAGCAAGGCATAGGTGCGTTTGCCCTTTCGCAGCAGCAGGTACTTCTGGAACAGCAGGTCTTCGCCCGTGACGGTGCGGCCGACTTCGGAGACGCGGATATTGTTGAGGTAAAGGCCGCCGGCCTCGAGATCTTTGCGCGCCTGGCCCTTGGAGGCCGCCAGGCCGGCGTGCAGCGCGAGGTCAATGATGGGCACGCCCGCCCCCGCGAGCCTCTCGTTGGGAAGATCCGTGGTCGGCACCTCCCCGACGACATCACTGAACACCTGCTCGGTCACGCCCTCGAGCCCGCCGCCGAACAGGATGGCACTGGCGCGGATCGCGTCGTCGCAGGCGCCCTGGCCGTGGACGAGCGTCGTGACCTCGCGGGCCAGCGCCTTTGGCGCGGTGCGGGCGCCGGGGTTCCGTTCGTGCTCCGCCGCCAATGCGGTGATTTCCCCGTGCGGCAGGAGGGTGAACTTCTTGAGGTATTCGACCACCTTGCCGTCCTCGGCGTTGACGAAGAACTGATAGAACCGGTACGGGCTGGTCTTCGCCGGATCGAGCCACACCGCGCCGCCCCCGGTGCTCTTGCCGAACTTCTGCCCGGCGGCATCGGTGATGAGCGGGAAGGTGAGGCCCCACGCCGGCACCCCCAGCTTTTTGCGGATGAGATCGCAGCCCGCCGTGATGTTGCCGTATTGATCGGCGCCGCCGATCTGCAGTTCGCAGTCGAAGTGCTGCCGCAGGTGCAGGAAGTCAAAAGCCTGCAGCAGCATGTAGCTGAACTCGGTGTAGCTGATGCCGCTGTCGCTGCCGAGCCGGGTGCGCACGCTCTCCTTGGCCAGCATGACGTTCACCGAAAAGTGCTTCCCGACATCGCGGAGGAAGTCGAGATAGGAGACCGGCGCGGTCCAATCGGCGTTGTCCACCAGCCGGGCGGGATTCGTCGTGGTCTCAAAGTCGATGAACTTGGCGAGCTGCCGCTTGATGCAGGCGACGTTGTGCGCGAGCTCCTCGCGGCTGAGCAGATTGCGTTCGGTGGAACGGCCGCCGGGATCGCCGATCATGCCGGTGGCGCCCCCGGCGAGCGGGAGGGGATGGTGGCCGGCGAGCTGGAAGCGCCGCAGGGTGAGCTGCCCCATCAGGTGGCCGGCGTGCAGGCTGTCGCCGGAGGGGTCGAAGCCGCAGTACAGCGTGAGGGGCCCGCGGGCGAGCCGCTGGCCGAGGCTGTCGAGGTCGGTGCAGTCCGCGATCAATCCGCGCCACTGCAGGTCTTCAAGCAGGGTCATGATGAACGGGCAGGTTATCGCGGCGCAGCGGGGCGCGGACAAGGGGAATCTTTGCCGCGGCCCGGCCCCGGGCGGAGCCCGGGTCAAGTCCGGTTAATGGGCGCCGGGGCCTTTTTAACACGCTGCCTTATACCGGGAAAAACGATTTGTCACCGTTGCGACGACTGCCGTAACGTCAGTCTTCCGACACAGCGGCGTCCGGCCGCCCGCTCCTCAACCCGCAACCACCACCATCATGCCTCTTCCCGTTGGCACCAAGGCTCCCGACTTCACGCTCAAGACGAAGACCGCTGAAGGCCCCAAGGATGTCATTCTCAGCGACAATTTCGGCAACAAGCAGACCGTGCTTCTCTTCTTCCCGGCGGCCTTCACCGGGGTCTGCACCCAGGAGATGTGCGACATCTCCGCCGGTCTCGGCCAGTACGCCGGGCTCGAGGCCGACGTCTACGGCATCAGCGTCGACAATCCGTTCGCGCAGGAGGCCTGGGCCAAGCAGAACGGCATCCGCGTCACGCTCCTGTCCGACCTGAACAAGACCGTCACCAAGGCCTACGGCGTGCTGTTCCCGAACCTGCTTGGCATCTATGAGACGTCCGCGCGCGCGGCCTTCGTCATCGGCGAGGACGGCGTGATCAAGTACGCCGAGCAGACGCCCTCGCTGAAGGACCTGCCGAACTTCGCGGCGATCCAGGCGGCGCTCAAGCGCTAGGCGCCCGGCTTCGCGGGAATGGCCGGGGGCACGGGCGGAGCGACCGCCCCGGACGCCGGCGCTCGCGGATGGCGGCCAATTCAATCATGAGTCAGCTTTTCGATCCGTTCCAGACGCTCCGGACTTTGCGCGCCGGCCGGGGGGAGAAATCCTACTTCTCGCTGCCGGCGCTCGAGGCGGCCGGCTTCGACCGGCTCCGGCGCCTGCCGGTCTCCCTGCGCCTCGTGCTCGAGTCGCTGCTGCGCAATTGCGACGGCCGGCGGGTGAGCGAAGCCGCGGTCCGGGCGTTGGCGTCGTGGCAGCCGAACGCGCTGCGGACGGAGGAAATCCCATTTGTGGTCGCGCGGATCGTGCTGCAGGATTTCACCGGTGTCCCGCTGCTGGTGGACCTTGCCGCCATGCGCGCGGCGGCGCAGCGCCTGGGACGGGATCCGCGGATCATCGAACCGCTCGTGCCGGTGGACCTGGTGGTGGACCACTCGGTGCAGGTCGACGTGAACGGCTCGCCCGACGCGTTCCGCCGCAACCTCGAGATCGAGTTCCAGCGCAACCGCGAGCGCTATCAGTTCCTGAAATGGGGCATGCAGGCCTTCGAGACCTTCAAGGTTGTCCCGCCGGGCATCGGTATCGTCCACCAGGTCAATCTCGAGTTTCTCGCCCAAGGCGTGCGGGTGCAGAAAGCCGGAAGCGCCAAGCGCCGGGCGGCGATCGTCTATCCCGAAACCCTGGTGGGCACCGACTCGCACACCACGATGATCAACGGCCTCGGCATCGTGGGCTGGGGCGTGGGCGGGATCGAAGCCGAGGCCGGCATGCTCGGCCAGCCCGTTTACTTCCTGACGCCGGACGTGGTCGGCGTGCACCTCACGGGCTCGCTGGGCGAGGGGGTCACCGCCACCGACCTCGTGCTCACGGTCACGCAGATGCTCCGGCGTGCGAAGGTGGTGGGTAAGTTCGTCGAGTTCCTCGGTCCGGGAGCGGCGTCGCTCCCCGTCGTGGATCGCGCGACCATCGCCAACATGGCGCCCGAGTACGGCGCCACGATGGGCTTCTTCCCGATCGACGCGGAATGCGCCCGCTACCTGCGGGCCACCGGCCGCCCCGAGAATCACGTGAAGTTGTATGAGGCCTATTACCAGGCGCAGGGCCTGTGGGGCATGCCGCAACGCGGGGAGATCGATTACTCGCAACTGCTGGAGCTGGACCTCGCCGCCGTGGTGCCCAGCGTCGCGGGGCCGAAGCGGCCGCAGGACCGCATCCCGCTGCCCAACCTGAAACGGGAGTTCGTCGCGGCGCTGGCGAAGCCGCTCACGGAAAACGGCTTTGGCCAGCGCGCCACCGACCTTTCCAAGGTGGTCCGCGTCGCCGCGAACGGCAGCGGACACTTTCATCCGGGCGGCGGCAGCCAGGAGCCGGTGGCGACGGGTCGGGCGGCGGCGTGCGCCACCAACGCCGCCACCGAGCGCGAGATGGCCAACAACCGGCCGACCCCGGATCCGATGGGGTCCGCCGCCCCCCGCCTGGAGGGCGATCTCCGCCACGGCAGCGTGCTGATCGCGGCCATCACGAGTTGCACCAACACGTCGAATCCCAGCGTCATGCTCGCGGCCGGCCTTCTGGCGAAGAAGGCGGTCGCGCGCGGCCTGACGGTGAATCCTCTGGTCAAAGCCTCGCTGGCTCCCGGCAGCCGCGTCGTATCGGATTACCTGGCCAGGGCCGGCCTGCAGGAGCCGCTCGACCGGCTGGGCTTCAATCTGGTCGGCTATGGCTGCACCACCTGCATCGGCAATTCCGGCCCGCTGCACCCGGCGGTGGAGGAAGCCGTGCTGCAGGGCGACCTCGTCGCGGCCGCCGTGCTCTCGGGAAACCGCAATTTCGAGGCGCGCGTGCACCAGAGCATCAAGGCCAACTTTCTGATGTCGCCGCCGCTGGTCGTGGCGTTCGCGCTTGCCGGCCGCGTGGACGTGGATCTGGCCGCCGAGGCGCTCGGGACCGGGCGGGACGGCCGGCCGGTCTTCCTGCGCGAGCTCTGGCCCACGCGCGAGGAGATTCGCGACGCGATGCGCCGCGCGCTCCGGCCCGCGGTCTACCGGCGGCTCTACCGCGATTTTGCGGCGCAGAACCCGCGATGGAACGAGGTGGCGGCGCCGGCCGGCGACGTGTACGCGTGGGCGGCGGAGTCCACCTACATCCAGGAGCCGCCGTTCTTCGCCGACTTCCGCCTCGCGGCCGGCGACATCGCCCCGATCCGGGGTGCGCGCGCCCTCGGCATCTTTGGCGACTCGGTCACCACCGACCACATCTCCCCCGCCGGGGCGATCAAGAAGGCGTCGCCGGCGGGCCAATACCTGCTGGCGCAGGGCGTGGCCTATGAGGATTTCAACAGCTACGGTTCGCGGCGCGGCAACGACCGCGTGATGACCCGCGGCACGTTCGCCAATGTGCGCATCAAGAACCTCCTGCTGGGCGGCGAGGAAGGCGGCAACACCCGGTATTTCGGCGCTCCCGGCGCCGGCGGAGGCGTGGCGGAGAAGCTGTCCATCTACGATGCCGCTCGAAAGTACGAGGCCGACGGCACGCCGCTGGTCGTGATCGCGGGCCAGGAGTATGGCACGGGCTCGTCGCGCGATTGGGCGGCCAAGGGAACGCGGCTGCTCGGCGTCAAGGCGGTCATCGCCCAGAGCTTTGAGCGCATCCATCGTTCCAACCTCGTCGGCATGGGGGTGCTGCCCCTGCAGTTCGCGGAGGGGACGGGGGCGGCCGGGCTGAAGCTCGACGGGACGGAAACCTACGGCGTGCCGGATCTCGGCCCGGCGCTCGCCCCGCGACAGGATCTGGTGCTCCAGGTGGAGCGGGCCAATGGAGATCGGGTCGACGTGCCCGTGCGCTGCCGCATCGATACTCCGGTGGAGATCGACTACTACCGGCACGGCGGCATCCTGCCCTACGTGTTGCGGCAGATTGTGGCGGCGCATTGAACCTTTGCCGCGGCGCCGGGTCCAACCCGGCGGGTCAGAGCCGCGGGCTGACTGTGGGACGGGCCGGCGCGCTGGTGTCTGCTCCATCGCGATGGGACTTCCGGCTGACTCGGTTTGGCTTTTGCATCCTGGCGTTTTTGGGTGAAAATTCCCTCCATGCCCGACGTGGCCAACAAACCCACCTATCTGGTCGACGCGTATTCCGACCCCGTGGTCGTACGCCTCGAAGGCCGGGCCTGTTTTACGAACAGCGCCTGCCTGCAGGATTTCTTCACCGAGATGGTGGGGCAGGGGAAGCTGCATTTCGTCGTCGACTTCCAGCATTGTGCCAGCATGGACAGCACTTTTCTCGGAGTGCTGGCCGGCCTGGCGCTCGAGCTGCGGCGCCGGAATCCGCCGGGCACCCTCGTCGTCTCCCGGGTGGGGCGGCGCAACTTGGAGCTCCTGCGCAATCTCGGGCTGCACCGGCTGCTCACGGTTGACGCCGGGGACGCCGCGCCCGGGGACGCGCGCGCGCCCATCGCGCTGGAATGCGCCGCCGATCGGAGCGACGTGGAACACGCGCGCCTCGTGCTGGAGGCGCACGAGAACCTCATCGCGGCGGATCCGGCCAACCAGGGCAAATTTCAGGACGTGATGGCGTTTCTGCGCCGCCGGGTGGAGCAGAGACCGGCGGCGGGATCCGGATAGGGAGCCCGTGGGCGGAAGATCGTTGGGCAGGGCGCCCCGGGCCGGCCGCGGAGGGGGCCAAGGCGAGCCGGAGCGGGACCGGCCGGCGGCCCCCGTCGCCTTCTGTCTCGACCCGGCCGCGGGTCGGCCAAGAATGCCCGCATGCTGTTCTTCCTGATGGGTGCGGCGGTCGGCGCTCTGGCCGTGCTCGTGCTCGGCATGCGGGCGCGGGCCCGGGCTGACCGGCTGGAGGAGGAGAAGCAGCAGCTCGCGCAGCAGAAGCAGATCGTCATCGATTTCATGCACCATATGGTGCAGGCCCTCGGGGAGGGGGTGTCGCGTGACGAGCTCTTCCAGCGCATCGTCCACGCCGCCATTCTCTGCACGGAGGCGCTGAGCGCCTGCATCTTTGAGAAGCGGGCCGACAACAAGATGCAGGGGGTCGCGGTCGAGGGCCTGTTCCCGCCGCACCGGCCGTTGCCGCCGCAGGCCAAGGCCAAGCTGACCACGCGCGCCCGCTTCATTGAGCAGGTGCTCAAATCGGAGGTGTTCGATATCAGCGAGGGGATTGTCGGCCGGGTCGCGCGCACCGGGCAGGGCGAGCTCATCGCGGACGCCGCGACCGACCCGCGCATCGTCAAGCACGACGACCCCGCCCTCGCCGTGCGTTCCGTCATCGCCGCGCCGATCATGTTTCAGGACCGGACGATCGGCGTCCTGGCGGTGGCGAATCCGGCGGGCGGACTGCCCTTCACCGACCACGATTTCTCGCTGGTCATGTCGCTGGCCGAGCAGGCGGGGCTGGCGGTGCACAATCTCGAATCCATGCATTTCCAGATCGAGAAGAGGCAGCTCGACCTCGATCTGGCGCTGGCCAGCAGCATCCAGCAGATGCTGCTCCCGGCCCACACCCCGCAGGTGGCGGGCCTGGACATCGCCGCCCAGTATGTGCCGATGCAGAAGGTCGGCGGCGATCTCTACGATTTCTATGCGCTGTCGGATTCACGGCTGGGGATCGCGGTGGCCGACGTTTCCGGCAAGGGGATTCCCGCCTCGCTCCTCATGGCCATCTGCCGCACCAACCTCCAGCGGATCGCCCCGCACTTCGAATCGCCGGCGCGCGTGCTGCGCGAGGTGAACCGGGTGATGGCGGGGGAGGTCTGCCGCGGCATGTTCATCACCATCGTCTACGCGGTCGTCGACCTCGGGCGGGGCTCCGTGACGTTCGCGCGGGCGGGCCACGAGCAGCCCCTGCTGCTGCGGCGCGACCCGGCCAGCGGCGAGCGCGTGGGCGAGTTCGTCGCCTCCGAGGGCATGGCGGTGGGCATGGTCGGCGCGGAGGTGTTCGACGCGGCGATTGCGGACGCGTCCGTCTCCTTCTTGGCGGGCGACACGCTGGTGCTGTACACTGACGGCGTCACCGAGGCGGCCAACGCCGAGGACCAGGAGTTTTCCGGCAGCCGGCTGGCCGATGCGCTGCGCGGGCTGCACGGCCGGAGCGCCGGGGAGATCACCGAGGGGATCCTCGACCATGTCCGGCGCTTTACCGGCCAGGATCATCCGCGCGACGATCTCACGCTCGTGACGGTGAAGCGGGTGTAGGCGGGGCGGGCCGAATCCCCGGGATGGCGGCCGCAAGGGGCCAGGCCGGTCCCGTGGGGGCTGCAATCCCGGCGAGCCTCCTCGCGTCAGCTCTTACAGCATCGCCGCCGGAGGCCGAAGTTCGCCGTTGCGTGGAGCGCGCTCCGTGGCCACCGTGTCCGTCCCCATGTCCGCTGCCGCCGCCATGACCGCCGAACGCCTGGACCGCTTTTCGCTGCCCGATGCCGCCGGGCATTTTGGCCCCTACGGCGGCATCTTCGTGCCCGAGACGCTGATGGGCGCGCTGGAGGAGCTGGCCGCGGCGTATGCCGCCGCCAAGGCGGATCCGGTGTTTCAGGCGGAGCTGTCCCGAGAACTGCGAGACTACGCCGGGCGGCCGACGCCGCTCTATTTCGCCGATCGGCTGACGCGGCATTGCGGCGGCGCCAAGATCTATTTGAAGCGCGAGGATCTCCTGCACACGGGCGCGCACAAGATCAACAACGCGCTCGGCCAGGCGCTGCTCGCCCAACGCATGGGCAAGCGCCGGATCATCGCCGAGACCGGCGCCGGCCAGCACGGGGTGGCCACGGCCAGCGTCTGTGCCAAGTTCGGCTTCGAATGTGTCGTCTACATGGGCGCGGTCGATATGGAGCGCCAGGCGCTCAACGTCGTCCGCATGCGCCTGCTGGGGGCCGAGGTGCGGCGCGTCGACGCCGGCCAGCGGACCCTGAAGGAGGCCATCAACGAGGCGATGCGCGACTGGGTGACGAACGTGCGCACCACGCACTACATCCTCGGCACCGTGTACGGGGCCCACCCCTATCCGATGATGGTGCGCGATTTTCAGCGGGTGGTCGGACTCGAGGCGCGCGAGCAGATCCTGGCGCGCGAAGGCCGGTTGCCCGACGAGCTCGTCGCCTGCGTCGGCGGCGGCTCCAACGCGCTGGCGCTGTTCTTCGACTTTCTCGAGGACGAAACGGTGCAGCTGGTGGGCATCGAGGCGGGCGGGCGAGGAATTCGGCCGGGCGAACACGCCGCGCGGTTTGCCGGCGGCCGGGCCGGCGTGCTGCAGGGGTGCAAAACCTTCATCCTGCAGAATGCCGACGGGCAGGTCGAGCTGACCCATTCCGTGAGCGCCGGCCTCGATTACGCCGCGGTGGGTCCGGAGCATGTATTCTATCGCGACCGGGGGCGGATCGAGTACGGGTATGCGACCGATGACGAGGTGCTCGCCGCGTTCCAGCTCTGTGCGCGGGTGGAGGGAATCATTCCGGCGCTGGAATCGACGCATGCGCTCGCCTACGGCCTGCGGCGCGCGCGCGAGCTGCCGAAGGAGGGGATCATGATCATCAGCCTTTCGGGCCGCGGCGACAAGGATGTGGAACAGGTCGCCCGGCTGGTCAAGCAGCCGGGCTGAAGTCCCAAACCCCAAGACCCAGGTTCCAACGAAGGGATGCCAACGGACGCAATGCCAGAAGATTTGGGAGAGCGCACATTCCGGTTTGCGGTTCGGGTCAGGACGTTCGTGCGGAAGCTGCCTCGGACCTTATGCAACATCGAAGATGTGCGGCAACTCGTGAGGGCGTCCGGCTCAGTCGCAGCGAACTATATTGAAGCCGACGAATCATTGAGCGACAAAGACTTCGTGCTTCGCATTCAGATCTGCCGCAAGGAATCCAAGGAGAGCCGGCTCTTTCTCCGCCTCCTGGACGTGCAGGGAAATGAGGCGCTCGCGGCAAAGCGTGAGGAATTGGCGCAGGAGGCCCGTGAGCTGATGTTGATCTTCAAGGCGATTGTCCGAGAGAAGGGTGGACGATGAACGGATCGATTGGGACTTCCTTGGAGCTTGGATCTTGGCGCTTGGCGCTTTTCTCCCCATGAACAGCATGACCGGCTATGGGCGGGCCACGGCGCCGCTCGGCAACGACGTCCTCGCCGTGCAGGTGAGTTCGGTGAACCGAAAAACGCTCGATCTCACCGTGGTGCTTCCGCGCGGCTGGGAGAGCCTCGAACCGGAGGTGATGAGCGTGGTGCGGGCGGCGGTCGCCCGGGGAAAGGTGCACGTGGAGTTCGAACTCGCCGGCGGCGCGGCGCCCGAGACCGCGCTCTGGAGCGAGGAGCGGGTGGCGCAGGTGCTGGAGCGCCTCCGGAGCCT
Organism: Opitutaceae bacterium; assembly: GCA_035519475.1. Lineage (GTDB taxonomy): Bacteria > Verrucomicrobiota > Verrucomicrobiia > Opitutales > Opitutaceae > Fen-1467. Next base: position 59,624 of record DATIWI010000056.1, read on the forward strand.
GGCGGCCCGGCAAGGGGTGCCGTTCGCGGCGACGACCGAGCTGCTGTGGCGGATCGCCAGCGCGGAGCGGCAGCCGGCGGCGCTTCCGGGGGTGGACGCGGCGCGGGCAACCGTGATGTCTGCCCTGCAGGAGGCCCTGCGGAGTTTCGTCGCCATGCGCGCCCACGAGGGCGCCGCGCTGCAGGCGGACCTCCGGCAGCGGCTGGCTGCGCTGGGGCGCCAGGTCGACGCGGTGGCCCTGCGCGCCCCGCTTGTGCCGGGGCTGTACCGGGACGCGCTGCTCAAGCGGCTCCGCGAGTCGGGATTGGAGCTCGATCCCGGCGATGAGCGCGTGCTCAAGGAAATCGCCCTGTTCGCCGACCGGTGCGATATCAGCGAGGAATTGACGCGGCTGCGAAGCCATCTTGACCAGATCACCCAGTTGCTCGGCGCGGAGGGCGAAATCGGCCGGAAGGCGGAATTCATCCTGCAGGAGATCAGCCGCGAGAGCCACACCGTCGGCAGCAAGGCCAACGACCTGGAGATCGCCAAGGCGGTGATCGAGTTCAAGAACGAATTGGAGCGCGTCCGCGAGCAGATCGCCAACGTCGAGTGAAGCCGGACGCGCGCATTTCCGTCGGCACGGTTTCCCTCTGGCATTTCCGGGCGGCCGGCGGCGTCTTTGCGGTGCTGGCGCTGGCCGAAGTGGCGGGGCAGGCGGTGCGGGGGGGTGCGGGGGCGGGCGCGTGGGGCTGGCTGCTGCTGCTGGCCGCCGCGGCCTGGCTGGTCGGCCTGGTCTGGCGCGAGCGCGTCGGCGTATTCCGGGCGTGGCTGTGCCTGACCTGGGTGGTGCTGATGAGCCTGGGCGTCATGATGCTGGCGGAACGCCGCGGATTCCTCTTCGGACGCATCGAGTTCACCGGCCGGGAGGCGCTGAACGCCGGCGGCGTGCCGTTGAGCGTTCCCCTGCTGTGGTGGCTGGTGGTGGGCGGAGGCTACCTCGTCGTCGAGGGCCTGTGGGGCGAATGGCGCGTCGGGCTGTCCGCCTTCACCGCGCTGGTCACGGTGCTGATGGCGCTGATGATTCTCCCGTTTGTGGGACGGCTGCGCGACTACTGGCGCTGGCCCGCCACGGCCCCCGGCGGCGGCTACTTTGGCGTGCCGTGGATGGCGCTGGCGGCGTGGTTCTCGCTCGCCCTCGGCCTGGCGCTCGGGCTCGTGATCGTTGGCGACAATTGGAGTTCGGCCGAGGCCCGCACACGCCGGCAGGCATGGACGCCAGCCGCCGTGCTGCTGACGTTGACCTTGATCTGCCTGGGCGCGCACCTCGTCGCCGGATTGTGGCTGGCGGCGGCGTGCGCCGCGGCCAACGCAGTGCTCTTCGGAGCCGTGGTGGTGTGGTACCTGCGGGACCGCCGCGCCGCGGCGTAGCCGGCTCCGCTGACAGCTTAATCCGCCTCGACGCGGAGGCTTGCGGGACGGGCGGGGCCGCGAACGTTCACTTGGCTTGGATACTGCGCCTCTCCATCAAGCCCAAGCCATCCGCAAGGATAGCCTTTTGTTGGTCGGTCAAGGGGTGACCGTCCAGCGCCGCGCGGATGGCATTCCGGAATTCGAGGGAGTCCGACGGGCCGGCGACGGCAGCGGTCATTTCCGCCGGGCGGCTCGCCGCGGGCTTCGATGTTTCAATGGTGAATCCTTTCCACACGGTCACGGCAATGATGGCGCTCCCGAAGAGCGCGAAAAATGTTCCCGGCGCTGCGGCCTTCAGCAGCAGCGACCGGTCGCCCCAATTGGCTTTCAACTCGCCGGCCTTCTCGAAGACACCCAGTCGAAAAAGGCGGTAGCCCATCGCGATGGACCCAAACCCGCACAGGAGAACCGCCAGCCGGTAGGCGAGCAAGGCAACGATGTCGCTGTTCATGCGCGCGAGGAATGTGGGCAAAAAGGGTAAAGCCTCAAGCGGCTGAACCATTTGGCGGACGCCGGCCGGCGCCGTCCCGAGGCGCGGGAAACGTCCCGATGCTCGGAGAGCCGGGCCCGCCCAGGGCCCAAAACCTGGCGGGCCAGTCGCTGATCTGCGCGGAACGGTGACGCCGCGCCTCGGTCGCTCCCGAGCACCCGCGGGTCGAGGCGAAACCCCGTGCAGCCATGTCAACTATTAGTTGACATGTCTGCCGGCGGAGCGGCGGGCGTCAACGCCCGGCTCGCAGGACCGGTGGCCGGCAGCAGGGACGCGCGAGCAGGAGGCAGGCGCCGTCGCTGGGCCCGGGGGCGACGGGGCCGCGCAAGAGGCTGGCGCGGGGCCGGCACCTCCCCGCTCACCCGGGTTTATTGGCGGAATTGCAGGCTGAAGCTCGCTTTCTCGAAATCCCCCAGAGGATCCCCTGTCACGGCGGCGCTTGCCGAATAGTGCAGCTGGTAATCTCCGCGCGTCAGCGGCACGGCTCCCTGATAGGTCCAGCTGCCGGGGCCGCCGGCCACCAGATCCTGGACGCCGAGGATTTGTGCGCCTCCCGCGCGGGAAAGGGAGAAACCGGGCGCCGCGGGAAAGGCCCCATGTCCCCGGGCGGCCGTGTGCGTGAGATCGAGCTGGCAGCGGCGTGCGACCCGTAACCGAAATTTCACGTCGAAAGTGGAAACGGCCGACGCGTTCGCGCCGGCGACCGGCGGTCCGACGTTCGAACCGGAGTCGGCCGTGGCCCGGCCGGTCACCGAAATCGCCGAAGCTCCCAGCGCGGACTTCAACGCGGCTTGACTTTTCACACTGAAGGTCAGTGGCAACGTCGCGCCCGGGACTGGCTGGTTCACGGTCCAGTTCGCGCCGCCGTCCACGCTCTGATCGAGCCCCACGGGTGCCGGCTGGGTCGGCGACGGAACCGGACTGGATAGGGATTGGGCATAGTTGACACCAGGATTGGCCGAGTCGCCCGCATGACCCTTCGCCGTGATATTGCTGTTGTCGGAGAGGATGATCATGCCCGCAGTCTGGCCGGGCCGCTAGCAAAAGCGAGAAGTTTTGGCAATTCGGCCGCCAGGCACGCAACGAACGCAGCCGCCACGGCGAGATTCTGGCAACGCCTGCGGCTTTCGCGACTGCCCAAGTCGACTTCCTCGGTCGGAGCCGCCGGCATCAGTCAGGCCTTCTTGGCAAAGCAGCGGCTGATGGGACTGCCGACATAGCCGAGAAACGGCGGGATCGGGAAATAACCCTCGGCTTCATACAGCGCGATGGCCTCGGTGCTGTCGCAACCGGTCTCCAGGACAATCGAACGAAAGCGGCGCCGGCGCGCTTCGTCCTCGAGGTGACGCAGGATCTGCCGGGCGACACCGCGGCGCCGCGCCCCCGCGCGCACAAACATGCGCTTGATCTCGGCGCACCCGGCTCCGACCGGCCGGAACGCCCCGCAGCCGACCGCCCGGCCGCCGTCCCGGGCGACCACGAAGTAACCGCCGACCTTCTCGAATTCGGCCACATCGATCCCATTAATCGGCAGCCCCGGATAAAGCGCGGCAATCTCTCCGTCCAGTTCGCGGATCAATTCGCGGGCTTCCGCGGTCCCCGGACTCACGGCGGCAATCGTCATGCGTTCACCCCGGCGTTCCGGGCCGGTGTCGGCTCACGACCGGAGCGCCTTCTTGCCAGCACCGGGTGTGCCAAGGGCAACCGCGGATCGCGCCTCATCCCAATCGTTTCATTTCCCGTTCGTAGCACTCCGGACAGACCCCGTGCGTCGGCAGCGTGCCGGAAATATCCCGGACATATTCCTCCACCTCAACCCATACGCCTGACTTCTCGCGGACCTTTTTGCAGTAGCTGCAGATCGGGTAGATCTTGCTCAAGTCTTCCAGCAATCGTTCCTGCCGGTCGATCAACTCCTTGTCGAAGATGATGCGCAGGGACAGTTCGAGCATCCTCGTGACCTGATGGAGCAGTTTGATATGCAGGTCATTGTGGGGGTTCGCCCGGTTGTCCAGGAAACACACGGTTCCGAATTCGCCGCCATCGGGTCGCTGGATGGGCAGGCCGACGTAGGAGATCATCTTGAACCCGACCACCGCGGCATTGTCCTTCCAGTCCGGATCCAGGAGCGCATTCGGTATGAGATTCAGCTTCCTGCTCTTCAGCGTGCGCTCGCAGTACCATCCGGAATCCGGATAATGCGTCGTATATCCCGCCGTATAGGGGTTACCTTTCGTTCCGCTGGAAAGGAGGATTTCGATCTGATTGCCGTCAACGCGCGTGATCAGTCCGGCCGGGACACCGAAGATTGCGGCCGTCGAGTCGATGAGATTTTGCCACTCTTTCAAGACGTCTTCAGTCAGCTTCTCCCGGGTGAATGGATTGGACTTCAGCTCTTCCATTTTCAACGCCTCTTGTTGCTCGGCACAAAGGACTGAGGAAACGGGCCGGTCTTCCTGCGTCAATTATGCCTCGATCGCAACAACGACGCAAGCGCCGGGTTCGCGGCATCCGGTTGGCCGGGCCTCATCGGGTGAGGACAACGGTGCGCCCGTGCAACGGGCGGGCCTCCGGAAGAGACCGCGCTCCGACGGCCCAGGGCGGCGTCCGCCGGTCCGAGCCCCGATCCGCGATCGAACAATCAAGACAGTTCCGTTCGGCCGCCCGGCGGTTCCGGCGGCTGCCGCAATGAATGCAGCAGGTAGATGACCACGCCGACGAAGATGCCTGAATCGGCGATGTTGAAGGTGGGGTAGACGTAGCTGCCGAAGTGGAAGTCCAGAAAATCGATGACGTGCCCATGGAAGAGGCGGTCGGCGAGGTTGCCCGCGATGCCGCCGCAGAGCAGACCGAAGCTCACCTGCACGGGCCACAGGCGGAGGCCGAGCTGGCGCCGCCACGCGAAGATCGCGACCAGGGTTGCCACGGCCAGCAGCGCGAGAAAGGTGCTCCGTCCGCTGAAGAGGCTCCAGGCCGCGCCGGTGTTGCCGACATTGACGAGGTTGAAAAATCCATCGATGACCTCGATGTGCCGCGGCGGACCGTAGGTGGGATAGGGCAGCCGGGCGCAGATCCAGAGCTTGACCGCCTGATCGAGCACCAACACCCCGGCGGCCAGCGCCAGCAACCAGCGGTAGGCGTGAAAGCGCTCGAGCCTCGAGCGCGGCGGCGGGGCCGCGGGGGTTGGCGGCGGGGCCGGCGGGGCCACCGGACCAGGCGGGGCAAATGTCATTCTTCCGGCTCTTCCTCGATGAGCTTGCCGCCCTCCTCGCTGGTGGTGTCGGCGAAGATGCCGGCGCGCTGCACCGAATGATGCTTCGTCTTCTCCAATTCCTTCTGCGCCTCGGCGGAATAGCGGGTGAAGGGCACGGCCAGCAGCCGGTCCCGGCTGATCGGCTTGCCGGTCAGCTCACAGATCCCATAGGTGCCGTCGCGGATGCGTTTGATGGCGGCCTCGACTTCCGAGAGCGCCTCCTGCTCGCTGGACACCAAGCTGAGGGCGAAATCGCGGTCGAAGGTGTCGGTACCGGCGTCGGCCATGTGCTGGCCGTAGCCCGAAAGGTCGCCCGCGTCCTCCTTGGCCGAGCGCTTGAGCGTTTCCTCGGAGTGCTGGCCCAGCGACTCCAGCACGTGGCTGCGCAGGTCGATCAGCAGCCGGTAAAAGCGACGGTACTTCTCCGGCACGTCGGGGAACTCCTCCTCCTCCGTGGCCGGCTTGCGGGTTTTCGCGGGATTGAAGCCGAGGATATCGGCCAAGGAGGCGGCCTTGATGTGGTGCGGGAGCGGCGGCCGGCTGGCGCCCTTGAGCGGCGCAGCGGCCTTGGACGGAGAGGGCGGGGCGGCGTCGGCGCGGGCGGCCCGTTTGGCGTTGCGCTTGGCGATCTCACGGACCTCGTCGAGGCTGAAGGCGATGGGCTTGGTGGTCTTGCGCTCCAAGATGCGGCGCTTGAGGTCGGCGGCACTCGCGGCCGCCGGCGCCGCCGGGTGCGCCTTGGCGGCCGGGGCGGGCTTGGCGGCGGGCTTCTTCCTCTCCGCGGGCGCGGGTCGCTTGGCGGGAGCGGGCTTGGCGTGCTTCTTGGCGGAGGCGGGCTTTTTGTTTTTGGCCATGATGGAAGGGGAGGTTGACGAGGTTGAGGAGCAGTCAGGCGCCGAGGGCGGCGGTGCAGCGAGGACAGAGTCCCGGTTGCCGGGCGGGCTGGAGCGCCGGCACCCACCGCCAGCAGCGCGGGCAGCGAACGAAGCCCAGGTCGCGGGCGTGACGGCTGGCGATCGCCAGCGCGGCATCCGCGACCGGGGAGAGACTCACGTGCGAGACAATGAGAAGCTCCGGCAGGAAATCGCGGTACTTCTCCAGCACCGAGAAATCAGCGCTCCCGGGGGCGCCCGTAAAGGTGACGGCCGCCTCGAGCGACTTGCCGATGGCGCCGCCTTGGCGCAGGCTCTCGAGGTGTTCGTTGACGGTGGCACGGAGGGCGAGCAGCCGGCTGATGTCCGCGTCGAGCGCGGGGTCCGTCCACTCCGGGGGAGCCTCGAGCCAATCCTGCAGGTGCACGGAATCCTCGACGAACTCGGAGCCGGCGGTCGCAAACGACCACGCTTCATCGGCCGTGAACGGAATGATCGGCGACAAGGCGCGGACCAGCGCTTGGAAGACGTGGTGCAGCGCGGTCTGGGAGGAGCGGCGCAGCGGATCGGCGGCGCCCAGAGTGTAAAGCCGGTCCTTCAGGATGTCGTGGTAGGTGGCCGAGAGGGTCACCGCGCAGAACTGGTTGCAGAGCTGGTAGACCTTGTGGAATTCGAAGGCCTCATAGGCGGCGGTGCATTGGTGCAGCAGCTCGGCCGTCTGGTGCAAGGCCCAGCGATCCAGCGTGTCCATCTGGCCGACGGGCACGGCGGCACGGGCCGCATCGAAGTCGAAGAGGTTGGAGAGCTGGAAGCGCAGGGTGTTGCGCAGGGAGCGGTAGGTCTCGCCGACGTGCGAGAGGATCTCCTTGGAGATGGGGACGTCGTCGCGGAAGTTCTGCGAGGAGATCCATAGGCGGATGACGTCCGCGCCGTAATCGGCGATGTAGGCGTCGCTCGTCTGTGGCTTTTCGTAGGTGGAGCTCTTGGAGATTTTCTTGCGGTCCTCGTCGACGATGAACCCGTGGGTCAGGACGGAGCGAAACGGCGGTCCCCCCAGGGCGATGACGCCCGTCCAGAGCGAAGACTGGAACCAGCCGCGGTGCTGGTCGCTCCCCTCGAGGTAGAGATCGGCCGGCCAGTCCGTGCCGCCGAGGTGGCGCCGGAGCGTGGCGGCATGGGTCGAGCCGGAGTCGAACCACACGTCGAGGGTGTCGCGGCCGCGCGTGAGCTCGCCGGGCGCGGGCCAGCCGGCGGGGAGCTGCACGCCGGCGAGCAACTGCTCGGGCGTCGTTTCAAACCAGAGATTGGTGCCGCGCTCCGCGACCTTGTCGGCGATGCCGCGCACGACGCCGGCATCGAGCCAGGCCTTGCCGGCTGCATCGAAGAACGCCGGGAGGGGCACGCCCCAGGCGCGCTGGCGGCTGATGCACCAGTCCGGGCGCGACTCCACGGCGGTGCGAATGCGCGCCTCGCTCCAGTCCGGCACCCACTGCACTCGGCCGATGGCAGCGAGCGCCGCCTGCCGCGCGCCACCCTTGTCGAGCGACACGAACCATTGGTCGACGGCACGAAAGACGATGGGCGTCTTGGACCGCCAGCAGTGCGGATAGCTGTGGGTGAAGTGGCCGTGGGCCAGCAGCGCGCCGGCGGCCTCGAGCTTCTTCAGCACCGCGATGTTCGCGGGCGAGGTGCGCTTCCGGGCCAGATCGTCGACGGTTTCGAGCGTGGTCAGGCCGACGAGATCGGCGGGCACACGGCCATCGCCGACAAACCGGCCGTCATCGCCGACGGGACAGTAGATCTCGAGTCCGTATTTGAGGCCGGTCAGATAGTCCTCGAGGCCGTGCCCCGGCGCGGTGTGGACGCAGCCTGTGCCGCTCTCGGTAGTGACGTAGTCGGCGAGCACGACGGGCGAGGCGCGATCGATGAACGGATGGCGGGCCTGCAGGTGCTCGAGCTTCGCGCCGTCGATGGCCGCGACGATTGGGGGCGGCGCGGGAAGCTTGGCGGCCGCAGCCACGGGCCCGAGCAGATCCTTCGCCACGAGGATGCGCTCCGCGCCCAGGTCGGCGACCGCGTATTCGACGGACGGATGCACCGCGATGGCCAGGTTGGCGGGCAGCGTCCACGGCGTGGTTGTCCAGATGACGAGGAACAGCGGCTGGTCGGCGGGCAGGCCGAATTTCTTCGCCTCGGCGGCGGGCACGGCGAATTTGACCCAGATCGACGGGCTGACATGATCCTTGTACTCGATCTCGGCCTCCGCCAGGGCGGTTTCAAACGGGATGGACCAATAGACGGGCTTCTTGCTCCGGTAGACCAAGCCCCGTTCGACGAAAGCGGCAAAGGTGCGCAGGATATCGCCCTCGAAGCCGGGCGCCTTGGTCCGGTATTCGTGTTTCCAGTCGGCGAGCACCCCGAGACGTTGGAACTGCGATTTCTGCCGGGCGATCTGCGTCTCGGCGAAGTCGTCGCAGAGGTGCCGGAGCTCGACGGTGGTCACCTGGCGCTTCTTTTCCTGGAGCCCGCGGGTCACCTTCTGTTCGATGGGCAAGCCGTGGCAATCCCAGCCCGGCACGTACGGCGTCCGGAAGCCCCGCAGCGACTTGTAGCGAAGAATGATGTCCTTGAGCGTCTTGTTCAGCGCGGTGCCGATGTGGACGTCGCCGTTGGTGAACGGCGGGCCGTCGTGCAGGACGAACGCCGGCGCCGCGGCGCGCCGCGCCTGGATGGCGTCGTAGAGGCCGATCTTCTCCCAATGCGCGAGGCGGGCCGGCTCGCGCTGCACGAGGCTTGCGCGCATCGGGAAGTCGGTCTTCGGCAGCTGCAGCGTGTCTTTCAGGTCCAGCGCCATTTCGGAAAAAGCGCGTGAGGCTACTCCAAGTCCCCTCTGAGTCAAGGGAAGAGGCGGGCTGCGGCGGGCCGAAGCCGGCCGCCGGCGCCGCTGGAGGAAAACCGGTCGCGTTTGCGGCGAAAACCGGACGACGGGCCGGGGTGTCTACCGGGCCAGATACGCGGCGGCCGCGTTCGCCAGCCTCTGGCCGGCCGCGATGCAGTTTGCCACCGAGATGCCGTCGCGCACGTGGCCGCCGATGAACAGGCCGGCGTGCCGGGTTTCGGCGCGGGTCATCGCGTCGAGGAAGCGTTCGTAGCCGAGATTGTACTGGGGGATCGCGTGGGGCCAGGAGGTGGCGTGGGCGAAGACGGGGTCGCCGCGGAGGCCGAGCAGGTCGCGCAAATCCGCGAGCACGCGCGGGCGCAGCGCCTCGGGCGGGAGCCGCCCGAGGTCGGGCTGGCGCGTGCCGCCCACGTAGACGGTCAGAGCCACGTGGCCGTCCGGGGCGCGGCCCGGGAACAGCGTCGAGGAGAATAGGACGCCGAGAATGGAGCGGTGCTCGATCTCCGGCACCAGGCCGCCGAATCCGTCCAGCGGATGGGCGACCTGTTCCCGGCGAAATCCGAGAAAGAGCGAAGTCACCGGCGGGTAGGCCACCCCATCCAGCGCGGCCAGCGGCCTATCCTCGGCCGGGCCGACGGGCAGGCGGGCCAGCGCGGCCGCGGGCAGCGCCAGCACCACGGCGTCGAATTCATCGGTGGCGGCGAGGCCGCCGTGGCGGCTGACGACCTTCCAAGGAGTGCCGGCGGAGAGGCTAAGGACGGCGGTGCCGGTGCGGATCGCGCCGGGCGGGAGGCGCGCGGCGAGCGCGGCCGGCAGGGTTTCCAGGCCGCGGGTGAACGACACGATGCGCGAAGCCGGCGCCTCGCCGCGGGCGCGGCGTTCGCGCATTGCAGCGATCTGGCCGCGGATCAGGGAACCGTGGCGCTGCTCGATCTCCCAGAGCTTCGCGAACGCGTGCCGGGCGGAGAGCTTCTCCGGATCGCCCGCGTAGATGCCCGCCACGAGCGGATTGATCGCGTAGTCGACGATCTCCTGGCCAAAGTGATCGCGCACCAGCGTCGCAAGGCTGACGTCGGCGGGGCGCACGCGCGCGCGGGCGAAGGGTTCGGTGATCAGGCGCAGCTTGGTGCGCAGCGAAAACAGCGGCGTGGCGAGCAGCCGGTGTGGCGCCATCGGGACCGGCAGCAGCCGTCCGCCGCGCATGAGATAGCGGTTCTTGGCCGCGGGGCCGGCGTAGATGCGCTCCCCGCTCAGGCCCAGGTCGGCGACGAGCCGGTCGAACTCGGGCGATTCCAGCAGGGAGTTCGGGCCGCACTCGATCAGCCAGCCGTCGCGCGCGCTCGTGGTCACGGCCCCGCCGAACCGGTCGGCCGTTTCGAAGACCGTGACGCGGAAGCCGCGGGCATGCAGGCGCCAGGCGGTGGTCAGGCCGGTGACGCCGCCGCCAACGATGGCGATCGATTTCTGCGCAGGCTCAGCCATTGGGTCCGGGAAATTTCAGGGGAAGTCCCGCCGAAAGTCCCGCCTATTCTACGGCGCCCCGCCACGGAAAAGCGGACTCAGGCGCCCGAGCCAGTCTGGAGCTCCGTACCCACCAGCAGGTGACCGCAGGGAACGAATCCGGCTTTTTCCAGCGTCTGGCGGGACGCCGCGTTGCCGGTGCGGCAACGCGCCGCCGGGACGCTTCCTTGCTCGTAGCACACGCGCTTGAGCTCCTGCACGAGATAGCTGCCGTAGCCCCGCCGGCGAAAAGTTTCGGCGACCTCCATGTAGATGTCACCGTAGGGTCGGTTGTAGTGAAACAGGAGCCCCCCGGTCGCCACGATCCGATTTTCAGCTTCCAGCACCCAGTCGCCGATCGGCTCCACCGCCTGCCGGGGCATCCGCGCGTCGTCGGCTTCGGTCGCGCGCCGGAATAGGGCGCCGTTCGCCGGGAGCGCAGTGATCGCCTGGTCGCGGAACAGGATGGACGCGCTGGTCGCGCTGCTGGCGAACGCGTGCAGCATCGGGGTCAGGAAGGGATCGTTGCTTTGCGTTTCGATTTGCGCCGCGCCCGAGGTGGCGAGCAGGGCCCGAAACAGATCGGCCGAAAACGCCCGAAACGCGGGCTCGACGTAGAATTCGAAGATCGTCGGGTTTCCCTGCCACGGTCCCCCGACCGCAACGGAACCGTACCCGGCGGCGGAGCCAGCCGACCAGAGCAAATAGGGAATGGTCCAACCCTTCCGCGCATGCAGTGAGTCGTGGATAATCTGGCAGTCCATCTCGTCCCGATAACGCCCGCGCCCCGGGAGGATTTCGGTGATCGTGGCCGGCCGGGCCGCGCACTCGGGGATTGTCGCCATGGGCGCGGCGTCAGCGCCACGACGTGACGGTTTCGACCAGCGCGGCGACGCACTCGAGTTTCGCGTCGGGGCGGATGCCGTGGCCGAGGTTGACGATGTGCCCGGGGCGGCCGCGCATCGATTCCAGGAGCCGGGCCGTGGCCACGCGGACCTGATCCGGCGTCGTGCCGAGGAGCGCCGGATCGAGGTTGCCCTGGAGGGCGACTCGGCGGTTCTGGGTCTTGAGTCCTGGGTCTTGAGCGAGCTGGTCATGCGCGGCGGGCAGGTCGACGGTGCAGTCGACGCTCAGCACCGGCACGCCGGCGGCGGCCTGCCCCGCAAGGTGGGCGGCGGCGCCCTTGGCGTAGAGGATGACCGGAAAGCCAGCGGGCAGAGCGGCGACGATGCGGCGAATCCACTGGAGGGACGCCGGCTCGTAGTCCGGCCCGGCGACGAGACCGCCCCAAGTGTCGAAGATCTGGATGGCGTCGGCGCCGGCCTCGATCTGCATTTGAAAGTAGTCGATCAAGGCCGCGGTCAGGCGCTCAAGCAGTGCGTCAAAGAGCGAGCGGTCGGAGCGGAACAGGCCCCGCGCCCGGGGAAAGTCATCGGAGCCGCCGCCCTCGATCATGTAGCAGGCAAGGGTCCAGGGCGAACCGCCGAAGCCGAGCAGGGCCTTGGTGCCGGCGAGTTCGCGGCGCAGGAGGCGGAGGGCGGCCGCCACATAAGCGAGTTCCGCCCTCACCGGGCCGGCGGCCAGGCGGTTGAGTTGGATGCGCGATTCGAGCCGGTAGTCGAGCGCGATGCCACCCTCCTCCTTGAACCGGTAACCCTGGCCCAGCGCCGCCGGGACGACGAGGATGTCGGAGAACAGGATGGCCGCGTCGAACGCGAACCGGCGCAGCGGCTGGAGCGTGACCTCGAGGGCGAGTTCGGGCGTGCGGACCATCTCGGCGAACGAATGCCGCGCCTTCAGCGCCCGGTATTCGGGCAGGTAGCGGCCGGCCTGCCGCATGATCCAGAGCGGGGGGCGCTCCAGGGGTTGGCAGGCGCAGGCGGCCAGAAAGCGTTCGCGGGAGGTCATGGCGCGATTAGGCGAGGGGATCCGCGGGAGGCTGCAGGATCAAATGCACGCGCAGGTTTCTTTGCCCGCTGGGCGTCCGCGGGGCAAACGTTATTCCGGCCGGGGAGCAGCGGAGCCCTTGACGGGTCGCGTAGGATGACCGAGCAAAACGTTCGACGGCGGTCTGCCGCCGCGATGGAAAAAGAGTTGGAGTCACGAAGGCGCTGGTCCAGCGTCCCGCTCGGGGTGCGGCGTCCGCGGCCGCGCTGACCGCCGGTCCATGAATTCCGCTGTTCTCACCACGATCGCCGCCACGGGTTTCACCGTGGCGTTCTTCCACGCGGCGATTCCGACGCACTGGCTGCCCTTCGTATTGGTGGCGCGCGCCCGCGGCTGGAGCCGGGCCAAGACTGTGGGGGTGACGCTCTGCGCGGGCCTCGGGCACGTGGCGGTGACGAGCCTGCTCGGCTTGGCCATTGCCTGGTTCGGCTTTCAGCTCGATGAGCGGGTGGGGGAATATTTCCCGTGGGTGATCGGCGTCTTTCTCGTCGGGGTCGGGCTGTACTATTTCTGGCGCCAGTGGCGGGGCGGCGGCGTCTGTCACCACCATCCCCCCGGCGGGCAGCATCATCCGAGCGCGGAATGCGGGCATGAGAACGAACGGAGCCACTGGGAGGAGGAGATGAAGGACAGCGCGCTTGTGTCATCACGGACCAGCGACTGGGCAGCCATGAGCGGTTTGTTCGTCATGCTGACGCTGTCCCCCTGCGAAGGATTCCTGCCGGTCTATCTGTCGGGCGTGCGGTTCGGGTGGCGGGGCTTCGCGCTGCTGAGCGCCATTCTCGCGGTCGCGGCCCTGGCCGGCATGGCGCTGTTCACCTGGCTGACCCTGCTGGGCTTGGAGAAGGCGAAGGTGCGGCGGCTCGAACGTCACGAGGCGGGCCTGCTCGGCGGCTTGTTCAGCCTGCTGGGCGTCCTCGTGGTGCTGCTGGAGCACTGACGCGGAGCGCGGGAGGTTGCGCTTACTTCTTCGCGCCGGGAATGTCTACGTGGACCGCCTCCGGGGGCTCGGTTGTCGCGGCGGGCGGCTGCTTCAGTTCGTCGGGTTTGAGCGGCACGAGTTTGATGCCGGAGGAGTCCTTGCCGGCGGGCGGCGGCGGGTTGGGGGCCGTCGCGGAGGGAGCAGTTGCCGCCGGGGTGGCGGGCGTGGCAACGGGCAGCGTGGCAGTGACCGCCTGGGTAGGCGCCGCCGGCGGCGGCAGCGCGGCGAAGCCCCGTTCGATCAGCTGGGTGGTCACCGTGTCGCGCAGCTTCCGCTCGGGGCTGCCCAGAATCACCGCGATGATCCGGCGGCCGCCGCGCTGGATCGTGGCGGCGAGCGAATAGCCCGCCTTCTGGTACCAGCCGGTCTTCAGCCCGTCGCAGCCGGGCACGAGCCCGAGGAGGTGGTTGTGGTTGCGGAATTTGTTGACCACGCCGTTCTGGTGGCGGAACTCATGCTCGCGCGTCGAAGTGTACCGGAGAATGTCCGTCTCGGCGATGAGCTTGCGGCTGAGGATCGCGAGGTCGCGCGCGGTGGAGAGATCCGGCTCCTGACCGCGGCTGGGCGGCAAACCGTGCGGCGAGTGGAATTCGGTGTGCGCCATCCCGAGGTCGTGCGCCCGGAGGTTCATCAGCTCCACAAAAGCCTCCCGCGAGCCGGTGGTGTGCATGGCCAGGGCCATGGCGGCGTCGTTCGCCGACTGCACCATCAGCAGGTAGAGCAGCTCCTCAACCGAGACGACCTCGCGGTCCACGAGCCAGGCCTCGGATCCCCCCATCTTCGCCGCCTCGCGCGGGACGGTCACCGGGGTATTCAGGGCCAGCTCGCCCAGCTTGAGCTTCTCGCTGACGATCAGAAAGGTCATCAGCTTCGTGACGCTCGCCGGCGGATTCTGCACGTCGGCATTCTGCTCGAACAGCACGCGCCCGGTCGCCGCGTCGACCACGATGGCGCTGCGAAAGGCGTTTGGATCGATGGCGCCTGCCGGGGTCGGAGCGGGTTTGCGGGGGGCGGCGGCCGGCGACGGCGCAGTGCCCGCGGCGAGGGAGAGGACTGCGGCCAGAAGCAGTCGGAACTTCGGTGCAAACATGCGCCGAAAGAGGGGAATTTTGGCCGCTCGGGCGAGCAAAAACGTCGCGGGAGATACCGCGCGCGGCCCCAACCGGACAGAAGTCCGCCGCCCTACGGTCGTTGGGCAGTCATCAGATCATTCGGCCCGGCGAGAGGGACATGGCGCACCTGGACAAAGCCGGCCAGCCGCAGCCAATCGGCATATTCGTCTCCGGCGTAGGTGCTGCCGCCGGCGGTGCCGACGAGCATATTGAGAGCAAACAGCGCGCCCGCGCGCGGACTGGTCTTGTCCGCGCTCATGATGTGGTCCTGGATGACGACGCGGCCGGCGGGATTGAGGGCGGCGAACGCCCGCCGCAGCAAATCGCGATTCTCCGCGGGGCTCAACATGTGGCAGATCGCCGAGAGCAGGATCAGGTCGTGGCCCGACCCCAAGGCGTCCGCGCGCAGATCGCCGATCCGGGTGGTCACACGACCCGTGAGGCCAGCCTCCGCGATGTGGCGCGCCGCGATCGGCACCACGGCGGCGAGATCAAACACGACGGCCTGCAGCGCGGGATTGGCCCGGGCGAACGCGATCGCGTAGGCCCCCGAACCGCCGCCCACGTCCAGCAGGCGCCGGACGCCCCCGGCGCCCACCGCCTCCACGACCAGCGGCGCGCGCAGGGCGGCATTCCGGTGCATGGCGGCGATGAAAGGCGCGACCCACTCTTCGCCCCGCTCCACCATCTCGCGCTGGCGGACGGCGTGGCCCTCGTGCACACACTGGGTCAGGCTCGACCAGGTGGTCCAAAGGCTGAGGTTGTGGCGCAAGGCGAGGCGGGCATCAGCGGGAGAGCCGGCCACGAGGTAGCGGCGGGCGGTGGCGGTGTTGGCGAAGGCCTCGGCGTGTTTCGTGAGCAGCCCGAGGGCGACGAGCGCGTTGAGGAGGAGGCCCGTTGCGCGCGCGTCGGTCTTCAGCTCGGCGGCGATTTCCGCCGCGGTGGCCTCCTCGCCGGAGCCGGCCACGGCCGTGAACACATCGAGCTCGATGGCGGAAAGCAGCACGCGGCTTTCCTGGTAGCCGCGGAACATGGCCAGGAGGTCCTCGGGAAGGGCCCCGGCGGCCTCGCGCGCCTGCTGCGCCGCGACCGCGCGCCCGCGGTTTTCCAGGATCTCGCGCTTGACCGCCGCCGCATCGTGGTTCAGCAGGCGCTGCACTGGGCGCCCGCCTTCGAAATGTTCGTGCACGATCTCCGGCACGTCGGCAACGCCGACCCCCGAATACCAGACGCCGTCGGGATAAATGACCAGATTGGGGCCCCGTTCGCACAGGCCCAGCGACGCGCAGGGCGTCACCTGGACGAGATCGAGCAGATGCCGCGCCGCGATCTCCCGGCGCAGCGCGTCGATGACCTCGGCGGCACCGCGCGCCGCGCAGCAGGGAAGTCCCTCCGGCTTCCGCTGCTCGCAAACGAACACATGGTAGCGGAACGGCTGCATGAGCACGAGAATAGGGTATTCGGCCGCGCAGGGGAAACTCATTCCGCCGCCAAGGCGGGGCACCCGGCTAACGCAGCAACGCCGCTGCGCTCCACAGAATCGGCGCCTGACCATGCAGGTCGCCCGTCTGGCGCGGACGCGCGAGGTAATACTCGACGCTGTGACCCTTGCTCGTGCCGACGCAGACGTTGCCGACGTTGGCGTCCGGGTCCAGGTACTGGAGCAAGCCCAACCAGGCCGCGCGCGCAGCCGGTCCGTAAGTGGCGGCATCCAGCCAGCCCTGCTTCACGCCGGTGATCATCGCATAGGCGAACATGCCCGTTCCGGAGGTCTCCGGCCAGGCCTCGGGATGGTCGATCAACTGGCGCCAGAGGCCGTCCGCGCCCTGATACTTCAGCAACGCGGCCATCATCTGGTGGTAGCCCGCCAGGACGCGCGCGCGCTGGGGTTGCCGTGTGGGCAGCTCGCGCAGCAACTCGGTCATCCCCGCCGCCACCCAACCGTTGCCGCGGCTCCAATAGAACGGGGAATCGGGGGCGTGATAGAACAGACCGCTCGGCTGCTGCAACCGGTCCAGGTAAGCTGCCATGGTCCGGGCCGCCCGATCGAGGTACCGGGCGTCGCCTGTGGCGCGGTACGCCTGCACCTGCAGCATCGTGATCATGTACATGTCATCGATCCAGTAGCGGGCCTCAGCCGTGATGCCGTCCGGCGTGGTCTTCTCCCATTGCAGGTCGGCGAAGCCCCGCCCGAGCGCCAGATGCTTCGGGTCCTTGGCCAGCCGGTGGATCTCGAACGGGACCGCGCCAAACACGCGATCGTCCACGTGGGCGCGTGACGGCAGATGGGCGGCGCCCTCCGGCGTGAGCAGGGGATCGAATTTCTTGATCAGTCGGGCTTGGAGTTCCTGATCACCGGTCAACTCGGCGACGGCGAGCGCGCCGCACCAGGCGCAGACTTCCGGGTAGATGACCGTCGGGTGCGCCGGGTCGGTTTCGTACCGGAGCGGGCGGGCCGAGAAATTCTCCGCCACGCGTTTGCCGATTTCCTGCGGCGCGGCGCCGGCGGGCCAGTCGGAGAAAATCCTGGGTCGAGAGACGCTGTGACAGGCAACGCCGCCAACCAGTAGGCCGGCCGCCGCGGGCAGCGCCCAGCGCGAGAGCGATCGGAGCATGTCCGGAATATTGGGACGACGGGGCGCTGCGTCACGGAGTTTTTCGATGACGGCGGCGCCCGGCGCCATGGGCCGATCCATGCGCACGCTCCGGCTTGGCGGGTGGCGGGCAGCCGATCCGATCGGACCCCTGCCTACAGGCTCAAGTCGCTGAAATTCAGCTGGGCGATCCCTTCGACCGCCTTGCCCTTTTCCAGGGCGGGCTTGAACCGGATGTCCGCGACCACCGATTGCAGGTAGGGGTCCGTGACCTTTTGCGAACAGGCGGCATCGACAAAGGACTCCGCCGGGAGCCCGTCTTTGCCGACCCTGACAAAGAGCGTTTGTGCCAGCTGTCCACTCGTGAGCCGGCTCCGCAGGTCCGCGGGCAACTTGCCCATGGCCGGGGTCGGCGGGAGGGTCGCGTCCTTATGGCTGCTGACATAGTCAATCATCACATACTGGAAGGCTTCGTCGCGCGTCAGCGGCACCCGTCGGTCGGCCACGTTGGTCGCGAGCTCCTGGCCGTGGTCGTAGAGGTGGACTTTGAAATCCTCCATCACAAAACCCGGGGGAAACCCGGCCGCCTTCACCTGGATTTTCCGCGGTTTCTGATCGATCGGGGCCAGTGCCTTCGCGTAGATCCAGTTCCGCGATTTGACCGGCTTGGCGTCCTTTTCATGGTAGCGGGCGATGATCAAGACATAGGGTGCGGTGAGCGGTTTTTCGGAGGATACCTCAAACGTCACCTCCATCGCATCGAAAAGTTCCTGCGCCAATTCGCCCTGCATTTTCGTGACGTAGTTGCCGATATTGTTGCCCTCGGCAAACGTCGCGGCTCCCGCGTTCTCGGCGACGTTCCGCGCGGCCTGCACCTCGCCGGAGGCGATCGGCATCCCGCCTGGACCGCTGGCGCCTCCCCCAGATGCAGTCCCTCCGGCCGCTGCCAGGTTCGAAATGACCATGTAGGCCCCGTCGGCCCGGGCGATCATGTCCTGGGCATTGGTGCCCGGCTGCTCCCGCATGAATCTCTTGCCGGGGTCATTCGCCGGCGTGTAAGCGCGCTCGCCCTTGAGGTTGGCGATCGTGGCGGAAGCCGGCGTGAGCTTGAGCGATTGCTGGACCCGGAGGTTCACCGGGCCTCCATTCATGGGGACCGACAGTTCCTTCCCATCGGCGCTGACGAGGAACGTCTCGCCGGCAACATCCCGCACGCGGGAGAAGCCCTGGCTGACCTGGACCTCCAGATCCGCGCCCATGAACAACGTGTGAGTCTTCGGCTGCGGGGCAGCGGCTTCCGGGGCGGCGGCGCCGGGCACAGGCGCGGCGGCGAAGAGGACGATCAGGGATGAAATCAGACCGGGAAAGGCGGCGGAGCGGGCAATCAATGGCGATATGGTTTTCATGGTCTTAGTCTGCCGATTTGGCGGTTAGTGTCTTGACCCGGGCGAGGTAGTCCTCGATTGCCGGCGTCTTCTCGATGTGCAGCGCCTTGTCGAGGTATTCCACGCACTTGTCGTAGTGACGATTCCTCAATTCGATGTTGGCCAGCTCGAGGCAGGCGCGATAGGCGCCGCCGGGGGTGTTGGCAGCCGCTTCGAAGGCAAAGGTGGCCCGCGGAGTATCCCCCTCTGCGGCATAGGCAAAGCCAAGACTCAAGAGCGCCTTGCCGTTCAACGGAGCCAGCTTCAGCAGCTCCTGCAGTTCCTGGCGCGCCTCGGGCCATTTCTTCTGCGCGGCAAACAGGTCGGATCGGGCCTGGAGCCAGGTGAGCCGGCCCTCGGGCGTGAGTTCCTTGGGTAGCGCAGCCAATACGGCCTGGGCCTCCTGCGCCCGTCCGCCGGCAATGAGCGCCTGAGCGAAGGTGAGCAGCTTGCGCTCCCCCAGCGCCGGGGAGGGGACCAATACCTTTTGGTAGATCGCCAGGGCCTCGCGGTAGAGGCCCTGCTCGGCGTAGAGGTCGGCCAGCAGCGCAAGCTCTTCCGTCCCGGCGACCCCCGTGGTCGCGGACGCCTCGAGCAGGGCGATCGCCTCCAGCTTCCGGTTGTCCGCCAGCAGGATATTCGCATAGGTCAGCCAGTGCCGGGTCTCCGCGGGATGGTCCTTGATGAGATTCTTCACCAGCGATTCCGCCCGGGCATACTGCTTTCCCTGCACGTAGATTCGCAACAGCCCCTCCATCCAGTTTGCGCTGGCGGGGTCGCCGGCGAGCGCCTGCATGTAGGCCATCTCCGCCGCGACGACGTTGCCCGTCCGTTCGAGACAGTAGCCGAGCAGGCCAAACGTCGTCGGGTCGCGGTCCCCCAGGGTGATGGATTTCGAGAAACAGGGTATCGCCTCGGTGAATCTGTCGGCGGTGTAATAGAGCACGCCGAGATTGCTCCAGCCACGGAGGAACGTCGGGTACCGGTTGATGGCGCTCCGGTAGCTGGCTTCCGCACGATCGGTCTGACCGGTGGAAAAATAGACATTGCCGAGAATGAACTCGAAGGCCGGGCTCGGCGGCTCCTTCTCGTTCACCATCGCTTCGAGGAGCTTCAGCGCGAATTCCGGCTGGGTCGGCAGCATCGTCGCGACCTTTTCGTAGAGCGCGTACTCCTCCGCCGTCATCTCCGGCTCGCGTTCCTTCAAGAATCCGTTCGATTCGTTGACGATCCGCTTGGGGTCCAGCTGGGGATTCGAGCCGGCGCCCAGGCCAAGGACCGGCAGCAGGAGGAAAAGGTATGCGTACCGCGCGATGTTCTTCATGGCTCACATATGGAACTTCGAGGCGGACGGCAGCATGATGGTGAAGGGCTGTTGCATGAGGCACCGGACCTTCCGGCCCCGCTTGGTGGCGGGAGTGAAACCCCACTCATTCTGGACGGTGTCGATGACGATGGCATCCACGTCGGGAATCTCCGAGGATTTCACCACCCGGACGTTGGTGATGGAGCCATTCGCCTCGACGACGAACAGCAGCGTGATGCGGATGCGGTCGACATCCTTGAAATGGCGCCGCGAGATGGGGGGCGGGGGGCGATAGAGCGCCACCGGGATGCGGTCCACCTCGCTCTGCTGAAAGATGCGCTGCGCGTCGAGAAAGGCGTCGGTGCGGGGTTTGAATTCGCCGCGGAGCGACCCGACCTGGAGCAACGCGGGCAGCGCCTGCGGGGGTGTCGGGACGAGCGCGTCCAGGTTCGGCACGACGACGCCGATCTTGACGGGACTGTCCGAGGCACCGGGCTCGAAATCCACCACGTTCGCGGGCGCGAATGCCGGCTCGGTTTCGGGCGGCGTGGTGCGAGGTGGGGGCGGCGGCTGGACGGGCAGGGCGACGGAGTGGAGATCGTCGATGGCGGGCAGCGGATCGCTCGGCGCGACCCGGGCGTAGTGGGCCACGCCCCAAAACAGGCCGAAGGTGAATCCGGCCCCCAGGAGCACGCTCAGGACACTGTGCGCTGCGCTGCCGGCATCGCTCCGCTTCCGCACCAGGGACAGGGTGTCAATCATGGCCGGCCTCGTCAGGGTGCATCGCTCCTCGCGGTCGCGAACTGGACGTGTTGGATTCCGGCGCGCTTCGCCTCGGCATACACCGCCGCGAAGACGCCATGACTCGAAGCGCGATCAGCCCGGATCACCAGCGCGGGAGACCGGCCGATCGCCGCCTGTTTGAGGAGCTCCGCCACCTGGTCCGTGCGGATCTCCTGGCCGTCAAAATAGATCCGGTTGTCGGCTGAAACTGCCAGCAGCAGGATGTTCTGGTCCGACGTCTGCGTGCCGCTCACGTCCGGCCGCTGGACCTCGATGCCCGGGTCGTTCACGAAGGCGCTGCTGATCATCAGGAAGATCAGCAGCACCATGACGCAGTCGACCATCGGAACCATATCGATATGGGTCGTTTCGAATCCCCGCTGACTGCGCATCCGCCCGATCATGATGCCAGGTCTCCGTGAACGCTTTCCTCGAGTCGATTCAGCTTCTGCAACTGCAAGTGCACCTCGCGCTGGGCGAGATAAACGATCAGCAGCGCCGGGATCGCGACCGCCAGGCCGGACTCGGTGGCCACCAACACCTCCGAGATGCCGCCGGCGAGCTTCTCCATGGATTGCTGGCCCACCCGCGCCGCGAGGCTGTCAAAGGTCTTGGTCATGCCGCTGACGGTGCCGAGCAAGCCCAGCAGCGGAGCGGCCGCGATCATCGCCCCGAGGGCGGCCCGCTGGTTCCGGAAGCCGTCCTGGATTTCCTGCTGGCGCCGCCGCAGCTCCGGGAGCTCCGCCGGCGAAAGCGGTGATGCCCGGTTGAGCCGGTGGCGCGACTGCCGCAGGCCGAGGATCAGCAGGAAGCACCGGGAATAGAGGACCACCGAGAGTGCGATGATCACGAACATCACCGGTCCGCCCTTCTGGATCAGAACCAGCAGCGCGTTCATGGGGTGGCCGGCTCCTCCGCGTTCACGGTGTGCTTGGACGACTCGGCGGCGGCGACAAATTCCACCGCGTAGCGCTCAAGCAGGGAGAGGTTCTTCTGGATCCGGTGGGCCAGGAACCCATGCGCCACGAGTGTCGGGATGGCCACCATCAGGCCGAGTTCCGTCGCCACCAGCACCTCGGAGATGCCCCCGGCAAGCTTGCCGGCGTTGCCGGTCCCAAACACGGTAATCAAGGCAAAGGTTCTCACCATGCCGGTCACGGTTCCGAGCAGGCCCATGAGCGGCGACGCGACGGCGATCACGGCCAGCAACGGCAGCCGGCGCTCATAATGCAGCCGCTGCCGGAGCAGGACGGCGTAGAGGTGTTCCTCCAGGATCTCTTTGGGCTGGTCGAGATGCCGCAACCCCACGGTGAAGAGCTCGCGCGTGGTCGCCTGGAGCGATCCGGCCGCCCCCCGGGCCTCGTTGGCCGCGCCGCGGGCGACGAGGGCGACGAAGCGCTGCACGTTCTCCGGTTTGTCCACCGCCATCCGCGAGAGGTCATGCATCTTCTGCACGATCATGAACGCGGCGAGCAGGCCGACCCCGAGGATCGCATAGGCGATCACCCCGCCCTTGTTGATATGCTCCACCAGCGTGCCCTTGGTTTCCTTGAGCTGGAGCGCCTTGCCGGCGGACGCATCGGCCATGATCGTGCCCATCCGCCCCGCAAAAAACGCCTCGGCCTCCGCCGGCTTCCACGCCGCGAGGCGATAGGCGATGGGATAGTCCGAGCCCTCGCGCGACCGCACCGTGGCGGCCCCGCCGTCTGCCTCCGATCGGAAGAACGTCTCGGGACCGATGAAGGCAAAGGTGCCCTGGACGACGCGATTGCTGTCGTCCAGCATGGCGCTTCCCGAGGCCGTGTAGCCGCCCAGGGCCTGCCGGATCCGGGCCAGGAGGAATTCGGCCGAATCGACCGCCGCCAGCCCGTCCAGGGTCACCGCGGCATCATCCACCTTTCGTTGGAGGGCCTGCAGCCCCTCGGCCACCAGGGGCTGTTCCCCGGGTGCCAGCCCTTCGCTGTAAGCCCGCAGACTGTCGTGGGCCAGCGTGGCCGCATAGCTCACATTCTTGCGCAGCGCCTCGGTATCCCTTGCCGCCTGCCGAAATTGCTCCGCGGAGTGCTCCCGGCCCGTTTCGATCCGAGTGATCTGGGTGTCGGCAGCCACGATCCGGTCCTCCGCCGCCCGCATCGCCTTGAGCAGCGGCGCCTTCTCCCGGGCGATCTTCTCGCGGGTCTGGGCCAGCTCGTCGCCGGCCTGTTTCAGGCGCGTCCCATATTCCGCGGCTGCGCGCGCCATCGCCTCATCAAAAGTTTCCGCCCCGCGGACGGTTACCCCCAGCAGGGCCAAGGACAGCAATCCAGGAAGGATTCGAGCGTGCATGAGAGGCTAGGGGTGAGGTGCTGCCGGCGGGGGATGACTCAGCCGGGCTGGAACCGCGAGAAACTCGGGTTCAGCCTTGTCGTGGTAAATGGTGAGCAGTTCGGTCACCGGCCGGACCGCCTGCGGTGAAACTTCCCAATGCCAGCCTTGCGGCCCGGGCGAGCCGAACCACGCCTTGCCGCCTGCGCGATCCAGGGCGTAGCCATGACTCAGTCCCCAGTAAAGCACCTCGAACGATTTGGCGCCGCCTTCGCCATCGATGGTCAGGACTTCTTCGCCGCCGACCACGGTCCGGTTGAACTGTACGCAGCGATTGAGCACGGTCATGGTGAGCTGCATGCGCTCCGCCAGCGTCAGGTCATCGTTGGCCAGACTCCGGTAAGACATTTCCAGGGCGGCGGACAGGCGGGGGGGGAACGAAGGACGGAGCTTCACGAGGCTCTCGCTGACGGCTTTCAGTCGGGCCTCGACCGCCTTGACGCCTTCGGCGGCGGTCTTGTTCCTGGCCTGCAGCGTTTCGAGCTCGCCGCGGTCCTTGGCGGTCTTCGCCAACAGGTTGTCCCGCTCGTCTTCGAGCCTCGCGGCACGTTCGCTCAAGGCATTGACCGCCGACTCCAGGAGCTCCTTCTGTGCGGCCCAGTCATTCTCCAGACGCACCGTCTCCGCCCGGGTCTTGACCCACTCGGTGGCGACCTTTCCGACCGTCTCGATTGGGTCGGACGCGGCGCCGAGCGCCGCCGGGCAGAGCAAGGCCAGCGGCCACAGCCGGAAAAGAGGGCGCAGCGCAGGCGCTTTGATCTCCCTGCGCGGTCGGGATGGCGCGGCTTTCGGCAGTCGCAGGGCCAAGGAGCCGTATTCGTGCGTAAAATGGGGTGGGAATCCGCGGAGCTTGTGAATCACTGGGGTCGGCGGTTGGGAAGCGGGAGGGGCAACAGGCCGGAGATGAGCGAAGATCATGGAAATACCCAATGCACTTTCATTGCAAGCCCCATGCCACGGCGCTGCTTGTTGTTCCAAGGCGTTCACTGGTAGAATCTAACGATTTCCCAGGCCAGCCGGTTTGGCAGCTGTTGTCGAGCGGTTGGCTGTTCACCGCCAGAATCGATCCCGGCCCTGTCTGCGATTGGTCGCAGCCAGCCAGGGCTCACCGCAACGCCGGTGGTCGCGTCACTGCGAATAGTGTTGAAGGCCGCACCAGTTTCGCTCGCATCGTGGACTTCATGGCTGTCGACACCGAGCTTCCGGTGGGATGCGAACTGCTCTTGCTTGAAGATGATGCGGTGCTTCGCCGCCGGCTGGCCGCCCACCTGCGCGCCCTCGGTGCAGGGGTGACCGAGGCCGCGACCATCGAAGAAGCCCGCCGCGCGCTGGCCGGAATCCGCTTCGATTTCGCGCTGGTCGATCTGCAATTGCCGGACGGGGAGGCGTTTGATTTGTTGCGCGCCGGAGCCTTTTCGGAAAACACCGCCGTGGTGGTCATGACCGCTTTCGGGGGTGTCAAGGAAGCCGTCGAGGCCATGCGGCTGGGCGCGGGTGATTACCTGGCAAAGCCGTTCGCGCCGGAGGAACTGCCCCTCGTTTTCGCACGCTGCCGCGAGAGGCGCGGCGGCGCCCGGCGGGACGCGTTTCGCGCCAGCGAGCAGTCGACGAGGAGCGGCGACGAGCTTTTCTTCGGCGAGAGCCTCGCGCCGATCCGCGCGCGGCTGGAGACGATTCTCGCCGCAGAGCGGCGGCTCGAGCACGGTCTGCCGCCGATCCTGATCGAGGGAGAAACGGGTACGGGCAAGAGCCTGCTCGTGCGCTGGATCCACCGGCAGGGGCCGCGGAGCCAGCGCCCCTTCATCACAGTCAACTGCGCGGCGCTGCCGGAGACACTGGCGGAGTCCGAACTTTTCGGTCACGAGCGGGGCGCCTTCACGGACGCGCGGACGGCCCGGATCGGGCTGTTTGAGGCGGCCGACGGCGGCACGCTTTTCCTGGATGAGATCGGCGCCCTCGCCGCGGCGACGCAGGCGAAGGTGCTGGCGGCGGTCGAGGATCACGCCATCCGACGCCTGGGCGCGACCAAGGAGATTCGCATCGATGTGCGCCTCATTGCCGCTTCCAACCAGCCCCTGGCCGACATGGTTGAGGCTGGGACCTTCCGGGAGGACCTGTATCACCGACTGCGCCTGCTCCAGATCGTCGTGCCGCCACTGCGCGACCGGGGTCAGGATATTGTGGCGCTGGCCGCTCACCTGCTGGACCGGATCGCCCGGCGGCATCGGCTGAAGGGTCTGACCATCTCGCCGGAGGGCCAGGCGCGCCTGCTGGCTCAGCGCTGGCCGGGCAACGCCCGCGAATTGGCGCATGAAATCGAAAGCGCAGTGATCTTCGCCCGCGGCGCGGCGCTCGACTTTGCGCACCTCGGGCCGCTGCCCGCAGCGCAACCGGCCGGCTGGCGCAATCCGGGCTGGCAGCTGCCCGACGAGGGCTTTTCGATCGACGCCGTGATCGATGCTCTCGTCGAGGAATCGCTGAGGGCCACCCACCACAATATTTCCGCCGCCGCCCGGCGTCTAGGCGTAACCCGCGCGTTCCTGCGTTATCGTCTCGATGGAGGCAAATCCTGCCCGTGAACGGATCCGTCAGTGGAGGAACGAGGCATGCGGAACGAAGGACGGAGAGGGGCGAGGGCCGGTGGCGTGCCGCCGAGAATTGGCTGCCTTCGGCCAACGCCGAGCCCGTGTCGGCCGGGCCGATCCGCGGTCCGCGCATCAAGAGGTTGATCGGAAGCGCATTGTGAGCCGCGCAAACCAGTTGGCACCGCCGATGCAGAGGAGTGTTTCCCCGCTCTCCACGGCCGAGTACCGGCCGACGCGCGAAAGCCCATGAAGGCCATCACTCCTGTTCCGATCTTGAATCGCCCCCCCCGGCGCGCGCCGTTCTTGGCGATGCTGCCGGCAATCCTGCTTGGTGCCCTGCTCGCGGTGCCAGCCACCAGGTCGTCTCACGCGGCCGAGGAACCCCCGGAGCGCGAGGCGGGGGACGACTCGCAGGGTTCGGTCGACCAGTTCGACCTCTTGCGTTTTAACAACACCTCCGCATCCCACTACTACTATTCGCTTCCGCCCGGGTCCGAGCCGCTGATCTATTTCTTCCCGCCGGTGCCGCCGCCCCTCGGCGCGGATTACCCAGTGCTGGGCCGGCCGGCGCCGCGCGCGCCCGCGCCGCCGGAGCTGGCAGCCTATGTGGACGAGTGGTTTTATCCATTTCTCGGAGTACGGCTGCTCGCAGGCGACCTTACCAAGGAATTGCGCGCGGAGCTCGAGGCCTACCGTGCCGCGAAAATTGCGCTCCAGAATGAACTGCGGGCGGGCCTCGCCGGCCTCAAGGGCGTCGATCCGGCCGGGCGGGAACAAGAACTCGGCACTCTCGCGCGCGAGCAAGCACCGAGAATTGTGGCACTGGAAGCCGTGGCGGAGAGAATCCGCGGCGAACTGCGGCTGGCCTGGTTGGCGGAGACACGGGCGGGCGACGGCGCTTCCGCCGACAAGGCCGGCTGGCATCTGCCCGCGGAGCGGAGGGCGCCGGCGACGCCCGGGGAACTGCAGCTCGAAGCCGAGGCCATGCACGGCATCGCCTTCTTTGGGGAAGGCCTCTCGGCCGGGCAGCGACGGCTGCTGCTTGCCGCGGCGATCGAGCTGAGGGCGGCGGCCAACGCGCCGCCCGGGACAAGGTCTGCCCCACAGGAAGGGTGGCTGCTGTATTTTTCCCCCGAACCGGCGAGGATCCGCCTGGCAGCGAATCTATCGGCGGCGCTGGCCCGGAGGCTGAGTGAGTACGCCGTCGCAAAGCAGGGCCTGATCACGGAACTGTGTGACACCCTGCGGCGCGGAAGCGCGATCGATGCAGTCGGGCGCCTCGAGGCGTTGAAGCGCCTGGCGGCCGACCAGGCTCCACGCCTCGCGGCCCTGGAGGGTCAAGCCGAGGAGATTCGCCGTGAACTGGTGGCGATGCCGAACGCGCCGGGACCGCCCGCGCAGTTTCCCTTGCCGCCGGAGATCATGGCCCGGATCGCCGTTTACCGCGGCCACAAGCTCGCCGTGCTCAAGACCCTCCACGCCCTGCTGGCCGATCCCTCGCGAACGACCGAGCGGAACCCGACTCCAGGGAAGGTGGAAGAGGGGGGCGAACCGCCAGCCCCGGCGCGCGAGACGGCGAGCCCCGTGGTGCGCCCGGCGAAGCCGCGGGTATCGGTCGAGGAGTTCAACCGTCGGCAGAGCGCGCTCCTCGGCGAACTGAATGCGGAGCGCGCCGCGATTCGCGAGGCGCTCTCTGAATATGGGCGCGCGACGAACCGGCCGACGGATCAGAAATCAATCGACGACCTCCTGAAGGACTTCGAGAGCGCCCGGCAGGAGCAGGAAATCTGGGACAAATACCGCGACTACCAGGCGGCGGTGCTGCTGCCCGGGCTCTCACCCGAACAACGCCGCCTCCTCTTTGGCAGCGCCGTCGAACAGCTGGCCCTGCCGCTTCCGGCCGGGATTCAGATGCGCTGATCATCCCGTTTCCTCCCTCCGTGCCGTTGTTGCCGCGATACGCCTCCCGCCAGATGTCCGCCGCGCTGTCCGCGGGCGGCGTGCTGATCGTCATTTTCTCGGCCATGGTCATCTGGTTCCGGGCCGATCTGCGCGACGAGATTCATTTGAAGATCATCGAGCGCGACGCCGCCGTGCTTTACCCGATGGCGCTGCAGCAGGTGGCGGAGAGCGAGGCCCGCGGCGGGCCGAATCCGTTCGCCCCGCTCACTGCGCTCCTGATGAGCGCCCGGCAGAAGGGGATGCTCGCGGTCGCCGTTTTCGATCGCGACGGCAACACCATCGAGGCGGTGCCGACCACCCAGCTGTTCGTGGAACTGCCGACCGACGACTATTTGCGGCTGCGGACCGGCGAATCGATCACCCGCTACCACCCGGCCTTTCCCCTGGATCAGTATTTCGCCGGCATTTCCCGCGAACAGCCGCGGGTGCCGGTGCTCGAGGTGCTGTTGCCGCTGCCGGGCCCGAATCCGGGCGCGATGCACGGCTTCGTACGCTACTATATCGACGCCCGGGCGCTCTCGCAGGAGCTCGCACTCATCGATCGCCGGATTCACCGCCAGACTGCCGTCACCCTGGGGGTCGGCGCGATCCTGATCGCCGCGGTCATGACGGTGGCGGCCCTGCGGATCCAGCGGGTGCAGCGCGCGATCGCCGAACGCAACGAGCGGCTGAGTCGCGCGAACTTCGAACTCACGCTCGCCGCCAAAGCCTCCGCGGTCGGGCAGATCGCCTCCAACCTCATCCACGGACTTCAGGGATCCGTCGAGGGACTGCGCGCCGTGGTCGCGAGCCCGGACGCCGATCCGGCCAACCCGGCGTGGGAATCCGCCGCCGGCTACACCGAACGCCTGCAGACGATGATCAAGGACACGGTGGAGTTGCTGGGCGACGCGGGCGCGCATGCGAGCTATGAGCTCTCCGGCCGCGAGCTCGCGACCATGATTCGCGACCGCAACCGGGCGGCCGCCGCCGAGAAGGGCGTTGCGCTCGAGGTCGGTGAGGGCTTTGCGGCAATGATCGACAGCCATCGCGGCGGTCTCCTCTGCCTGATTGCCAACAACCTGGTGCAAAACTCGATTGCCGCCACCGAGCGTGGCCGCCGGGTCGCCGTCACGCTGAGCGAGGGTGACGCCATCTTCACACTGCAGGTCGAGGACGAAGGCGCGGGCATCCCCGAAGCGATCACGCGGAACCTGTTCAAGCCCGGACGCAGTGGGCGGCCGGGGCGGTCCGGCCTCGGGCTGGCGATCAGTCAATTGCTCGCCCGCCAGATCGGAGGCGAAGTGAGGCTGATCGCAACCAGTTCCCAAGGAACCAAGTTCAGCGTCACCCTGCCGCGGACACCGTGGGCGCCCCAGCCGCCGGAGGGTGCGGCCGGCGCGCATTCCTGACGGCGGCCCCGCCCATCTCCGGGGGTGCCGGGCGATGATCCCTGCGTCCGGCCGGACGGGGTCGTGCGCGGATTCGGCAATCGGACCGCGGCGCGGCCGCGATTTCCGTCCGGCGAACCGCTAACCGGGATGTGGCGGCAGCGGGCGCAGCTTCAATTCGGGATTCTTCTCGACGAAGTAACGCAGGGTCCAGTCGCTGGGGAAGAGCAGAACGGGCCGGTTCTCGCTGTCGCTGGCCCACGCCACACCCGTGGCCACGACGATGGACGCAGGATTGTCCAGCGCCGGGTGCGGCTCGACCCAGCGGAGGCATTCCCACGGCGCCGGCTCGAGGCGGGCCTCCACGCCGTATTCGCTGTGCAGGCGGTATTGCACCACCTCGAACTGGAGCGGGCCGACGGCGGCGAGGAGCGTGACGCCCGGCGGGCCGTGACGCCGGCGGAACGACTGCACGATGTGCTCCTGCAGGAGTTGATGGAGGCCCGCACGGTACTTCTTGGCGGCGGAGGGATTCGGGTTGCTGATGAAGGCGAAAACCTCTGGCGGGAAGCGGGGGATCTCGTGGTACCAGATGGCGGGGTCCGCCGTAAGCGTGTCGCCGACGCCGAAGGCGTCGTGGCCGACGAGGCCGACAATGTCGCCGGGCCACGCTTCGTCCACGGTCTCGCGCTCCCGGCCGAAGAGCTTGTGGGAGGACGACAGCCGCACGCGCCGGCCCGACTGCGCATGGGTCACCACCATGTCGCGCGCGAAGCGGCCCGAGCACACCCGGAGAAAGGCGATGCGGTCGCGGTGTTTCGGGTCCATGTTCGCCTGGATTTTGAAGATGAAGCCGGAGAATTCCGGGTGGGTGACGGGAACCGGGTGGTGACCGTTGTGGCCACGGCCGTCGTCCGGCGCCAGGGCTTCGGGAGCTTCGGCCGGATCGGGCTCGTGGGGAAACGGCGCCGCCAGCCCGCGCCGCGGGGTGGGGGGCACGGCATCGCGGAGAAAGCCGTCGAGCAGGAGCTCGACGCCGAAATTGTTCACGGCGCTGCCGAAGTAGACCGGCGTCTGCCGGCCGGCGTGGACGGCGGCGAGGTCAAAGGCGTGACCGGCGCCCTCGAGCATGGCGAGTTGCTCCGCCACGTCGCGGTAGGCGGCCTCGTCGAGGGCGGCGCGCACGAGGGGGTCGCCGAAATCCGCCACCTGTTCGGGCGCGCGGTAGGCGCCGCCGGGCACGCGCTCAAACAGATGCACCCGGCGGTGGCGGCGGTCGTACACCCCGCGGAAGCCGGGGCCGCTGCCCAGCGGCCAGGTGACGGCAAACGCCTGCAGGCGCAACGCGCTCTCCAGCTCGTCGAGCAGATCCAGCGGATTCCGGATCGGGCGGTCGCACTTGTTCAGGAACGTGAAGATCGGCACGCCGCGCTGACGGCACACCTCGAAAAGCTTGCGCGTCTGCGCCTCGATGCCCTTGGCGGCGTCGATCACCATGATCGCCGCGTCCACCGCGGTCAGGACCCGGTAGGTGTCTTCCGAGAAATCCTTGTGGCCGGGGGTGTCGAGGAGGTTGATGGCGAAGCCGGCGTAGGCGAACTGGAGCACGGTGGAGGAGATCGAGATGCCGCGCTGGCGCTCCAGCTCCATCCAGTCGGAGCGGGTGGCGCGCTGGTTCTTGCGATCCTTCACGGCGCCGGCGAGGTGCACGGCGTTGCCGTAGAGCAGGAATTTCTCCGTGAGCGTCGTCTTGCCCGCGTCGGGATGCGAGATGATCGCGAAGGTGCGGCGGCGGGCGATTTCCTGGTCGGGCGACATGGACAAGGGGACAACGCAAAGGGGCAAACGGGCGAGGGGAAAGCTTTTTGTTGGACCGCCGGACCGAAGGCGGCAAGCGGCCGCGCCCCCGGCGCCCGCCGGTCCGACCCGCGGCAGGTAATGCGCATCCTCTGCCAAAAAATGCGCAGCCAGTGCGCGTTTATTGTGGTTCACTACGGTCGTATTCCACGACGATGATCGCCTCCCTCGTCATTCTGCTAATCCTGGCCCTGACCGGCGGTGCGGCGGTGCTGCTCGTGCGCGGCGTCCGGCGCGCGCCCGAGGGCTACGAGGATGCAGCGGGATTCCATCTGGGCCCGACGCCGCCGGTTCCGGTGGGCCGGGCGATTCCCGCGGCGGCGGATGCGAGCGAGATGCCGGTCCACGCCGGCGTGGTCCGTTTCCGGGGACGCGCGGCGCGCGACGTGGCTCCGGCGCTGAAGGTTGGCTGACGCGGCCACGGCCGGCCACCGGATCGCGCAACCGGGAGTCGCCTTGGCCGGCGGGTCGGCGGCGGCGGGTGGAACCGGCGCGGAGGAAGGGCGGTAGATCCGCACCACCGATTTGCCGCGGAGGGATTTATGGATACATGCGCCGACCATGCGTCGCCTGTTCAAAGTCCTTGGTTACTCCGCCGCGGGCCTGGTTGTGCTCCTGGTCCTGGCTGTTGCCGGCATCTACTGGCGCAGCAGCGCGCTGCTGCATCGATCCTTCACCATCGCGGTGGCGCCCGTGCGGGTGCCGTCGGATCCAGCGGCGGTCGAGCGCGGACGTCACATTGCCCTGACCCGGGGCTGCGTGGACTGCCATGGGGCGGATTTCGGTGGCGCCAAGGTCATCGATGATCCCGCGATGGGCCGGGCCTACGGACCCAACCTGACGCGGGGCCGCGGCGGCCGGGCGGCGGAGATGACGGATACCGATTGGGTGCGCGCGATCCGCCACGGCGTGGCGAGGGACGCCCACCCGCTGTTTCTCATGCCGTCGGCGGAATACTCGCATTTCACGGACGACGATCTGGGGGCGGTCGTTGCCTACGCGAAATCGGTGCCGCCGGTCGATCGCGACAGCGTGCCGCTGAGCGTGGGGCCGGTGGCGCGGGCGCTGATGGTGGCGGGCAAGGTGCAGCTGGCCGCGGATCTGATCGACCACGCGGGCTTCAAACCCGAGGTCGTTTCGCCAGGCGTGACGGTGGCCTATGGCCGCTATCTCGCCATCGGTTGCACCGGTTGCCACGGGAGCAATTTCTCAGGCGGCAAGATCGACGTGGGGCCGCCCGACTGGCCGGCGGCAGCCAACCTGACGCCGGCGGGGGAATTGGCGCGCTGGACGGAGAAGGAATTCTTCGCCGCGCTGCGCACCGCCCGGCGCCCGGATGGCCGCGAACTCAGCGTCGTGATGCCGCGGGCGTTCGGCCAGATGACGGACGACGAACTGATGGCGATCTGGCTGTTTCTGCGATCCGTGCCGCCGGCGGGCACCGGAACCCGCTAGCGGCGCAGCGCGGACCTGGCCGGCCATCCGGATTCGCCGGCCGGGAAGACGCCATCGTCACAGGGGTGGGAAACGGGGCGATCCACCCGCAAGACTTTTGCGACGGTGACGGTGAAATCCGCGTCCCCGGGGAACTCATTGCGGAGCGCGCGTTCTATGTGATGTGTTTACCCCGATCGTCGTGCTTCTGGTATTTATGCTGGGTGCCGGAGCGATTGTATTGATCGCAGCGCGGCGGGCACCGGAAGGCTATCAGGACGAAGACGGCTTCCACCTCGGAGAGCAGCGCGAGCCGGCGTTGGCTTCCGCCGATGCGCGCAACGATCCTCTGACCGGGGCGGTTCAGGCGAATCGGGAGGCGAGTGATGGCGAGCCGAAGCGGAGG
Source organism: Opitutaceae bacterium (assembly GCA_035519475.1). Classification (GTDB taxonomy): domain Bacteria; phylum Verrucomicrobiota; class Verrucomicrobiia; order Opitutales; family Opitutaceae; genus Fen-1467. The sequence continues at coordinate 92,216 of DATIWI010000056.1, forward strand.
TTTCGCCAGCGGAGCGAGAAGCCGGCCTTCCACCAAGTTTAGCCAAAGCCGGAATGCGAAATGCAACGGAATGGCTTTTGCGGTGTGGTCGGCTCGAAGGGTTTCAACCCGGCGCGGTGTTGGATTGGCGGACCCACGGATTGTCTCCCATTTGCCAATGCACGCAGAGGATTCGCCAAGAAACGAGCAGAGGAATCCCGCCAGGTGGACATAATCTCGAGCGTCCTTTTGCCATGACGTACTCCATTCTCTTCCACCTGAATCTCGCGGTCGCGGGCTGCGGCGGGCTCTGGCGCATCTGGCGGTATCTGCCGGAGGGCTACGAAGACGAGGCGGGTTTTCATTTTGGTCTGCAGCCGGTGGGAGCGAAGGCAAGAGTCCCGGGCTGAAGGAAGTCGCGGACAATCGGAGGGGATGGGTGGGCGACGCGGTGTCGCCGAGGAATGCCCGGGCGGCGCTGACGGCGCAGCGCCGTGGAATGGATCCAGCGTTCCGGTTGCCGCAGAGAGTCTCTCGGCGCAGAAGGCGAGGCGAGGACGTCAGGGCGCGGGCCAACGCGGCCGACGCTCCCGGGAGGAAGATTGTGCTTCTCTGCAGGAATTTTCCGGGAATGATCGCCGGACGTGTCCCTTGCTCTCAAACTCAAGCCCAACGCGGCGGCGCGCGTGCTTGGCGGACACCCGTGGGTGTTTGCCAACGAGGTGACGGAACTCGCTCCACCGGAGCACGACGGTGAGGTGATTGAATGCCGCGACGCCCGCGGGCGGTTTCTGGGGACGGGGATCTACAACAGCCGGTCGCAGATCGTCTGGCGGCGGCTGAGCCGCGCGCGCGTCGTTCTCGACGAGCCGCACCTGCGCGCGGCGCTCACGAAGGCCCTGGAGCGCCGGCGGCGGCTGCCGGAAATGGCGGCGCAGACCGGCGATGCGCCCGTGCGCCGGCTGGTCTGGTCCGAATCGGACGAACTGCCGGGCGTGGTGGTGGACCAGTTTGGCGACACCCTCGTGGTCCAGACCCAGACCCTCGCGATGGAGAAGCGGAGCGACGCGCTCGCGGGACTACTCGACGAGCTGGTGAAGCCGGCGGAAATCATCTTCCGCAATGACGCGACCGTTCGCCGTCTGGAAGGGCTGCCGCTCGAGGTGAGGACGCGTTCGGGCCGGGCGTGGGAGCCGCGCTGGGTCCGCATCGGCGGACTCGACTACTGGCTCGACCTCCAAGCGGGCCAGAAGACCGGTTTCTATCTGGATCAGCGTTATCAGCACGCGGCGATCGAGCAACACGTGAAGAGCCTGACGCAGGATCGCCCCGCCGGCGTCCGGGCGCTCGATGCCTTCTGCAACCAGGGATCCTTCGCTCTGCACTGCGCGCGGGCGGGCGCGGCCGTGGTGCGCGGACTTGACAGCGCGCCAGAGGCCGTGGCGCAGGCGCGGCGCAATGCCGAGCGCAACCGGCTGCGGGCCGAATTCGTGGCGGCCAACGTGTTCGATTATTTCACCGAGCGGCGCGAGGAGACGTGGGATTTGATCATTCTTGATCCGCCGCCCTTCGCGAAGTCAAAGGGTGCGCTGGCCGGCGCGCTGCGCGGCTACAAGGAGATCAACCTGCGGGCCATGCGGTGTCTGACCCCGGGTGGCGTGCTGGCGACCTACAGCTGCTCGTATCACGTGCAGGAGGCGGATTTCCGCGGGATGCTGGCCGCGGCCTCCGCCGACGCGAAGCGCCCGGCGCACATCCTCGAGTACTGTCACCAGCCGCCCGACCATCCGGTGCTCCTAACCATGCCCGAGAGCGAGTACCTTCGTGGTTTGATCCTGCGCGTGGACTGACCGGTCCCGCCCGGGGGCGCTGTTGGGGGTATTCCGCAATTGCTTTACTTGCGGCAGGCTTTGGGTCTTGTGAGACCTGACCGTCGATCTGCAGCCAATCAGCGCCCCAGGGGCGTTCCTGCATGAAGAACCTTTTTCTCCGCAAGAGCATCGCGCAGCTGCACCAGGAAGTCGAAGGTGACAACCGGCTGCGGCGGGCCTTGGGGCCGGTGCAGCTGACGAGTCTGGGCATCGGCTGTGTGATCGGGGCGGGGATCTTTGTCGTCACGGGGCAGGCGGCCCACGACAAGGCCGGGCCGGCCATCATGCTCTCCTTTGTGGCGGCCGGGCTGGCCTGCGTTTTTGCGGCGCTGTGTTATGCCGAATTCGCCTCGATGGTGCCCGTGGCCGGCTCCGCCTACACCTACGCCTATGCCACCCTCGGCGAATTGGCCGCCTGGATTATCGGCTGGGACCTGCTCCTGGAATACACCATCGCCTCCTCGGCCGTGGCGCACGGCTGGTCCCAGTACTGCCAGGAGTTCTTCGCCACCTTCCTGCCGCGTCTGCCGCTGGCGCTGTCGAAAACGCCGTTTGACTACAACCCGGCCCTGGGCCACTTCGCCGCCACCGGGGCGGTGATCGATTTCCCGGCGATCCTCGTCACCGCCGCGCTCACGGTAATCCTGGTGCGCGGCATCCGCGAAAGCGCGACTTTCAACACGGTCATGGTCGCGATCAAGCTGGCCGTCGTGTTGTTGGTGATCGCGGTGGGCGCCTTCTACGTGGACCCAGCCAACTGGCGTCCGTTCGCGCCGTTCGGATACTCCGGCCTCAGCCTGTTTGGGAAGACGATTCTCGGTCAGACCGGCGCGGGCGGGGAGCCGCTCGGGATGCTGGCGGGCGCGGCGATCATTTTCTTCGCCTACATCGGCTTCGACTCGGTCTCGACCCAGGCCGAGGAGGCGCGGAATCCGAGCCGGGACATTCCGATCGGCATTCTCGCCTCCCTGGTCATCTGCACGATCCTCTACATCGCGGTGGCCGCCGTGCTGACCGGCATGGTTCCCTACGACAAGATCAACATCGACGCGCCCGTGGCGGACGCCTTTCGACAAAAGGGGCTGCCTTGGGCCCACTTCATCATCGCGGGCGGTGCGGTGGTGGGCATTACCTCCGTTCTCTTGGTGCTGATGCTCAGCCAGCCGCGCATCATGCTGGCCATGGCCCGCGACGGGCTGGTTCCTCCCCGGTTCTTCGGCGCGGTCCACCCGCGGTTCCGGACGCCGTGGCTCTCGCAAATCCTGATGGGATGTTTCGTCTCGCTGATGGCGGGATTTCTGCCCCTGCGCATCCTCGCCGAGCTGGTCAACATCGGGACGCTGCTGGCCTTTGTGGTGGTGTGCGCGGCCGTGCTGGTGCTGCGCATCACGCATCCGCACGCGCACCGTCCTTTTCGCGCGCCCTGGGTCCCACTGGTGCCCATCCTGGGCGTCGGCGGCGCGTTGCTCCTGATGTTCTCCTTGCCCAAGGAGAACTGGTGGCGGCTCCTTATCTGGCTGCTCACCGGTTTTGTCATCTATTTCTGCTACGGGAGGACCCACAGTCACCTGCGCGCCTCCGGCCCGGAGCCGCGGCTGCCCGGCGAAGGGTGACGACGCGGGAGGCGTGGATCCGCTAGGGCATCGGCGAGGAAGGAGCCGGCGCCGGCTGGTGGGCGTCCTCGATCCGTACCGTGATGCAGTCTCCCTCGAGCCGGGCGGCAATTCTGCGCCCGGCGTGGTCAGTGTAGGCGAAGCCCGTGGCGTTGGCCGCGACCGGCGGCGCGAGCGCCTGACCCGCGGCCGCCAGGCAGGCGGCGGCCTTCTCCGCTGAAGGATAACGGAAGATGAACAGCCGCCACCCGGGATAGAAACCGCCGGCACCTTCCTGCACGCGGAACGGATTGTCGCCGCCGAAAAGATGCAGGGTCGAAAGTCCGAGCGGCCCGCGCACATAGCAGTCGCGGCGCAGGGCCTCGCGCGGCAGCCGGCGCACCAACGCCGGCACGGCGCCCGTCGCGGTGATCCGGGCGGCGATGAGGCCCGCCAGGCGCAGGATTTCGCGGCGGGCCGCCGCCGACGGGCCGGAGGCGGTGACGTTGACGCAGTAGGGTCCTTTCCAAAACGTCAGGTAATAATCATACAGCCGGGCGGCCTCGCCAATCTCCACCGCGGTGCCCGACCCGGATTGCGTGATCGAATAGACGCCATACGCGGCGGCATCATCGCGCATCCGGTAGATCTCGATCTGCAGCGTGAAGGACGACGCGGTCTCGTAGCGGCAGGAGAGCACCTGGCTGAAACCGTACTCAAGGTAGAGATCCGCGCCGCCATCGATCAGGTCGAACAGGTCCTCGCCCTTGAACTCCCGGGGGGAAACGACGACACGCCATCCGGGAATCTGGTCGGCCGCCGGCAGCAAGGCGGCGAGGTCGGCCGTTTCGGCCGCGGGCAGCGCGGTGCCGCCGAACAGAAGCGCCGCCAGCAACGGCCCCGCTCGAGAGGACTGCCGCACCCCGCTCACGTGGTCGCGGTCTTCACCACCAGTTTGGTCCAGTCGATCTGCCCCTGGCCGTGCTTGTGCGCCATGACGATCATCAGGACCTGCGCCGGGCGGAGCCCCACCAGCGTGGAGCAGTAGGCGTCGACGGCGACCGCATCCGTCCCGGCCACGACCTTTTGCGCCCGGCGGATCTCGCCCGGCCCGGCGGGGCCGTTCGTGAGCAGGAACTCCGTGGCGTCACAGATGCAGAGGTCCGGCTTCCGCACCAGGTTCACGTCGGCGATGCACTGCGACAGGAAGGCGACGTCTTCATAGCCGCCGGCGCCCGATCCATTGTGGAAGAATCGGTTCGTGCTGTGGCTGCAGGCTCCCATCATGTTTTTCAGGCAGCCGCTGAAACCTGTTCCCTCGTGGTTCTTGGCGATGGGCAGGTTGATGAACACATCGCAGTCGAGCAGGGCCCGGTTGACCTCCGCCTTCTTCAAGGAGCGGCCCTTGGGGATGTCGACCTCCTTCCAGCCGCCCGGGTTGGGCTTGACGAGGGCGAGTTCCTTCGCGAAGCCGCTGGCCCGCGGCGTCCGCTCCCAATAGCCGCCCGCCGGGTTGACAATGCCGACAATTTCGCGGGCGCCGGCGTCGGCGCACAGCTTGACGGCGGCCAGGGAAACCTCGGGCGAGGTGAAGGAGCCGGGCTTGGTCCACCAGCTGGGGGCGTTGATCAACAGGCCCACGCGGGCGCCCGGCGCGACGAAGCGCTTCATGCCGCCGAGCAACTCGACCGCCTTGAGGGTGTCGCTGAAGTAATCCGCGCCTTCGACGATGGCGAGGTCGGCGGTTTCGGCCACCGCGGCGGCGGCCAGGCGCGGGACGGCGGACGCGCCGGTGAGGGCAAGGGCGCCGAATCCGGCGGAGCGGCGCAGGAATTCGCGGCGCGGGATGGGTGAATTCGTGCTCATGGGAGGAGCAACAGGGGTTGGGACTGGAGAGAGCGGATCTGGTCGCGAGTTAGGCGCCAAAGACGACCCAAGGAATCCGCGGAGGATGGCGGTCCCCGAGGGCAATGACAACGCTCGAAAAAAACGGGCTCGAGAATCCGGGACGCATCCTTGTGGGCCCAGCGCCGGATGCACCTCAGTCGCCGGGGACCAACGACTCCAAACCGAATGGGACTCCCGCGAGCGAGGAATGGCTGTCTGCAGCCGTGTCGCGGTGGGCCGATGGGAAATTGTGGCTGTAGTTCGCCAGTTCACGAGTGGCGCCATTCGTGTCGTTCGAAGTTTCGTTCGACAACGGATTGATGATCAACGCGTTCATCGCGAACTGAAAAAGGTGGTACGCGCTAAGCACGGAATCGGAGTGCTGGATCGTGAACCAATGCGCGCATCGACGCATGAACGAGGCGTAGCTTGGCGAGCCCGCATCGCTGATGCGGCGGTGGAATAGTCGTTACCCGTGCCCCCAATGAAAATTCTCCTCCGTTCGAGCTTCTTGCTGCCGGCATATCGTCGGCCTAGCGTGAATGATGGTGCGGGAATGCCCGCAGTCCGGCGCGTCGGCGCGCCATTCCATCTTCCCCGGCGGCGCCTGATCTCGATCGCCGGACTGGCCGCCGGCCCGCACTTGCTCGCTCTGCTCTTGGTGGCGCTCGTGGCGCGCTCGGAGCTTCAGGCCCAGAGCGGTGTGAATTCCTACGGCGTCACCACGCTGGCCGGGACCGCAGGCAGCGTGGGCGCGACTGATGGCGTCGGCAGTGCGGCGAAATTTCGCGACCCCTCCGATATCGCCATAGATGCCGATGGCAACCTTTACGTCGCCGATACGGGCAACCACGCCGTGCGAAAGATCACGCTGACCACCTCGTTCTTTGATTTGGTCGGGACCGTGACGAACTTCGCCGGCCAACCCGGGGTCAGCGGCAGTGCCGACGGGACGAGCGGTGCTGCTTTCAATCATCCCGCGGGCGTGGCGGTGGACGGCACCGGGAACGTGTATGTGGCCGATACCGACAACAACGAAATCCGGAAAGTGACCTCCGCGGGATCCGTCAGCACGCTCGCCGGCCTCGCCGGACAAAGTGGGAGCGCCGACGGCGCCGGTTCAGCGGCGCGGTTCAATGGTCCCTCGGGCATTGTCGCTGATGCGAGTGGAAACCTTTATGTCGCCGATACGCTGAACCACGCGATCCGCCGGGTCACGCCGGCCGGAGTTGTCACGACTGTCGCGGGTGCTGCAGGGGTGAGCGGCTATGTCGACGCCGTGGGTACGGGGGCACGTTTCTTTGGGCCCCAGGGACTGGCCCTGGATTCATTCGGCAACCTGTTTGTGGCGGACACTAACAACGATGTGTTTCGCCGGTTCAATATTGCGAGCGGCGCTGTTACCACCGTGGCGGGCCAGGCTGGAAGCGTCGGCAGCGTCGACGGAGCCGGCAGCCAGGCGAAGTTCCATTTTCCTTCGGGTGTCACGATCGATTCGGCCGGCAATCTCTTCGTGGCGGATACGGACAATCATACCCTGCGCGTGATAACGCCCACGGGCACGGTCACCACGGTGGCCGGTATCGCTGCGTCCAGCGGCAGCTCTGACGGCACGGGCACGGCCGCCCGTTTTCAATTCCCGACGGGACTCGTGGTGAGCAGTTCCGGCAATGTCTACATCGCGGATTCAGACAACCAGACGGTCCGGGTCGCCTACCTGGCGGCGCCTCCGCAAATCACGCTCCAACCACAGAGTCAGACCGTCATGGCTGGAAGCACGGTCACGTTTACCGTCGCGGCCACTGGCGGGCCGGTTTTGGACTACGGATGGCAAGCGACTACCAAAAATGGCCCGCTGACGGAAACGGGGACAGTTGGACACTTTCGCGTTTTCAACCTCAACAACGTGCAGACCACCGATGCTGGCACCTACTGGGTTGTCGTCAGGAACCAGGCGGGCACGGCGACCAGCAACACGGTTTCATTGTTCGTCACGGCCGCCCCCAGTGGGGGAGGATCGTCCGACAGCGGGGGCGGAGGCGGGGGTGGCGGCGGCGCGCTTGGCGACTGGTTCGGTGGCGCGCTCGGCTTGCTCGCGCTCGCACGCTGCGGCTGGCGGGCGATCGCCAAGCGTCGAGAGCGTGGCGGTTGATCGGGGGAAGCGGCTCACGTCCCCGCTTCGGGGCCGGCCGGGCAGGCGGAGTGCCAGTCGGCCCGCGCGCGCAGCAGGAACCAGGGGCACGAGACCGGGATTGAGAAGGTCGCGCCCGACCTTCGACTCTTGATCCTTCTCACCGGTCACTTGATACTCCGTCCCACCATGCCTTGGGCCCAGGTTCATTGGAGGAGCGACGTTCTTGAGAAGCAGACCGCGATGCAGGTGCTGCTTCCGTCCGTCGGGCGACCCCCGTACCCCACGTTCTATCTGCTGCACGGATTGAGCGACGACTCGACAATCTGGCTGCGCCGCTCGCGCATCGAGGCCTATGTCCGGGAACGGCCCCTGATCGTGGTCATGCCCGATGGCTACCGCGGCTTCTACACCGACAACGAGGAGGGCCCGGCCTACGCCCGCCACTTCGCCCGGGAGATCCCCGATTTCGTGGAGCGCAATTTCCCCGCAAAGCCCGGGCGCGGCGCGCGCGCGATCGGCGGTCTGTCGATGGGCGGCTACGGCGCGCTGCGGCTCGCGCTGGGTTTTCCGGATCGC
>DATIWI010000057.1:0-46910 GCA_035519475.1 Opitutaceae bacterium
AGCGCCGCGGGTTTCTTCGGGTATGCGCCCGCGGCGCCGCCGCGCCGCGTGCGCGTGCGCTGGCCCGCCGGCACCACCACGCTCCACGACCTGCCCGCCCCGTTGCCCCCCACGCTCACCCTCGCCGCCCCGCAGCCATGAGGCCGCCGTCCGTCCCGCCGACGATTCGCAGCGGATTCGCCCGGATTTTCGCTCCGAGGTCGCCGCACTCTATAGAAAGAGTACACTGACGGTTGCCGCGGTGCGCCATCGGAAGACGATGCGATGTTTCCCCTTCTCCTAGGCGTTTCCCGAATTCCGATCTTTCGCACTGCTGCCTGCCATGTACTCAATTTTGTCGAGCCGCCTTCGCTCCCGATTGTGGTTGACGCTGCTCGCCGCGTTTTGGTCGACGCTGGCGATCGCGGTCGCAGCGGCGGCCACGGAGTCGCTGCCATTCCTGAACCCTCTGTGCAGCGACAAGATGGTCCTGCAGCGCGGCCAGCCCAGCACGTTTTGGGGCTGGTCCCAGCCGGGGCGCGATGTTCGGGTCGAGATCGCCGGGGTGACGGCGACGACCGTTGTCGGCGCCGACGGCCGGTGGCAGGTTCAGATCCAGCCCCCGGCGGCGGGCGGCCCCTACACCGTTCGAATTGACGGGCCGCAGGTTTGTGAACTCCACGACGTGCTGGTCGGCGACGTCTGGCTGTGTGGCGGGCAATCCAACATGGAGTTGGGCCTTGGCCGGGCGCGCAACGGCGCTGACGAGATCAAGGCGGCCGATCACCCGCAGATCCGCCTCTTCAAGGTTTCGCCGCAGGTGTCCTACTCAGCCGCGGCCTTGGTGCCGGGTTCCTGGAAAGCCTGCTCGCCTGCGACGGTCGCCGAGGGGGGCAATGGCGGGTTTTCGGCCGTCGCTTATTTCTTCGGCCGGCGGCTGGAGGGTGAGCTGCACGTGCCTATCGGCCTCATCCAGGACGCTGTCGGCGGCACGCCGATCGAGACCTGGATGAATCCGGAGACGCTGCGACGGATGAAGGATTTTGGTGCCGCGATGGTCGAGATCGACCGGCTCAGGGCGCGTGGCGGGCGCGAGTACGGCAACTACGTCATGCATTGGTATGACGAATATGACGTCGGAGGGAAGGGGAGCACCTGGGCCGCTCCTGATTTCAGCGACTTGGCCTGGAAGTCGGTGCAGATTCCGGGCGGCTTCCGGGAACTGGGCGTGGCGGCAACCCCGGCCGTTTGCTGGTTTCGCAAGGACATCACGCTGCCGGACCCGCTGCCTCCGGGCGGGGCCAAGATCTACCTCGGCGTGATCGAGAAGATGGATACGACCTATCTCAACGGCCAGTGGGTCGGGGCGAGTTCCTGGGTGGAGAATCCGCGGGTCTATGGGATTCCCGCCGGCGTCCTCCGGCCGGGTCGGAATGTCGTGACCCTGCGGGTATTCAAGGTTCAGCCGAACGGCGGTTTTGAATCGCCGGCCGAAACCCTGCGGCTCGTGCTGGGAGACGGCACGGTCATCCCGCTGGCGGGGGCGTGGAAGGGAGCGGTCAGCGTCGACTGCCGGCCGCCGCATCCGATGCCGCTGGGCTTTGAGAACTATCCGACCATGCCAACGGTGCTCTACCGCGGCATGCTCTCCCCGCTCGCGCCGCTCGCGATTCGGGGCGTTCTCTGGTACCAGGGCGAGGCCAACGCGAGCCGGGCTTACCAGTATCGGACGTTGTTGCCGGCCCTCATCGGGGACTGGCGGCGGCTGTTTCGGCAGGACAACCTGCCCTTCTACGTGGTCAGCCTGCCCGCGTACCTGCACCGGCGCGACCAGCCGGGCGACGATGCGTGGGCCGAGTTGCGCGAGGCGCAGGCGCTGACCGCCCGAACGGTCGGCAACGTCGGATTGGCCGTGACCATCGACACCGGCGACGCCGACAACATTCATCCCCAGGATAAGCAGGTGGTCGGCGAGCGGCTGGCGCTGTGCGCGCTGCGAGGCACGTACGGCCGCGACGTTTGTTGCGAGGGACCGACGTTTGCCTCGGCCGAGCGCCTGCCCGGCGCCCTGAAGCTGCATTTCACCCACGTGGACGGGGGCCTGATTGCCCGTGCCGGCAAGCCGGGGGAATTCTCCGTTGCCGGCGCCGACCGGAAATGGTATTGGGCCGAGGCGCGGATCGACGGGGACTCGGTTGTGGTGTCATCCGCGCAGGTTGCCGAACCCGTCGCGGTGCGTTACGCCTGGCAATCCAATCCGGCCGCGACCCTCTTCAATGGCGCCGGGCTTCCCGCCGTGCCCTTCCGCACGGACGACTGGCCGGGAATTACGGAAGGCCACCCGTCGCCCTAGGGCCCGGGCGGGGATCGCCGACCGCCCCAACTCCATCATTTGACCATTCCCGCTGCATCATCGAGTCAATCCAGCGCGGCCTTCGGCGCGCTCGAAACCGCCCAGGCCCTGACGCCTGGACAGATCGACGCCCGGACGCGCGAGCTGCTCGCGAAACTGACGCTGGACGAGAAACTGGGGTTGATGGATGGCGACACGCCCTTCTGGCCCGGGCTCGCCGAAATGATGGCGCCCGGCGGGTACGCCAGCCGGCCGTGGGTCGCAGGAGCGGTGCCGCGGCTCGGCATCCCCGGCGTTCGCTTCGTGGATGGGCCGCGCGGCATCATCATGAAGGGGGCCACAACCTTTCCGGTTTCCATGGCGCGTGGCGCCTCGTGGGATCCGGCGCTCGAAGAGCGGATCGGGGACGCGATCGGGAAGGAGCTGCGCGCGCTTGGCGGGAATCTCTTTGGCGGGGTCTGCATCAATCTGCTGCGTCACCCCGCGTGGGGTCGCGCGCAGGAGACCTATGGCGAAGATCCGCGCCATCTCGGTGCCTTGGGTGCGGCGCTTGCCCGCGGCGTCCAGCGCCACGTCATGGCGTGCGTCAAGCACTACGCGCTCAACTCGATGGAGAATGCGCGCTTCCAAGTCGACGTCGCCATCGACGCCCGCGCGCTGCAGGAGGTTTATCTTCCTCACTTCAAGATGGTCGTGGATGCCGGCGTCGCGTCGGTGATGAGCGCCTACAACAGCGTCAATGGCGATTGGTGTGGCCAGAACCGCCCGCTGTTGACCGGGATTCTCAAGGGAAAATGGGGCTTTTCGGGATTCGTGATGACGGACTTCATCTTCGGCCTGCGCGACGCGCGCCGGGGAGCGCTCGCCGGCCAGGATCTCGAGATGCCCTTCAGCATGCGCTTCCATCGTGAGTTGAAGGCATTGGTGGCGCATGGCGACGTGCCGGCGGAGCGGATCGACGACGCGGCGCTGCGCGTGTTGCGCCAACAAGTCCGCTTCGCGCAAGGACGCGATCCGGCTCACTACCCGCCCGCGGTCATTGGCTGCGCCGCACACCGGCAGCTCGCGCGGGAGGCGGCCCAGAAGAGCATCGTCTTGCTGAAGAACGACAACGGCGCGCTGCCGCTGACCGGCGTGCGGCGACTGGCGGTCGTGGGCCCGCTGGCCGCCGTTCCCAACACAGGCGACCGCGGCTCCAGCAACACCCAACCCGGCTATGTCATCACGCCGCTGGACGGCCTTCGGGCGGCTTTGGGCGCGGAGGCGGTGATCTTCGATGACGGGAGCGAGCCGGCCCGCGCGGCGCAAGCGGCGGGGACGGCGGATGCCGCCGTGGTCGTCGTCGGCTACACGCACGAGGACGAAGGCGAGTACATCCCGCCGGACATGATCTCGATGTTCGCGTCCACGTTTCCGACGCCGACGCCCGCGGAGGCGCCGATCGCCGCCCGGATTCTCCCCGGAACCGGTGCGCAATCGGACGGATTCTCGCCCGGCGGCGATCGTGACCGTCTGACGCTGCATCCGCGTGACGAGCGCCTGATCCTGGCCGTCGCGGCTGCGAATCCGCGCACGACGGTGGTGTTGATGGTGGGGAGCGCCGTGATCGCGGAAGCGTGGCGCCACCAGGTGAACGCCATTCTGGTGCTGTGGTACCCCGGGATGGAAGGTGGTCACGCGCTCGCGGACGTTTTGCTCGGCCGGGTGAATCCAGGGGGTCGTCTGCCTTGCACGTTCCCCCGGCGCGCCGAAGACCTGCCCTTCTTCGACCGGAACGCCACCAAGATCAGCTACGACCTTTGGCACGGATATCGCATACTGGCGCGTGACCGCGCCGAGGCGGCGTTTCCATTCGGCTTCGGTCTCAGCTATACGACGTGGACGCACACTCATCTGCGGCTGGCGAAGGACACCCTGACCGCCGCGGATACGCTGCAGGTGACGGTGGACGTCACCAACACGGGCGCCACGGCCGGCGACGAGGTCGTTCAGCTCTATGTCTCGGCGCGCGGCTCGCGGGTCGAACGGGCCGCGCGCGAATTGAAGGCGTTCGCGCGCGTGGCTCTCGCTCCGGCGGTGACGCAGGAGGTCGTGTTGAGCGTCCCTGTGGCCGATCTCGCGTACTACGACACGTCCCGCGGCTGGGTGGTCGAACCGATCGGATATGAAGTCATCATTGCGCGGCACGCGCACGACGAGAGGGGATTGCGCGCGCGGTTTCGCGTCATCTGAGAGGGCGCTTGCGCGCGGACGCCTTCGGGTCCGCGACGCCGATGATTGCGGTGGCCAGGGTGTGCAACTTGCCCGGCACCCCGGGTTCCAGTCGTGATTTACCCTCCCAATCTTCCGGCGAACGGATTCCATATCACCGAGGCGACATGCAGTCTTTGTTTTCAGAACGTCCGTCACGCTTGCGTACAGTGGCCCCGGTAATGCTGATCTTCGGGGTCGTGCTGGCGTGTTACTGGCCGGCCCTGCGGGGCGCGCCGCTCTGGGACGATCCCGCCCATATCACGCGCCCGGATTTGCGCTCGTGGAGCGGGCTGGGCCGCATCTGGTTCGAGCTGCGCGCCACCCAGCAATACTATCCGGTCCTGCACAGCGCATTCTGGATTGAACACCGGCTCTGGGGAGACGCGACGCCGGGTTATCATCTGCTCAACGTGCTGCTGCATGCGACCAGCTGTTGCCTGCTGGCGCTGGTGCTGCGCCGCCTCTGGCATCCGGATTCGGCCGCCGAGGGTCACCCGGGCGGGCCGGGTGACGTTCCGCGGGGCGCGGAATGGCTGGCCGCCTTGTTGTTTGCCGTCCACCCGGTGTGCGTCGAATCGGTGGCTTGGATCTCTGAGCAAAAGAACACCCTGTCGGTGGTGTTCTATCTGCTGGCCGCTTTGGCGTACCTGCATTTCGACGCCGGGCGGCGGCGCCTGGCCTACGGCGCGGCCACCGGGTGCTTCCTGCTGGCGCTGGGCACAAAGAGTGTCACGGCAACGCTGCCCGCGGCGCTCTTGGTGGTGTGGTGGTGGCAGCGCGGGCGGCTCTCTTGGCGGCGCGACGTGATCCCGCTCCTTCCGTGGTTCGCCGCCGCGTTGGTGTCGGGCCTGTTCACCGCCTGGGTCGAGCGGGCGTACGTTGGGGCCGAGGGCGCTCGCTTCGATCTTTCGGCTGGACAGCGGCTTCTGCTGGCGGGGCGGGTCCTCTGGTTCTACTTGGGCAAACTCGTCTGGCCGGCCGACCTGAGCTTCATCTATTCACGCTGGGACGTGCCGGCGGTCGCGGCGGGATGGTACGGGTGGCTGGGCGCGGGGCTGGCGGTGACGGCGGCGCTTTGGTTGATCCGCCGGCGGGCCCGCGGACCACTGGCCGCCTGGCTCCTCTTTGCCGGCTCCCTGTTTCCGGCGTTGGGATTCTTCAATGTCTACCCGTTCCTTTTTTCCTACGTGGCCGACCATTTCCAATACCTGGCGGACCTGGGTCTGTTGGCGGCGGCAGCGGCCGGTGTCACGATGCTGCTGGCCCGGGTTCCCGTCCGGGCGCGGCTCGCCGGCCGGATCCTGTCCGGAGCGGCGCTCGTCGTGCTTGCGTTCCAGACGCACCGGCAGAGCGCTCTCTATATCAACAATGAAACGCTTTCCCGGGCGGTCATCGCCCGGAATCCACAGGCGTGGCTGGCGTACCAGATTCTCGGCACCACGCTCGCCAAATCCCCCGGCCTCCAGGCCGAGGTGATCGGGTGCTACGAGGAAGCCCTGCGCCTGAATCCCGCCTACCCGGATGCCCACCTGGGGCTGGCGGTCGAACTTGCCAGATTGCCGGGCCGCCGGCCCGAGGCGATCGCCCACCTCGAGCGGGCCGTGCAGTTGCGGCCCCGCTACGTCGAAGCCCACAACAACCTCGGGGTCGAACTCTCCCGGCTGCCGGGGCGTCTGCCCGAGGCGATGGCACACTTCGAGACCGCGCTGCGCCTGAAGCCGGATTTCGTCGAGGCCCACGTCAACCTGGCGGATGCCTTGGCGCAGCTGCCGGGACGCCTGCCCGACGCGATGGCCCATTACGAGGAGGCGCTGCGCCTCAGGCCCGACTACGCGAAGGCCCACAATGATATCGGCCTGGCCCTGGCCGACACGCCGGGGCGGCTTCCGGACGCGGTGGCGCACTTCGAGGAGGCGCTGCGCCTGAATCCCGGTTACGCCGAGGCGCACTACAATCTGGCCAATGCCCTGGCGCGTCTGCCCGACCGTCAGTTGGACGCCGTGGCGCACTACGAGCAGACGTTGCGGCTGAATCCCGATTCCGCGGAGGCCCACTACAATCTGGCCAATCTCCTGGCGTTTCTGCCCGGGCGCCTGTCCGAGGCGCTCCCGCATTATCGGGAGGCGTTGCGCCTCAAGCCTGATTTTGCCGAGGCGCACGCCAATCTGGCCAATGTCCTGGCGCAGCTGCCCGGCCGCCTGCCCGAGGCGCTGGCCCACTACGACGCGGCCCTGCGGATCAACCCCAACCTCGCTTGGGTGCATTTCAACCTGGCACTGCACTTGTCCCAGATCTCCGGGCGCGAGACTGAAGCGATCGCCCAGGCCGAGGAAGCGTTGCGGATCAGGCCGGATTATCTCGAAGCGCTCAATTGTCTGGCCATCCTCCACGCCCGGCAGGGTAGGCTGGACGAGGCGAGAGCGAATTGGGAGAAGGCGCTGCGATTCAATCCGAGCTACGAGGAGGCCCGCCAGAATCTGCGCCTGCTCGAGCGGATGGCGGGACGCTGATTCGGAGAGGCGCCCGGCCGGGCGAGGGGAGAACCGGTGGGGGGCGCCCCGGGGCGAGCGCGCGTCGGGCACGACCGCCCACCGGCGACTCTATAGTGAGAGCAAAGGCTGCATTGTGATCGGCGCCGGGCTGGACGGACGCTGGTGCCGCGCAAGGGTGATTGCCTTTGCCCCGCAGGATAATGCCCCGCCCCCCAGTGTCCGGCCAGTCTGTGTCCGGTCATGCCATGACGAAACTTGACCAAGCGGTGACCAACCCGCCAGCGCCGCGAAACGGATCCCGGGAACCGCCTCCGGAACGGCCGTTGGCAGAGGCGCGCGCGGTCGGCGGCGAGTCGATCGAGGCGATGCTCGCGGGCTTGTCGATGGCGAGGTCAGACCGACTCGACCGGGCCACGCCGATCCCCACGTCGGGCGGGAAACGCTCTGGCCGGCGGGCCGGCGGTCGAAATCGGACGACCCGCGTCAGCGCGCCGCCGGCGGCCAAGACGCGGAGCTTCCCGACCGAGGCGGCGATCATCGACCGCTACCACCGGCGTGACGGCAGCGTCGAAGAGACGTTGCTGGAAATCTACCACGCGGGCGTGTCGATGCGCGAGGCCGAGAGAATTGCGGAGGTGCTCTGGGGCGCCCGCGTGAGCCTGTCGACCGTGTGCGCGTTGAACCGGAAGATCGCCGACCGCATCGAGGACTGGCGCCGCCAGGCGATCCGCGGCCGCCACCTCTACGTCTTCCTCTCGGCCGTTGAGCTCAAACGAACCTGGGGCAGCGACTGCCGGACCGTTGGCGTGTTGGTGGCGATCGGTGTGAACCCGCAGGGCGTCCGCGAGGTGCTCGGGGTCGTCGAAGGCGATCGGAACAGCCAGGCGGCCTGGCTGGAATTCCTGCGCAGTCTGCGGAAGCGAGGACTGACCGGCGTGAAGCTGTTCGTGGGCGACCAGCTTCCGCCCCTGGCGCCCAGCATCGCGGCGCTCTATCCCGGAGCCGATTACCAGCACTGCGTGCTGCAGTTCTATCGCCGGGTGCTGGCACTCGTCCCGCTGGCGAATCTGCCCGCCGTGGAGGATCTCCTCAAGACGATTCACTCGGCGGCTGATCGCCGGGCCGCCCGGGCCCGGGCGGCCCAGGTCGTGGCCGCCCTGCGGGCGATGCAGCTGCCCGCGGTCGCAGCGGCCGTCGCGGAGGATGTCGAGCAAACGCTCCGTTACTACGCCTTCGTGCCGGCGCACTGGCGCGACCTGCGCTCCAACTCGCTTCTGAACCGGATCATGCGCGAGATCCGGAAACGCGCGCGCGCCGTCGACTCCTTCTCCGACGGACAGAGCGCGGTGTTCCTGGTGAGCGCCCGCCTGCGCTACATTGCGGCGACCCGGTGGGCCAAGCGATACCGGATGGAGATGAACGGCCTGCACGGGCTGCTGGACGCGGATGCCCGATCTGGCGTCGCTTGCTGAGGACCTCCGCCCTCGGCGGGCGGTGAAGCTCCGGTTTTGGGATGCCAGAACTCAGCGCTGATGGACACGAAAGGGCCGGTCGGAAAGTAGCACTGGAAGCCGACGGTCCGCGCAGTCGCCGGCGCTACCGAAAGCGCTGATCGAGCGGTCGGCTCTTGAACCCTTTTTAGAACGAAGCGCGCCCCAGCGCGCTTCATTGCCGCCTCAAGCTCACTGGGTGTTTCCTGAAATCCCGCTGGAGCCGCCGTTCCTGAATTCCGACACCTGACGCAGCGCTTCGATCTTCTGAGGGAGGCGGAAGATCCGGCGGGCATTCTCGTGCATGATGAGATTCACCAAGCCCAGGGCATCGTCGAGCTTGAGCCAGCCTTCCTCGACCAGTTCCGACAGTGCTTGCGCAATGCCGCGGCGAGCCAGGGCGGCGTGACCCAATACCGGTTCCACGGGGATATAGTCGCCGCCAAACGGGAGGAGTTTGTTGATCGGCGCCGTGACAATGTGCTTCTTGAGATAGTCCTTGGCCGCCACGGGATTGATGATCCACGACCAGCACATGTCCACATGGGCGTTGGTCCAATGCTTCGCCACGGCGAGCAGCTCCTCGTAATACGGATAGCAGAGGTGCATGAACACGAACTGCGTGTCCGGCGCCAACCGGCAGAGCTCGGTGACCGAACCGGCGTTGAGCCGCAGCCGCGAGAGGGGCATCCAATTGTGGCCCGCGTAATAGCCGGTATGCAGTTTCACGGGCAGATGGTCGGCGGTGGCTCGGTCCACTGCATACCAGAACAGGTGGTCCTCCAGCCGCTTGCGCTCCTCATTCGTGATGGGGTCCTTTTGCACCGCCTTTTTGAATACCGGCTCAGCTTCCTCGGCCGGAACGCGGACGTAATCAATATCGCGATTGTAAGCATTTTGCGACTTCACCGCCACGGCGTATTTTGAGTAGCGGTCAAACCACCAGTCGATGACGCGGTGCCAGTCTGCCAGCGTCCTCACCTCGATGCCCGTGGGTGGTGCATACTGCTGAAAGTCTGGCCCGGCGAACATCCCGACGATGCCAAGATCGTACATCAGTACCGTCGGCATCTCGGACAGCATGAAAGGTTCGCCCATGATCCGGTTAATCTGGCACGACTCGATTTTGGCGGAATCCTGGAGGATGTATTTGTAGAAGCCGCGGCGCCGCACCTGCTCATAGCCGCGCTGCACGCTGGCCACGCTCTGCTCCGTCAGGTCGTCGACGGAGTAAAGTTCCTGGATCGCAATCCGCACCGCCTGGGCATAGCCGGTGTTCCTGACTGCCGGCCAGTAGGGTGCGATCAATTGCCATTTCTCCAGCGGATCGACCTTGGGTGACACAAAGCGCTCCATGTCGCCCTTGGGCATGCCGGCGGTGAGAAAGTCCGAGTCCAGGTAGTGGCTGAAAAGCAGCGCCCAATCATCGCAAGGCAGCCAGCGGGAGTAAGCGACCTGCAGCCGCTCTCTCTCCTCGGTCAAATGCTCATGCGTGTCGATCAGCGACGTCTGGCGAACACGTTCTGAGATCAATTTTCGCGCGTCCGGTGGTGAACCAGACGAGCCCGAACCGGGCGACGTGGGCATGGCGGGGCTTGAGTCTTGAGCGAGCATGGCGAAAGCAGCTCCGATCGTGCTGATCTCCTTGAGGGCCGTCCGGCGCGAGACAATCTTCTTGTTGGTCATGGATTGCGCTGAGGAGACTCGAAACCCTGCGGGAGCTCCGGTATTTTGGACGGACAAGCCAGGTGGTCAACGACAGCCGGACCCTTGCGACGGATCGACACTCTGTGCTCCGGGCTGCCGGTGGTCATCCCTGCGGGAAGTGAAGAAATCGACATTGCGATCCGCCGCCTGAAGTCGGCCAGGTTCGAAAGCGAAGCAGGCCTAAAGCGGACCGGGGGAGTGCGGTCGGCTTCCGCCGGCCAGCTCAGTTTGTCCTGGTTCCGGGCTCCATGCCGTCAGCCGCGCGCTCTGGCGAGCCGACTCCAGCGAGAGGGTGATCGGTCGGTCTGGCGCCGGAACCAGCGCGCGAAATAGCTCTGATCCGGCAGGCCAATTTCCGCCGCAACGTCGCCAACCTGCATGCCCCGGGACAAGAGATCCTTCGCCTTGGCCAGTCGTCGCGACGTCCGCACCTGTCCCAGCGTGAGGCCGGTCTCCTTTTTGACCAACCGATTCAAATGGTCCCGGTTGTAGCCGCTCCGTTGCACGACGTTCATCAGCGAGTCCGAGGGATTCATGCTGTTCAGGAGGCGCCGCACGGCCACCCCGGTTTCGCTGCGGGGATGCGGCTGCTCGCGTTCAAGCCATCCCGCCGTCCGGAGCATGGTGATCAGGATTTGCAGGATCACCATGACACTTTCCCAGTGCAGGAGGCCGCGGGCCTTCGCGTGGAGGCGAAGCAGATCGGCGAGGTGCTGGCGAATCTGCGCCAGTTCCGAGTGGCTCACCACGCTGATGACTTCGGGATGGGCCCGCTCGCCCCGGAGGTGGAAGTTGATCATCAGGCAGTGTGGAGCCCGCTTGGAGGTGCGCTTAAACGCATGCAGCAGTCGCGGCGGGACAACCACCAGTGTGCCTGGCGCCACCTGGGCCGTGGTGTGTTTGAAGATCTGGTCACCCTGACCGCTGAGATAGAGCAGCACTTGGCTCCAATGGTGGCTGTGGAATTCGATCGAAGAGTGCTCGGCCAAATGCCGGTGAAGCGCAAAAGACAAAATGCGGAGGCCGGACATGCGGACATTGGCACGGTCGATCAGGAGCGAGCGAAAGTGATGCATGGGTCACACAACCCATGTCGACAATGTGCTAATTGTCAGCGAGAAAATCCGCACGACCAGCGGATCTCCGGCGGAGACTGGATTGAAGGCAACGAGTTGCTCCGGTGAATGCGTGGCGGTGGTCGCCGGTTTTCACTTCGGGAATCCGGTTCGGGGCGAGCGGCGCTGGAATCGGCTGGCGGGCGCAAAAGGCGTTCGGCGCATGGGTCATGGCGCGAGGATGGACCAAGGCCGGCGTTCCGGGATTCGCCCGAGAAAGGCACCGGCGCCGGTCCGCGACACACTCGGCCGGCCCGCGCTTGTCTCCAACGCGTCCGCGATGGCGGTGAACGACGCGAACCGACGAACGACGGGCAAGCCGCTGGCTCGCTCAGTGGTGCCTTCGCAGCAGCAGCGCCCCGTCCTGTCGGTCCGGTGCGCGCGGCGAGGTCCACGTGGGCCCGGCGACCGGCGGCGGACGAATGATTGCGGCGGACGATGCGCCGAGAAGCGCCGGTGGAGGCAAGGGAGTCGGTCGTGGTCGGTTCTCGCTTGCGAAATGGAGGTGCGGATCGAATCCCGGAGGATGCCGGGGCCCGGCACCGCGGGAATATCGCGACAGATCGGCGTTCGTCAGGTCCAGTCGACGATTACTCCCAGCGTGTTGCTCTTGTCCCGGGAAATCTGTTCGTATGCCGCGGGCAGGGCCTCGGGCCGCACGACGCTGGTCACGAGCCCATCGATCCGGATTTTTCCGGCGCGCAGCCACTGTAGCGCCTGCTCGAGCAACGCCTGGCGCGAGGGTTGGCCCGGGGACGCGCGATCAGGAATCATCGCCTCGTGCGCGCCGACGAGCGCGACACCCTTCCGGTGAACATGTTTGTAGATATCGATTTCGATGCTGCCGCGCGGGGAGCCGAGGAGCACGACGTCGCCCCGCCGCCGGACCGCCGCCAAGGCGGCGGGCACCAGCGCCGGCACGCCCGTTGCCTCGACGATGGCGTCCGGCTCCGCCCCCAGCGCGTCCAGCGCCGGCTGCAGGCTGGTGCCGGTGCCCAGCACGCAGCGCATGAGGCCGCAGCGCTCCGCGATCGCGAGCCGGGCGGCGTTCACGTCCTGCACGACGACGCTGGGGACACCCTGCGCCTGGAGCACCTGGGCTGCGAGCAAACCGATCAGGCCGGCGCCGAGCACTACCACCCGTTCGGGGGGGCTGCGAAAGCAGAGTGTGGCCGTGGCGGCGATCTGCGTCAGTCGGGCGAGGAGAATCTGATCGACGGTCAGGTCGCTCGGGGCGCGGGCCCAGAGGGCCTGCGCCGGCGACCACGCGGACCAGGTTTCGTGATGGCCGAGGAAGAACACGGTGTCGCGGGGCATCAGTTCCTTGATCGCCGAGCCGCAGGCCTCGATGCGGCCTATGGCTGCGTAGCCGGGACGATGCGGATACTTGGCGAATGGGATTTCGGGGTCGCGCAGGCCCGCGTGCGTGCCTTGGTAAAGCGCCAGCTCGGTGCCCGGGCTGATCAAGGTGCGCACGGTGCGCACCAGAACCTCACCGTCGCCGAACGCGGGGCGCGGCTGCGGTTGCAGTTGAACTTGGCGCACACCGGTGAAGACTACGCTGCAGGCATTCATCGGGAAAACGATGGCGGGCGACCGGCCCCCGCGAGGTCAGGCGACGAGCTGGTGGCGAACATAGTCGAAGCTTTGCCTGAGGGAAGCGAATGGATCCCCGGGGCAGGTATCTTGTTCGATGATGAACCAACCGCATCCGGAGCGCTCCGCCTCGTCGACGATGCGTCGAAACGGCAGGTTGCCGGCACCGATCTCGCAAGAGGTGGCTTCGCGGGCTGGGGTGACGCCATAATCCTTGAGGTGGATGAACGGGAGACGACCGCGCAGCTTCCGGCACCACTCGACACAATCGCCGCCCCCGTGGTGAACCCAATACGTGTCGAGCTCGGCGACGAGGCGTTGCGGATCGGTGTGGGCGAAAATGTAATCGAGGACGGGCGCCCCCTGGAATTTCACGAACTCGATGTCGTGGTTGTGATAACCGAGCGTCAATCCCGCCGCCCGGAATTTGGCGCCCGCGGCATCCAGCTTGGTCACGAGGGTCGTAACTTGAGCGGAATCGCCGAAATCGATACCACCCGGATACGGATACGCCGTGAGCCGGCACGCGAGTTCCTGGAGGCGGGCCACGGCTCGCTCAGGCTGATCGAGGACGACGGCGCTCGGTTCGTGCGTGGCGCAGATGGTCAGGCCCTCGCCCGCCATGATGCGCACGATTTCTGCCGTGGGGATGGGGCCGATGCCGCTGAGTTGGACGGCGCAGTAACCGATGCCGCGCAATTTCCGGGCCGACGCCGCGAGGTCCGTCGCGGTCTGGCAGAAGTCGCGCACGGTGTACAGTTGGGCAGCTACCTGGGTGATCTTCATCGGAGAGAAGAGCGGTCGATCGGGCCGGAATGACGGCGGGCATTACCGGGGGAGGGATTGCGCGAAGTCGTCCGGGCTGGGGCGGGCGGCCGTGCGTTTCTTGGCCTGGGAGCCCGTGATCCGGCGCTGCAAGTGCCGCGCGTAAAGCGCGGCGTCGAGGGGCAAGTCGACCGGCCGGTCGAGCCAGGTCGACAGCAGCATCGCGTTTGCCAGCTCGAGCGAACGAAGACCCTCCGCCGCCGGCGCGATCAGCGGCTGGCCGGTGCGGATGGCGTCGGCGAAGTTCTGCAGGATCTCCCCGTGCTGCCCGCCGTGACCGAGCCCGGTGACCGTGGAGACGGTAACCTCGGGCTTGGCGAAGCTCTGTTGCGCCGCACGGGAGAACTCGGACATCGGCATCGCATTGCGGTGGAAGACCAGACGGTCGTCCTCGAAGACCAGCCGGCCCCGCTCGGCGGCAATCTCGAGCCGGTTCGTGCCGGGAGCCTCGCCGGTCGAGGCGATGAACACGCCGGTGGCGCCAGTGGCGAACTCCAGGCAAGCGGTGACATCGTCCTCGACCTCGATGTCATGATACCGACCGAACCGACATTGCGCCCGCACGCGAAGCGGTTGCCCGAAGATCCACTGCAGAAGGTCGAGGTTGTGCGGGCACTGGTTGAGGAGGAGACCGCCGCCTTCTCCCGCCCACGTGGCCCTCCATCCGCCCGAGGCGTAGTAGGCCTCGGTCCGAAACCAGTCGGTGATGATCCAGTTGACGCGCCGGATCTCGCCGAGCTCGCCGTCCTGGACCATCTGCCGGATTTTCCGGTAGGCGCCGTCGGTGCGTTGGTTGAACATCAGGGCGAAGACCTGCCGCCGCTTCCGATGGGCCGCGATGAGCCGCTCGCCTTCGGCCTTGTGGACTGCGAGGGGCTTTTCCATCAGGACATGAAGCCCGGCCTCGAGCGCGGCGATGCCGAGCGGGACGTGAGAAGGGTGGGGCGTCGCGATGAGAATCGCATCGCTCCCGCCGGCGGCGATCATCGCCTCCGCGCTCGCATATGCCGGGATCCCCGGAAACCGGGCGAGCCGGCCGGGATCGCGATCGCAGACGGCGGCAAGTTCGAGGCCGGCCACGCGACCGGCGAGAAGGCTGGCGGCGTGAGTCGCCCCCATGTTGCCGAGACCGGCGATGGCCAGACGGATTCTTTCCATGGGAGATCGCCTCGGGCCCAGGTCAATTGACCTGGACGCGGTACTCCGCTACGGAAGTCGGGGTATCCGGCCGCAATGTGAGAGGGGTGACCCACACCGTGTCGGTCAAATGCTGTCCGGAGGCCTCCACGGCAGGGGCGAGGCTGGCCACGTGCGCCAAGGCCTTGGCGGCTGGACCGCGAAAGAAGAACCGGATGTAGCGAGCGGCTGGCAAGACCACCGACGCAGGGTCCGGCCCCTGATTCCGCCGCAGCGTCCTGGGTACCGCCAGCCACAGACTCACGGTGCGCGCCGCGGCGTCGTGCCTCTGCATGATTGGTGCGTCGGCCGGCAAACCGAGTTCGTGGGCCCGCTTGAAGAGCGACAGCATTGCCTGGCGGACGGCCTCCAGGTCCGACAGCACGACCGGTTCGGATTTCCAGCATCGTTGTTCCGGCAGGGTGATCGCCTGCCCCGGAGAATAGCCCGTGTCGGCCAGACCCAGGCCATCGAGGGGATCAGCCGGGACGGCTTCATGGCTCCGCGTTTGCTGAAGATACCAGTCGACGATCCGCCCCTCATCGAGATCATCGGGCATGTTGTGCTGGCCCTCGGCGAGAACGGTGTAGCGGACGCTCGCGCCGCAATCCAGCAGCGCCGCCACCATTTGGTCGGAGCAGCCCCGGGGCACGATGGTGTCGTCGGCTCCGTGAATCACCCAGACCGGCACGTGCTTCAGGCGAACGGCGCGGAACGGTTCGCCCGCGCCGGCCCGCGGCGAAATCGCCGCGAAACGCTCCGGATTCGCCACGGCCCACTCCCATGTAGCCATGGCGCCGAGGCTGTGCCCTTCGACGTACACATGGTCCGGATCGACCGGCAGGGTAGAGAGCAGACGATCGAGGTAGGCGTTCAGGAAATCGATCCGCCACGGTCCGCCCTCATCGATCGGCGTCACCTCGATGGCCCGGCCGGCGGACGCGGCCTTGCGGGCCTGGCGGACAAAGGAAATCTTGTGCCCGAGCCACCCGCTGCCGTGGAGGCTGATGATCAGGGGGAACTGGCGTCCCGTTTCGGCGAATCCCGCGGGCAGGATGATCCAGTAGTTGGCGCGGAGGATTTCGCCACCCGCCGTCTTCGTCTCAAAGCACATCGGCAACAGGGCCCCGGGGTTATCCGCGAAGAAGTTGCGGCCGTGTTCGAGGGCATCGGCTAATTCAACCGCGTACCCCTCTGGGGGCACCATCCAGTCGTCCACCGCGTGCGCTGGATTGCCGCCCCATTGTTCGTACCAGGGCAGGCCCGCTGCATAGAGCGGTTGATAAGCTGGGCCGAAAGAACTTGCGACCGTGCCAAGCGCACGCAGGCGGATGACCAGCTGCTCGTGCGGCGCAGCCGCTGGCGTCGGCACGACCGCGGCGGCCGCCAAAGCGCAGCCCAAGCCGGCGAGAAGCGCAATTCGTGCGACGGAGCATCGACGGATCGGTAGGGAGTGCATTCTAGGGTGTGGGCGCCGCGAGAGCCCGGAGACGCGGCAGATTCCGGGTTTGCGTGATCAGTGGCTTGGTGCCGCAGCCGGTGGTCATGAAGAAACCTACGGCCGGGAATCCAGGCGCGACTGATCGTCCGGAATCATAGGCTCAGTTCTTGGCGCGGCGTGAGGATTTTCTCGGCACAGACCAGCACATTGTCGACAACGGCCGCACCGGTCGGACGGGGAGGCCTCGGGCCGGGCGCAGCGCATGCAGACCGGGATCCGTCGGATGCGCGGCGCCGCGGCCGTCCCGGGCCACTCCATCCGATCGAAGACGGGCGCCGGCGATGCGTTTTGCCAACGGATGAATCAAGGAAAGGTTGCGCCACGCGCCCCGCCGGCCCAAGCCTCGCGATGGCATTTCGCCGGCGCGCTGTTGAAATCGACCCGCCCAACCCGAATGATCTCGGGCCGGCTGCCGCGAGGAACGATCATCCGCGCCATCCGCGTGCTTCCAGAAACAAACCAGGAGAACCTCCCATGACCCGCCTTGCCCTGCTGCCGATGGATGATCGGCCCGTCAACTACGACTATCCGCGCTACCTCGCCCGCGTCGCCGGCTGGGAGATCCTGCAGCCGCCGCGCGAGTGGCTGGGCAACCCGTGGCGCAAGAGCCGGCACGCTGATCTGGTGGACTGGCTGATCCAAACCGCGCCGCAGGCCGACGGATTGGTGGTGGCAATCGACACGTTGGCCTACGGCGGGCTGATTCCCTCCCGCACCTCCGCCGAGTCGGTGGACGCCGTGCTGGCCCGACTGCGGATTCTGCGGGACCTGAAGACCAGCCGGCCAAGTCTGCCCATTCTCGCCTCGAGCGTGCTGCTCCGCATCTGCCGCGCGAACTCGAGCGAGGAGGAAAGACCGTACTGGGCCACGTGGGGCAGCCGGATGTTCCGGCTCTCCTACCTCGAGCACAAGGCCGAGGTGGGCGATGCTTCGCCGGCCGAAGCGGCGGAGCAGGCCGGGCTGCGCGCGCAGATCCCGGACGACGTCTACCGCGACTACCGCCAGGGCCGCGCGCGCAACCACGCCGTCAACCGCGCGATGATCGACTGGTTGGGCGAGGGCGTGTTCGATTACCTGCTCCTCCCCCAGGACGACACGGCGGACTATGGCTGGAACATCGCCGAGGCGCGCAGCCTCCAGGCCTACATCCGCGCCCGCGGCCTGACCACGCGTGCCATCACCTATCCGGGCGCCGACGAAATCGGCTGCCTCCTGATGGCCCGCTTCGCTTGCGCGCAGGTGGGATTTTCGCCGCAGATCTGGCCGCGCTATTCGGGCGTGACGGCATCGGCGGTGGTCACCGCTTACGAGGACCGGCCGATGCACGAGCTCCTCAAGGCCCATCTGGCGCCGCTGAACGGCGTGGTGGCGGATTCGCCGGAGACAGCCGACCTGACGCTGTTCATCAACGCGCCGGCGCGGCGGCAGGGCAACGGCGACAGCCAGTGGCTGATCTGGCGCGGGATTGAAGCCATCCGCGCCGGGATGCCGGCGGCGTTTCATGGGTGGCTGGACGACTTCTCGACCACGGAGGGTTTTCGCGACACACGCCGGGAGATGCAGACGCCGCACCGTAGCCCGGAGGAATTCGTGCGTGCGCTGGACGCGGCGCTGGCAGGCGGGCGTCCCGTCGCGGTCGCCGACGTGGCCTTCGTCAACGGCGCCGACCTGATTCTCGGCGAGCAACTCCGCCGGCGGCCGGTCGTGACCGGGCTGGCCGCGTACGGCGGCTGGAATACCGCCGGCAACACGCTCGGGACGGTTCTGGCTCACGCGGTCATTCACGTGCTGAGCTCGCGCGGGGCGCTATCCCGCGGCCAGCAGGCGGCGCACCTGGAGTTCCTGTTCCTGCGCTTCCTGGATGACGACCTTTACCAGACTTGGGAGCGCAGCCGCTGCATGATCGAGGACCTGCCGGCATTGGGAATCGCTCCGACCTTGGAGCGCCTGCCCGATGATCGGGCGGCGGCCATCGAGGCGGGCGTGCGGGCGCACTTGGGCCAGGCAGCGATGGGGCTGCGCGATCTCTTCGTCGGCTCGGGCAGAGTGCAGGACATCCGGGTCAGCCGGATCCATCTGCCATGGCAGAGGCTGTTTGAGGTGGGTTTCGACGTGGACGCTGAGTTGAAACGCTGACCGCGCCGGTCCGCCGGGCGCCGCGAGGACATGGAACTGCGTACCTCCACCCTCAACCGCCTGCCGCCGGAAGTCGCGCGGCCCAACTATGATCGCCGGGCGCTGACGGTGGGCATCGTCCATATCGGAGTCGGCGGCTTCCACCGGTCGCATCAGGCGATGTATCTGGACCGGCTGATGGCGGCCGGCGGGGCGCGCGACTGGGCGATCTGTGGCGCCGGTGTGCTGTCGTCCGACCTGCCGCTCGCCGATGCCCTGAGGCGTCAGGACGGGCTATACACGCTGGTGACGAAGCCTGCGCAAGGACCGTGGCGGGCGCAGGTGATCGGCTCCATCATCGACTACCGGCACGCCGTGGGCGATGCGGAGCGACTGCTCCAGTGCCTGACGGCGCCCGCGGTGCGGATCGTGTCGCTTACGATCACCGAGGGCGGGTACAATTTCGATGAGCAGACGCGGCAATTCCGTTATGACCAGCCGGCGATCGCCCGCGACCTGGCCGGTCAGACGCCGCTGGCGACGGTTTTCGGACTGGTCACCGAAGCGTGCCGCCGACGGCGAGAAGGCGGGATCGGGGGATTTACGCTGCTCTCATGCGACAATCTCCCGGCAAACGGCGACACGGCCCGGATGATGTTCCTTGCCTTTGCCGGCCGCCGCGATCGGGCCACCGCCGGCTGGATGGCTGGGCAGGTGACCTTTCCCAACTCAATGGTTGATCGCATCACTCCGGTCACGACTGCAGCCGACCGGCTGGCGGTGTGCCGGCAGTTTGGCATCGACGATGCCTGTCCCGTGGTGTGCGAGCCCTACGCGCAGTGGGTGCTGGAGGATCGGTTCGCGGCCGGGCGCCCGGCGCTGGAGAAGGTCGGCGTCCAGCTTGTGGGCGACGTGGCTCCATATGAACTGATGAAGCTGCGTCTGCTCAACGGATGTCACCAGGCGCTGGCCTATCTCGGATGCCTCCATGGCTACCGCTTCGTCCACGAGGTGGCCCACGACCCGGTATTTGAGGAGTTTGGCCTCGGTTACATGGCGCGGGAGGTGTGCAGCACCCTGTTGCCGGTTCCGGGTGTCGATCTCGGCGAATATCAGCGGGGACTGCTCGACCGGTTCGGCAATCCGGAGATTCAGGACAGCCTGGCGCGGATCTGTGAGCAGACTTCGGACCGGATTCCGAAATGGATTCTGCCCGTTATTCGGCGCCGGCTCGAAATGGGACTTCCAGTCACGCATGGGGCGATGGTCATCGCCAGTTGGGCCCGCTATGCCCTGGGGTTCGACGAGCGGGGGAATGAATTTGCCGTGATCGACCGACGGGCTCTCGAGGTGCAGGCCATGGCGCGTCGCGCCCAAACCGAACCACTGGAGTTCATCCGCCACCGTCCCATCTTCGGCGATCTCGCCGAATGCCGACCGTTTGCTGCTGCATACCTGCAAGCGGCGCGATGCCTCGGCGAGCGCGGAGCGCGGGCGGCCGCCGACGCCTGCCGACCGGCGCGCTGAGGCGGGCCTCCGTATCGCAAACGAATTGAATTCCTAACAGGGACACCGGAGGCGTCTCCGGTTGCGGCCGGCGTTCGTCCGCAAAGTACGGGATCGGCCGGCGGCGGCGCGCGAAGTCGGTCCGCGGACGCATCTGCTAAATAACCGATGTCGAAAAGATGCTAGTCGACGGCGGGAAAATCCTCACGAATCGGGCGCCAAGAGTCATATACTGGCAACGTAGTGAGGACCTGCCGGCCCCGCATGCTTGCGATGTGCGGCCGGACGGGCGCGACTCCAGACCCCGCACCCCGCATGCAAATCACGTAGCCCCCTCGATGTCACCCCGGCTGATGGTGCTACGCTGGTTTTCATACGGGATTCGCCACTAATCCCCAACAAGCCGACTCATGAATCGAAAATCCGTCTATGCGGTAGCGATGCCGTGCGCTGCTGCCGCTCTGCTGTACGCGGTTGCTCCGAGATTGTCGGGGCAAACTGCTCCGCCGCCCCCAACCGGCACCGAGAGCCAAAACCAGGAAGAGGTCGTGAAATTGTCGCCGTTCGTCGTCGAGGCGACCGAAGGACAGGCCGAATATCGCGCTGACTCGACGTTGGCTGGAACGCGTGTCCGGACCGAATTGAAGGACCTCGCCTCGTCGCTCACCGTGGTCACCGCCCAGTTCCTGCGCGACACGGGCGCGACGAACAGCCAGACCCTGTTGGTCTACACGCCCAACACCGAAGTGGCGGGCGTCTATGGCAACTACGGCGGGGTGGGCGGTACGTTTGTCAATGGCGCCAGCGAGCCGGATCTCGTGAAGCCCAACACCAACAACCGCATTCGCGGCCTCGATTCTGCCGACAACACCCGCGACTACTTCCTGACCGACATTCCGTGGGACTCGTTCAACGTTGATCGAGTCGACCTCCAGCGCGGTCCCAATTCGATCCTGTTCGGCATCGGGAGCCCGGCCGGAATCATCAACAGCAGCGTCAATATGGCGACCTACCGGGATTCCTTCAAGCTGGAGACCCGGTACGGGAGCTTCGGCTCGCTGCGGAACCTGGTCGACGTCAATCGTGTGCTGTTGAAGAACGAGCTGACCCTGAGGGTCACGGCACTCGATGACCGGAGCAAGTTCCGGCAGAAGCCGGCGTTCAACCATGACAAGCGCATCTATGGCGCCGTACATTGGGATCCGGATCTATTCGGCACGCCCACCGCCCACACCACGATCCGCGCCAATTTCGAGCACGGTGAAGTGACGGCGAACCGCCCCCACGAGCTGCCACCGACTGATCTGATCACGCCGTTTTTCGACACCGGCTCCGTCAACAAGACGGCGGTTGATCCCTACTATGCGTGGGCATCGGGCATCATTCCACAAAGCACCGGGGTAACCGTCCCGGTTGCGGGCGAAGGGCGCGACTACTGGCTGCAGCAGGGAGTGCCCGGCCTGGCGCAGCACTTTGGCCCGATGTTCCTCTACAATGGAACGAACGGGGCGCCCACCATGGTGCAATCGGGCGGGATGCCGAGCGGCAGCGGTTCCGCGACCTACTTCGCCATCGGCCCCAACGGCCAGATCGACAACCAGATCAACGGCTTGGTCTTCGCCCCGATGTTCTCCATCGTTGGATTCAATGCGTACTCCATCCTGAACAACCTCTACAATCCGAACGACCGCGCGACCCTCGGCGCGGCCTCCGGGTTTTACAAGGACCGATCGATGACCGATCCGTCGATTTTCGACTTCTACAACAATCTGCTGGCGGGCCCCAACGCGCGGCAATGGCAGGGGTGGGACGCCTTCGATCTCGCCCTCGAGCAGACGTTCCTCGACAACCGGCTCGGCTTCCAGGTGGTGTACGACCACCAGAACTATCATGACGGGCAGTACAGCCCTTTTGCTAACTTCATCACCGTCGACGTCCTGGCGAATACTTATCAGCAGCCATGGCCGTACAGCACGTCGGTGAAGAAATACAATGGGACGGGCACAGCCGGCACCAATCCGAACGCCGGCCGCGCCTACGTCGGCGGCAACAGCAATCAGAGCGCCAATAGCAGCAAGACCAGCCGCGAGAACATTCGGGTCACCGGCACCGGCGAGCTGCGGGCCACTGACTTCATGAAGAAGTCCTGGCTCAGCGACCTGTTGGGTCGGCATGTTATCACGGGCTTGTATTCGAAGGAGACCTATGATCGCGAGAACCGGGTGTGGGATCCCTACGCGATCGATGCGACCTGGCCGGACGCGACCGGCAACGGACCGAGCGAAGGGGGCAGCACCGCGCTGACCACGGTGAACCGGGCCCTGGATTTCGTCAGTTATCTTAGCGCCCCGCTCTTCAATGCGAACTCCGCCTCGGGTCTGCACATCTCGCCGATCACGGCGAGCTATTCGCCATCGGGACCGGTCAACATCTCCTACTTCGATTCGCACTGGAAGTATTCGCTGAATCCGGCCGACCCGAATTACGTGAACCCGGCGGCCTATTGGTTTGACCCGGCATCGCTGGGGACGGGCAATAACGGTACGCCGCCCGATCAGACCCAGTCCGAGAATCCCGCCAACTACAAGGGCTGGACGTCCGGCTCGTTCAACATCTTGAACGCCGACAACGGGGACATCAACTCGCTCTACGTCTCCGGCAACAAGGTCCAGACGAAGACCGAGTCGAAGGCGCTGACGTGGCAGGGCTACCTCTGGGATGACACCCTGGTGGCGACCGTCGGCTGGCGCCGGGACACCCAGGAACAGCGTGCCGCCTACGCGCCGACGAGCACGGCCACGGGTACGGCCAGCATGAGTTATGACCTGCTCCCGCTTGACCCGGCCATCGGCAAGACGAGCGGCAACAGCAAGAGCTGGGGCATCGTCCTGCACGAGCCCAAGGCATGGCGCAACAAGCTGCCCTGGGGCACCAACATCAGTCTCACCTACAGCGTGGGCAACAACACCCGCGTGCAGAATCGCTACGGCTTCAGCGGTGATCCTCTGCCCAATGCCACGGGTGAGACCAAGGACTACGGCATTGTCATCAACACCCTGAATGACCGCCTCACCGCGAAGATCACCTGGTACAAGACCACGGTAAGGAACGCCAACATGTCGGCCAACCCGGCCGCGTCGATCTTTGGCGCCAACCAATACTACCTGTATCTGCTGGAAGACTGGGGCCTAGCCGGCGCCCTGACCGATCTGGCCAGCTACGCCGGCCAGGCGCCCGCCCAAGAAGGGTATTGGGACTGGGCTAATGCCGACCACGGAGGCGGCCCCTACGATCCGACGACGGCAGCCTATCAGAACGATCCCTCAACCGTGCGGCAGAAGGCGGCGGCCTTGTCGTTCCTCGACCAGATGCAACCGCAGGGCTGGTGGGACGCCTATGGATTTCCGGTCAATGTGGCCAACGCCAAGGCTGGAAACTGGAACACGGCCATCGCCAATTGGACCCCGGCCAACTGGATCTGGGGCGTCAGCGTCGGCAACAACGGCAGCGTCCACGGCTCCACGCCGACGGGCACGATTGACGACGAGTCCAAAGGCATCGAGTTCGAGGTAGTCGGACAGGTCACCAAGAACTGGAATGTGTCAGTCAACGCGTCCAAGCAGAACGCCTCGCAGATCGCTCTGGGCGCCGCCCTGACCCAGTTCGTCACGGCCCAATACCAGAAGTTCCAATCGCCCGCGGGTGATATCCGCTTGTGGTGGGGCAGTGACATGACCTTGCGCCAATATTACCAGGCGAACATCTATTCGACCTTCCAGTTCCTGCAGCAGGGCAATGGTCGGATGGTTCCGGAGATGTCGCCGTGGCGCCTCAACGCGGTGACCAACTACGCGTTCGACCACGGCATGCTGAAGGGTGTCAATCTCGGATTGGGGTACCGCTGGCAGCAGGGAGTCATCCTCGGTTACGGCCTGCTCGCCGACTACTCCAACCTGGACATCAACAAGCCAATCTGGGGCAAGAGCACGTATGCGGTCGACCTGTGGGCCGGCTACGAGCGCAAGCTGTCCCGGAAACTGAATTGGCGAATCCAGCTCAACATCCGGAACTTTGACTCCAAGGCGCACCTCGAGCCCCTCAGCGTCGAACCTGACGGCTCGCCCGCGCTGCTCCGGATCGTCGAGGGTCAGACGTGGTTTCTCACCAACACCTTCTCGTTCTGATTCGACTTTGGGGTGAAAGATCGGTGCGACGGCTCCGGTCGTCGCACCTCCTCCGAACGTCTTGGTTCCGATTACTGCGTATTCCGATTCCGGTGCGGTAGCGGTTCGGCTCCTTGGCTTCGGTGGGCGAACGGCAGATGGGGCGCAGAAAGGCGGTGATTCCTTTCTGCGCCTCAGTGTTTTTGGACTTGGCTCGATGAACCGGAAGTCGTTCGGCGTCCGCTTTTGACTTCCCACGACGGGCCTCAAGGCGGTTTGTTCGTTTTGATCCCGCAGGCCCGCTGCTTCAACATATCGGGCAACGCGGCCTTTACTGAGGAGATGTTACCACCATGAGCACCACGCAACTTCCGGTTGTCCTTTTGGATCCCCATCCACGGCCCCTTGATCTGATCTTCGATCGGCCGACCAAGGAGCGATTGAGCGCGCTGGGCGAGGTCATTTGGCACGACGGCCCGCCGGTCCCGGCAGCGCACATCGACCGGCATCTGCCGCGGACAACGATTCTGATCGGGCAGACGGCCCTGCCGACCGAGCGGCTCAATCTTGCGCCGCAATTGCGCGCGGTATTCAATGTCGAGAGCAATTTCCTTCCCAACATCGACTATGGCGAATGCCACCGTCGGGGAATTCATGTCCTTTCTACTGCTCCGGTCTTCGCCCAGCCGGTGGCCGAAATGGCGCTTGGTCTGGCCCTCGCGGCGGCGCGGCGCATGCCGGAAGCCGATGCCGCCATCCGGGCGGGAAGGGAATCCCTCTATGGCGAACGGGACAATTACGACTCCATTCTGCTGCATGGACGCCCGCTCGCGCTGGTTGGGTGCGGCAATGTTGGCCGTGCGCTGGTGCCCCTGTTGCGCCCATTCGGAGGGGAGATCTTCGTTCACGATCCGTGGATCCATCCGGCGGTGCTGCGCGAGATGGGCCTGACGCCCGCTTCCCTCGAGGAGTGCTTTGCCCGGGGAGCGATCGTCTTTCTCCTAGCCGCCACCACCACGGAGAACGCTGGGAGGATCGGCCGGGATCATTTTGCCCGTATGCGTCCGGGAGGAATCGTCGTGCTGGTGAGCCGCGCCGGCATCGTCAATTTCGATGATCTTCTGGATGCGGCTGCCGCGGGCCGCATCCGGGTAGCGATCGATGTCTGGCCCGAGGAACCGATTCCAGCCGATCACCGCGCGCGGCACACGCCCAACACGATCCTCCAGGCACACCGGGCGGGCAACATTCCGGAAATCTGGCCGTGGATGGGACAGATGGTCGTCGATGACATCGAGCAGATCCTGCTGGGCCTGCCTCCGATGCGCTGCCAGCGGGCGCAGCTGGAAACCGTCATGCGGCTGCGGAGCAAACCGGTTGGTTGAGCGACTGGCGGATCAGCGGCTGGTCTTCTCGCAGAGCAGCAGCGCGTCCTCCCATCCGGCCGGCATCGTGAAGGATGGCGCGTCCTGCCGGGAGAATCGTCCCGCGGGCGTCCTCGTTCCGGTCTTCGGGTCGATCCAGGTAACGGCGACGGGGTCCGACCCCGTGATTGCGTCCAGCTTGATCACCACGGGCGCCGGCGACGTCAGATAGGCGAGGAGCCAGCCGCCATCGGCCCCGCGAGCGGCGACGTCACCCTCCACATGCTGGCCAAAGATCGTCTGATCGGGAATGAGGGTCCACCAGGTGAGCGACCGGAACAGATCGCCCATGATCTTCATCTCGGCGGCGCCGGGCGTGTCCAGCCAGGTCTGCCACGTCTGGGGCGATAGCCAGTTGTCGCGATGTCCGTAGGAGTAGAACCCGCCGGCCAGGCAGGCCCAGTACCCGGCGCGCCGGGCGCCCAAGGCAGTGGTGCCGGCTTCGTTCTCATAGCGCGCTTCACCGTCGACCACCGGTTTCGAAGGCGTTCGCGCATAGTCGGCGCTCACCAAGGTGTGGTTGACGAATGCCGTGCTGTAGCTCTGCAGGGTGTTGAAGGAGAGCCATGGCTCGGAATGCATGAAGCTGGATGAGGTCGGCCCCGGATCCGGATGCATGGTGATCAGGTGCGAGCCGCCGTCGCCATCGCGGAGTCCCTGGATCGTCGCTCGAACCACGGCTTCGGATGCCGGCCGTGCGTGCGGGTACATGCTCCAGACGATGTTCGAAGCGTTCCGGTAGCGATGAGCCAGCCATCGGGCCCAAGGCCCGGCGTTGCTGAAATTGATCCGACCCGGCGGCTCGTCCTCGGCGTGATAGACGCCAACCACGAGGATGATGCCGCACCGCTCCGCCTCGGCGACGATCGCGTCCGCGCGGGTGAAATAGGCCTCGTTGGGCTCCAGCGGGTTGTTATTCAGCCAGGCCGGCGTGTCCTCGGCCGGATTCTTCCCTTTCATCGCTCCCCACTTGTAGGACATCTCGGGATAGACGCCGGTGACCATGACTTGAATGACGTTGAATCCTTGGGCGCGCCGCTTCTCCAGCAGGGTCCGGGCGTCGGCGACGGAGAACATATGGAACAGCTCCCATTCCGTATCGCCCTGCCAGAAGAATGGCCGGCCCGCTCCGTCGACGAAATAGCGACCGTTGTCGCTGATCTTCAGAGCCGTGAGGGGAGCAGCTCGGACGCCGCAGGGAAGCAGAGCCATCAGAAGGAGCAGCACCCCAACCATGGCGCCGGTCGGCAGCCTTGCGGAGAGTCGATTCAATCCTGTCATTGATGGGTTGGCGTTCATGGTTTCCAGAGATTACTGGCTGGCCGTGCGGTTCTCTGCTCAGATCCCGGAAGCCTGTCCGGGCTGCTCATGCCCTCGTACTCAACGGCGACGACCAGATGTCGGTGGGTGATGCGCGGGGTTACGAAGCTGGGAGATTCTCAGTGTCGGACTCATCGGTCGATCACAGTCCATCCGCGACCCGGCGTCACGACCGGGTCGGTGATTGAAGCCATCCATGCAGACGGCGCGGCGCCTGCTTCCACGGGATCCTCGAGAAAGATGCGGGAGCCATCGACCATGGTACTCATCAGAGCCGGCATCGGTGAGGATTTTCCCGATCTCCGTCAGCAC
Source organism: Opitutaceae bacterium (assembly GCA_035519475.1). Taxonomy (GTDB): domain Bacteria; phylum Verrucomicrobiota; class Verrucomicrobiia; order Opitutales; family Opitutaceae; genus Fen-1467. The sequence goes on from DATIWI010000057.1 coordinate 27,328, forward strand.
ATTATCGACATGGGACGGGCCGGATCGTGGCGGTTGGCGATGAGATCGGCCACAATTCCGCCCGGATCTCCTCCGACCAACCCTCGCATATGAACAGCTTCTTGACACTCCCTGGAGAAGCGCCCGGATAGTCGCCTGACAACGCCGACCTGGATTTGCAGCAAGCCTTGATGAATGAGTCTCTCAGATCGAAATGCATCGGACGAGGGATCCTCGCGATCGCGGCACTGCTCTCCGGCGTGGCGGCGCGGGGCGGGGACAATGGCGACGGGATCGTCGGTCAGCCGTTGTCGGCGCGTTCAGTCCTCCGCGGGCCGGCGATGTTCACGGAGCTCGCGCCCGCCGACACCGGCATCATCGCCGACAATCGCTATGACGATCCCACGATGTGGGGTGAACGATATCCGCAATTCGCTTTCGGATCGACCGGCACCGGCATAGCCATCGGCGACTATGACGGCGACGGTCGGCCTGATATCTTCGTGGTGAACAAGACCGGGCTCTGTCGCCTGTTTCGTAACCTCGGCGGCTGGAAATTCGAGGACGTTACCCTGAGGGCTGGCCTGGAGGACGTTTTTGGGGAAATAGGGAAATGGAACGAGGGCGCGACATTTGTCGACGTGAACAACGACGGGCGCCTGGACCTTTACGTGTGCCGCTTCGGCGCCCCCAACCTGCTCTTCATCAACCAAGGCAACGGAACCTTCAAGGAAATGGCCCATGCCTATGGGCTGGATGTCAATGATGCGTGTGTGATGGCGTCGTTTGGCGACTACGATCGAGACGGATGGCTCGACGTCTATGTGCAGACGAACCTGCTCGATCCCGTGGCTCATCCGCAGGGCCAGCGCGATTACCTCTTCCACAACCAACGGGACGGCACGTTCACCAATGTCACCGACCGCGCCGGCATTCTGGGCGAAACCCAGGGGCATTCGGCAACTTGGTGGGACTACGACAACGACGGCTGGCCCGACCTGTATGTGGCGAACGACTTCGGCACCCCGGACCAACTCTATCACAATAATCGTGACGGCACGTTCACCAACGTGATCGATCAGGTGGTCCCGCACATGCCGTTCTCCTCAATGGGATCGGATGCGGGCGACGTGAACAACGACGGGCAAATCGATCTCCTCGCTGCAGATATGGCTGCGACCACCCACGAGAAGGATCAACGGGGAATGGCGGATACACGGGCCCTGTTGAAGGACCCGCTGCCCGGCTCCGATCAAGCGCCGCAATATCAGCGCAGCGCCCTCTTCTTGAATACCAACACCGGGCGATGCCTCGAAGCGGCGAACCTTGCCGGCGTCAATGCCACCGACTGGACGTGGTCACCGCGTCTCGAAGATCTCGATAACGACGGCCGACTGGATCTCTTTGTGACCAACGGGATGAATCGGGAGCAAACCAACACCGATCTCCTCACCCGGGCTTTCGCGGATGGAACCCCCATGGGCTACGTGCGAGTCATGCGCAACAGCCCCGTACTGGTCGAGTCGCACCGCGCCTACCGCAATCTGGGTGACGTGCGATTCGAGGATGCGGGCGCGGCCTGGGGCTTGAACAAAGTGGGGGTCAGCTTCGGCACGGCCCTAGGGGACCTCGATGGGGATGGGGACCTGGATATCGTATACGCCAATTACCAACAGGCGGTGACTGTATTGCGCAATGACTGCCAGTCGGGCCATCGGGTGATCATCGCCCTGCGCGGGACGCAATCGAACCGTTTCGGCGTGGGCGCGGTGGTGCGCCTGGAGTCGGCCTTCGGAATCCAGGTGCGCCAGCTGTGGCTGGCCCGCGGTTACAAATCGAGCAGCGACCCCACCGTCCATTTTGGGTTGGGCGATGACACACGGATCGATCGTCTGATCGTGATATGGCCGAGCGGCATCGTGCAGACCTTGACCAATCTGGCCGTGGATCAGCGCTACACGGTGACGGAGCCGGCCACGCCCGGAGCATCGCCAGCCGGCATGAGCCGACCGGAACCCGGACAGTTCGAGGACGTGACTGGTGCCGTCGGATTGGCCTTGAGTACACGGGAAGACGAGCTGGCCGAAACGAACCTCCAGCGGCTACTCCCGCAGCGACTGAATCGTCGCGGACCCGCCATTGCGGTTGGGGCCGTGGGTGCAGATGGCCGGGACGGCGTGGTGATTGGTGGGACGACCTTGGATCCGCTGCGGATATTGCGATTCGGAACCGCAGGGAGATTCGTGCTCGCCGCCGCCGGCCCTGCCGCCAGCCCTGCGCCCATTGACGATGGCCCGGTGTTGCTTTTCGACGCCGAGGGTTCAGGCCGAAATGACCTGCTGGTGACCCGCGGCGGGAATGCCAGGCCGCAGGGTGCGTCGGAATACGAGCCTCGCCTCTATCTCCGCGGCGATGGCGGAGAATATTCTCTCGCGCCCGATGGCGTCTTGCCCGCGCTGCCCGTGAATGCGGGCGCGGTGGCCGCGGCGGATTTCAATCGCGACGGGCGCCTGGATCTTTTCGTCGGCGGACGGGTGCGGACCGGCGAGTATCCCTTGTCTCCTCGCAGCGCGTTGTTGATTAATCGTGACGGACGATTCGACGATGTCACCGACTCGATGGCACCGGGATTGCGGGAGATCGGAATGGTGACTTCCGCTCTTTGGAGCGACGTGGACGGCGACGGCTGGCCCGATCTGCTCCTCACTCTGGAATGGGGTTTCGTGAGGTATTTCCATAACGAGCAAGGCAAACATCTCGAGGACTGGACGGTGAAGGCGGGCTTTGCATCCGCCGGCACGGGCTGGTGGAACTCGATCGCGGCGGCCGATTTCAACGGCGATGGCCAACCCGACTATGTCGTCGGCAATGTCGGCCTCAACACCCAGTACCGTGCGGACCCTGGGCATCCCGCGGTGCTGTTCTACGGTGATTTCGGTGGCGGCGCCACCCCTCAGATCATCGAGGCTTACTACGAGGGCGATCGACTCTATCCGTGGCGCACCCGCCGGGATCTTGGCGCGGCGATCCCATCCGTTTTGAGACGCTATCCTCGAAACGACGACTATGCGCGGGCCACGTTGCCCGAGATTCTTGGAGAAGACAGGCTCGCAGCGGCGCTCCGGGTTGCGGCCACCGTGCTGCAGAGTGGAGTATTTCTCAGCCAGCCCGATGGCACGTTCCACTTCGAACCCCTGCCGCGTCTCGCCCAGATCGCACCGCTGCAGGGCATTGTAGCCGGGGATTTCGACGGCGACGGCCACGCCGACATCTATGCCGTTCAGAATTCCTTTGCGCCCATACCGGCGGTCGGTCGCTTCGATGGCGGACTCAGCCAGCTCTTGCGGGGCGATGGACATGGACACTTTGCACCGGTGCCACCCAGCGAAAGTGGCTTGGTCGTGCCGGGTGACGCCAAGGCTTTGGCCTTGATTGATCTCGATGATGACGGCTGGCCGGATTTTCTGGTGACCCGAAACAACAGTACCGCGATGGCATTTCGGAATCGCGGGATAGCCGGACGCCATTCGCTCCGGATTCAACTGCGGGGTCGGGCGGGCAATCCCACTGCTATTGGGGCGCGGATCACGGTTGAGCTTGGAGAGGGATCCTTGCAGGCCAGCGAGGTGTATGCCGGCTCGGGCTATTACAGCCAATCCAGTGCCGCCTGCTTCTTTGGCTATCCGGCGGGAAACCCGCCGCGGTGCATTCGGGTGCGATGGCCCTTGGGGGGCGAGACCCAAGTCAATGGTCCGGCAGAATCGTCGGCGCTGATCCTATCAGAGCCCGACGCCGCCGCGGATCACCAGCGGAAATAGCGGTAAGGATCGTCCTCCGCCACCGGCTCCTGCAAGTAATAGCTGTGGAGCCAGCTCCCGGGGCCGACGATGGCGGGGCTGCCCATCAGGCCGCCCGGGGAGCGGGGATTGGTGTGGTTCACGAGTACCACGAGGACATTCTCGCCGGCGGAATTCAGTTTGTCCGGATCGAGCCGATACGCGCGGGGGATCTCGGAACTGTCGTTCGGATTGGTCTTGCGGGACACCTCGCCCAGGAACTCCCCGTTGAGCCAGACCCACGATTCATTGCTGACCCGCCCGATGTAGAGGGTCGGCGAATTCTGCCGGTAGTGCTCGGGCAGCGTGAAACGGGTCCGATACCAGTACTTGCCCGCGTAGCCACGAAGCTCCGGAGACTGCGCATCGAAAGCGCCGGGAACGATGGCCGGTTTCCAATCCTTGGCGTCAAAATCCGCCTTCCACCAGCCCTGATCTCTGCCGACTCCATCTTGGTCCGCGATGCCCTGCCATCCCCCGTGGAGGAGGAAAACGTTGTTTGGCGTCTTGGCGTTCCACAAGGCGCGGAGACTGGTGGGAGAGCGAAGCCCCAGGTTGTTGAGAAGCCGAGAGACCAGGAAGACGCTGCGCCGATAGGTGGTCCGGAGGTAGGGGTGCGCCCGAAAATCGAACATCCACGGGGCAATCTGGCAGAACACGACGCCTCCGGCGCCGGTCGCTTGGGATTTGAGCAGCTCGTTGGACGTCGGTGTCGTTTCAACAAACTGGGACACCGCCAGCTTCAGAGTTCTGGTATGCAGCTCCGCATTCGAAAGTCCCCGGAAATCGGGTGTGCTGAAGTCGCTGATCAGCGTGCCCGTCGTTGGGGCGACCGTCATCGGTCCCGCCGAAAGGCCAAGACTCTCGATCTCCCGTTGATCTAGTCCCAAGGCCAGCAGCTTCGCCCCGTTTCGCAGTCCTTCGACGAGGTGAGGGATTGGCCCGCTCCCCGGGGTGACGATCAGAACGCTTCCGCCGTCCAGGACCTGCCCGGAATAGGGGACAGAACCGATGCCGAGCTGGGCTAGAAACGCGGCTCCCTCCTTCGCGCCGGCGTAGTACGCCGTGCGGGCCGCGGCGGGATTGGCGGTTGCGAGGCTGCGCAGCAGGTTGTGGCAAAGACGCTCGGCGGCGGGTTCCGCCAGCGTCCTGCCGTTCACATCGAGCTGGCAGAACACAATCCTGCCTTCGCCCTCGCGGTATTCGAGAAGCGGCGAGTACTGCAGGTCGAAGCCACAGTCGAGGATCGGCAGCCAGTCGCCTCGGGACGGCTTCTCGATGACCACCGAGGCGATGTTCCCGTCGTTGCCATTGCGCCAGACCCGGGTGTTTTCGAAGCCGCACCAGCGCACGGTTGGATAGGTGATCTCGTCGCGCGGGAGATCGAAATGCGGCTGCACGAGGGTCGCGGCCCCGCGCCAGTCGGCGAACTCCGCCTCGGCGAGACCGGCGAGGGCCGGGTGGCCCGGCACTCGCACGAACGCGTTGCGAATCCCGCGTGTCTGCACCCTGAAACCCAATCGCTGGGTCAACGCTTCTTCGCTCTGTTCGAATACGAGCACATTCAGGCCTTGCGGCACCCCGTCGAGCGAGGGCAGGTCGTTCTCCAAGGTGAGCGCCTCGCGTCCGATCACGAGTTCATCGTAGCCCGTCAGCGGACTCCGGGCGTCGACCGCGGTGTAAGGAACGCCGAGGCGCCGGAGCAGCTCTGCCGTCTTGCCCTTCGGGTCAAACAGGGCGATGCGCGGGGGCGTGGCGGGCGCCTTGTCCCCATTGGGCAGGACCGTGATCGCCAGGGAATCCGACTGCGAGTCGGCCCGATCCGGATCGAAGCGGGCGGTCAGGACATAGGCGCCTGGTTTGGCGGACGCAGCCAGCGGAACCGTTATCGGAACAAAGCTGCATTGCCCAGGCTCGACCTGGGCCTCGCCTTCGGCGGACCATACGGGAATATCCGGCCCCGGAGTTCGCGCCGGAGGTTGAGCCGGCGTCAACGCGCAGGAATACCGGATGCGCAGCAGCCGCCGGGTGTCATTGAGCAAAACCAGCTGCTTCTGGATAAATTCTCCCGGCAGGAAGATGTGGCTCTTCTCCGCAAACTGGGTGGGACCGCCGCCGACATAGCAGGCGATCGGCATGTTCCAGCGTTTGAAGGTCCGGCCGAGCGACGAGACGACGAAATTCTCCGGCGAGGCATCGTACGGGAACTGCCGGCTCGGCATGAGACGGTCGGGCACGATGCCCGGCTCCTGCAGGTGGCGGTATTTGCCCTCGAACGGCCGGGGCGACGTCTCGGCCGTGCGCAGCCACAGGCATTCCTCGTCGAAGGGGTAGATCCCGGAGATTCCCCACGTTCGCAAGGAACGCAGGTTGTCGTTCATCATGTACGATTGCACCTGCACGTAATTCTCCTCCTGCTGCACGAGGTAGGTGCGCATCAGCCAATACGCGAACGGCCGGCCGGTGGCCCAGAAGGCCTCCTCTTTTTCCAGCGATTTGATCTTCAGCGGCGTCATCCGGAAGGCCGACTGGCCGAAGTATTCGGAGGCGAATTCCGAGTCCCAGATCTGCTGAAAGGCGGGCACGGACCAGATGAAGCCGGGGCCGCGGAAGCTGGACCAGGACGCGGCGTGGGGCGGTCCCCATTCGACGAAGAACATGGGCTTGGTACCGTGAGTCGCCCAATACTCGAGCCATTCGCTGCGTTCCTGGCGGGGCGACCAGTTGAGGTAGATGTTGATCGTGTAGAAATCCCCGAGATTCCCGGAATGGTGGTGATAGACGGGTCGGGTTGGATCCAGCTCGCGGACATAGCCGGCCGCGGCCAGCGATTGCTGCCGCCGCCGATTGTCCGGCGGCTGGTAGATCCCGTCCATCTTGAGGGGGTCCTGATCCCCGGTGTAGCCGGTGGCATTGTGGTTGGCCGCGTAGAGGATGATGCTGGGATGGTTTTGAATGCGGCGAATGAGCCATTCGGTCAGCCGCTTGTAGCGGGCCTGCTGATCGGCGGTTTCCAGCCAGCCAAAAGCGGCGGCATGCGGCAGGGAGAACGAGCAGAGCAGACCCGATTCGTCGGCCGCCGCATAGAGGGCATCCATGTACCCGACGTCTCCGGGGCCAAACCCGTAGTTCGTGGTCAGAAAGAAATTGTACCCATATTCCTTCAGCCGGGCACAGGCGGTGCGACAGCCGGCGAGGCAGGCCTTGTCCGCCATGGTGATGTTGTTCTTGAGCATTCGGGCCCGCAGATGGATCCGGCTCCCGTTGAGATAGAGATCGCGGCCGTCGATCCAGAATTCGCGAAACCCGAACCGGACGGGGATGGTCTCGTCGAGCAGGTGCCCGTTGGCGTCAAGCAGGCTGACCGCGGCGTCATAGAGATTCTGCGGTGTCTCGGTGTCCCACAGGCGCGGATCCGTCCACGGGGCCTCGAATGCGACCCGGCCGTTCTTGAGGTCGGCCGGGTGCAGGCGGCCGGACCGGAACTGTCGCACGACCTGCCCTTGGGAGAAGACGGTGGCGGCGAGGGTGAATTCCGGCGCGGTCAGATTCACAATCGCCGCATCGAAGGTGATCCGCATCTTGCGCGTCGACGTGATTACCTGCACGTCGGCGATCGCGTCGGCCTTCGGTTCGCTGACCAGAAAAACATCGCCGGTGATTCCCACGAGGTTCGGACGCCCCGATCCCTGGATGACGACGTTGGGTCCCATGTAGGTCGTCTTGTCTTCCTCTCCCAACGGGCGGGCGGTGAGGAGAACTGCCACCGTTTGGTTCTTCCCCGGCCGCGCCAAGTCGGTGATGTCCAGACGGCCACCGGGGAACAAGACCTCGCCGGCTTCACGCCCGTCGATCAGAACCTTCCCCCGGCTTTGCAGCAGGGTGAAGTCGAGCAGGACCCGGCGGCCCTGCCAGCTCTCGGGCACGACGAATTCGCGTTGGTACCAGGCCTGCTCCAATCGATCGAACCACCGGTCCCCGGCTTTCATTCGGGCCTCCATCGCGGCCGGCAGGAGCGCGTCCTGCGCGGGCGGATCCACCGCGAAATAGTCCGAGTACGGCCAGATGCCCGGCACCTTGAACCAGCCCCAGCCCGAGCCGCTGGGTGGCAGGTCCATCTCCGCCGCCTCCACGATGGGATGGAAACGCCAGAGACCGTTGAGGCAGACGGTCGTCCGCGTCGGCGATTCCCGGCTCCAAGCCTGGGTCAGGTCCCATTCGCCGACGATGCCGGCGGGGACCGGCAGGTCGGCAGGCGGTGTCTGCCCCGGCAGGAGACTGGAGCCGGCCAGGACCGCGCCGATTAGGCACAGCGGCCGCCAAGGATTTCGGGGGGAGCGCAGCGGGGTCACGGGAAGTTTCTTCATCGGGATTCGCGCATTTATGCCGTTCCTCGTATGGGCGGGAGTGACGAAACGAGCTGAAGAGGACGGCTGTGCAACGCGCACGACAGGGCGCCCGATCGCCGGCTGCCCCCGACTCAATCGGCCTTGCGCCCGAGCCATACCATCAGGAGGCCGATCGCCAGCGTGGAACTCGCGACGGCGCCGATTTTCGCGGCATGGCCCGCGCTGCTGGCGGGAAATAACAGGAGGAGTACCGCCAAGCCGAGCGCGACGCCAAAGGCGCCGATCACGCGAAGCTGGCGATTGTCATTGGCCTCGCCGATCTCGGCCTCGAAATCGACCGGGCGATCGCGGCGCGAGAAGAATTCCTGCTCCATCGCGAGCGTGGCTTCCTCGGGTTTGCGCAGCGCGCGGACCAGGAAGAAGACTGCCAGCGTCGCGGCGATGGTCACGCCCACCTGGTTCTGGAACGTCCACGGCGTGATCCCCAGCTGCTGCGGGAACTGCGAAGCGAGGAAGATCAGCAGCGAGACGGCGAAGCCCGCGGCGATGGAGCTGAAAACCGCCGCCAGCGGCACCCGGCGGACGAACAAACCCAGCACCATCGGCACGGAGATGGGGGCGGCGATGGTGCCCATCACGCTCATGAGTACATCGAAGACGCCGCTCTTGCCGAGCTTGGCCATGGTCAGGGCGCAACCGATGACGCACGAGGCACAAAACAGGGTGACCAGCTTGGCCAGGATGAGGCGCGCCCGTCCCTCCCACGGAACCAGGCCGAGCTTGCGACACGCCGCCGGGTAGATGTTCTGCGTGATATTCCCCGCGGCGGCGTTCAGACTCACGTCCAGGGCGCTCATGGTGGCCGCGCACATCCCGACCAGCACCAACCCGACCAGGCCGGGCGGCAGGAAATGAACCGCGATGCCCGCGTAGGCGCCCTCGGCCGGATTGGCCAGCGGCATCGTCATGATTTGTTCGGGGATCAGCAGCCGCGCGGTCATGGGCGGGATGAACCAGATCAGCAGCCCGAGCAAAAACAGCGCGCCGCCCAGCAGCGCCGCCCGGCTGGCGGAGCGGCCGTCCTTCACGCCGAGATATCGGCCGCCGTTGGTGAACGAGTTGGCCAGGAGCACGACGTTGGCATACCACGCCAGGTAGAAGGCCACCGTGAACCGGGTCGGATCGATGCCCGGGATCGTGGCGAGGACCGCGGAGGTCTTGATGGGCGCGAAAGCGGCGGTGAGTCCGGCGTGGTCAATGGCGCCGAGCAGGCCGCCCAATCCGCCGAGCTTCCAGAGACAGACCGCCGCCAGCAACACGGTGATCGGCACCAGCACCAACGCCTTGATGAAGTCGGCCGCCATCACGGCCCACGATCCGCTGATCGCCGCATAGAACACCACCACGAATCCCAGCACGACGATCGTGAAGTAGATGTTCAGGCCCAGCAGGATCGAGGTGAAGATGGCCAGGCCGAAGATCTGCACGCCGCCGTAGAGTGGCGCCGTCACCAATCCCAGGTAGGCGACGAATTGTTCCATGGCGGGGCCAAACCGCAGGCGGACCAGATCGCAGGCCGTGACGCACCGCATCTGCCGAAACCAAGGGCCGGTAACAAGTCCGATGGTAAGGAAACCCACCACCGAGGCGGCGACCATCAGGGGCAGGCTCCAGCCCACCCGAAAGGCGGCGCCGGCTGCGCCGGTGAAGGCCCAGGCGCTGAAGCCCTGCATGAACACGCTCCCGCCCACCAGCCACCAGGCGGCCTTGCCGCCCGCCCGGAAATAGTCGCTCGTGTCCTTGCTGAAATGCCGGAACACGACGCCCACAGTCATGAGCAGCACGAAATAGCCGACGATGACGGCGAAGATGGTGGTCTTGTCCTGGATTGCGAAAGCCGCGAACAAGGGCAGGCCTGGCCGAAAGGCGGGAGTCATGGGGTAGTGGGGGAGGGCTGATCGGAAACGTGCGGCGGCTCGGGCTCGCCGGAGGGATCAGGGCGGTGGCGCCGGCGGCCGCAGATGCGCATCCAGCCACCCCAGGGTCTTCGCCCACATCTCCGGCGTGTAGACATGGCCCAAGCCTGGATAGACCAAGCTCTGGTAATCGTCCTCGCGACCATAGAGGCGGTAGGCGGACCGCACCGTCGCTTCGATGGCATGGATGCCGTCCACCGGTGAGCCCGCGTCGCGGTCGCCGGTCTGGAACAGAATCGGCCGCGGCGCGATCAGCGCGATCACGGCTTCGCTGTCAAAATGCTTGAGCATGCCGGGCACAAAATAGCCGATGTCGTGCTCGTGGATCGATCCGTGGCGGATCAGGCTCTGGTAGCGGGTCATGCACGCGATCGCCACACCGGCTTTGAGACGCTCATCCAGCGCCATCAGCCACCACGTCCGCGTCGCGCCCATGCTCATGCCGGTGACGCCGAGGCGGGCCGGATCGACTTCGGGCCGCGACGCCAGATAATCCAGCGCCATCAAATCGTCCCGCACCAGCATGCCCCAAAAGGTGCGGCCCACCCAGAGGTTGAATTTGCTGGCCGTTTCCTCGGCCGTGTAATCCTTCTCGGCCGGCCCGTCAGGGCCCTGCCCGTTGCGTTCGCCGAACCCGCTCGCGTCGATCGCCAGCACGACGTAGCCCCGTTTCGCGAAGGCCGGCCCGGGCTCCTCCGGCGTGTGCTTGGCCTGAAACAGCTCTTCCTTGCCCAGGTCGTATTCGCCGGCATGCCAGTGACAGTACAGGATGGCCGGGTGTTTGGCGGCCGAATCCTTCGGCCCCAGGATGTAGCCGGGCACCGTGGAGCCGGCGGCGTTGTCGAATTGGAACTTCTCCACCCAGTAGGCGCCGTGGTCCTGGTGCCAGAGGGTCTCCACCTTCGGCGGCGCCGGCCGCGGCGGGAGGCGCCCGAGCATTGCCCAGAGCTCCGCGCGCACCGTTTGGCGCTGGATCTCCCATTGTGCTTGGGTCGCGGAAACAGCAAAGGGCGGGGCGATCTCCGCCCGACTCAACCAGCGTTCGGCGGCGTTGGAATCCATTTGGGCGAGCAGGCAAGGCGCGCACAGGGCGCCCGCGCAGGCAAAGGCAAGGGGTTTCATGGGCATCGGCGGACGCGAAGGCGGCGGACGGGGCCCCGACGTCTGAAAGAGTATACCGGCGGGTCTCCAGGATTGTGAGGATTTTCCCGGGGCGGATCAGCACAATATCGACATTGGTTCCGGCGAAGGTTGCCCGCCAATGCCTTCGCCCGGCTCACGAGCAGGGCGCGACCGACGGCGGCTCCGGACCACCGTCCGGTGGCGCATGGGTCGGTCACAAGTCCACCACGCATCGAAATCCGATGGTGCTGCAGCGATCCAAACCCGGCCACGCCATCAGGAACTTGCCGGCCCAGCTGGCGGGCCGCGGGCCGCCTTCTACATACCAGATCGAACCCGTGGCGTTGTACCACGATCCTCCCCGGATGATACAGAATCGAGTGCGGTCGTCGGTACGCACGCTCTCGGTCCAGTGCCACACGTTTCCGCACATATCATAGCAGCCAAAGGGGGAGCGTCCGTTTGGAAAGGCGCGGACCGGCGTGGTACCTCCGCTCGCACCATCATTGCACCGACCCGCCTCCATTTGTTCACCCCATGGATATCTCCGTCCATCAGTCCCTTGAGCCGCATACTGCCATTCTTCTTCGGTCGGAAGCCGTTTGCCCAGCCATCGTGCAAAGGCGCGAGCGTCGTCCAGATCCACAAAGACCACGGGGTGATCCTCCCGGCCCTTCGGTGGCCCGCCGCCAACCCAATGCTTCAGGAAATTCGCGGCGTGCTCCGGCTCATAGCCGGTCGCCTTCAGAAACTGGGCATACTCTTGATTTGTGACCGGGGTCTCATCCACGGCGAATCGCTTCAGGGCGACCTGCCGACGAAAAGTCGTCACGGCGGGCACAATGAATACGTGATACGGATCCTCGTCGGTCCCCGGTGGTGGCGTGGAATCGTAAAAGCCACATTCCCTTTTTCTCATCTCCATTCGCAGCGCGAGATTCGCGGCGGGAACCTCGATCATGCCCTTTGGCAATCGTGCCGGCCTCTGTGTTTCCTTCGCAGGTATGAGCCGCGTCTCCACGTGAGGCGGATCGGCATTTTGATCCACCCCGGCATGAACGCTGGATTGCCGGCGAACAAACTCGGCAAGCCCCTCGCCAAGATCTTGGGCCGCGCCCGCGACGAAGCAGCCAATGCCGCGGGGCGCGATCTCGCCGCACAGGAGCATGGATCCTCCATCGAACCGCGTGTCTGCCTCCTTGCCGGCAACCAAATCAAAGCAACTCTCGCCCGGTCTTGCACCCACTCTCAAAAGTGGACCCGTGACAGGGTCCCACAATCGATTCACCAGCGTCCACAGGCGCAATCCGTTGCCTTCCCACAGTGAGGCATACACGCCGCGTTGCTCGGTCGCCACCAACGGGGTCCAGCTTTCACTCGTGAAAAGCCCCGTGAAACGCCGCTGGATCGGAAGCATCGTTTGCAGCAGCGACCGGTCTCGGGGACTCCACGGGAACCACAATCCAAAGACATTTTCCCAGACCATCATGCCACTTCCATTCATCCAGGCCGCATGAAGTTCGCCAGTGTGAATACGTCTCCGGCGTCTGATCTGATGCTGCATGTGGCGCCGTTCGAACCACTTCTGCCTTATGATTCCCGGAACGGGGCTATCCGCAAATCCCTGCGCCCACGACGCGTGGTGGTCATGGATGCTCTCAAGTGGGACGGCATCTTCACCCTCCAGAATCACACCGCGACGCATCGCGTCCAATTTGGAGCGCAGTTCGCTGGCGTTGCGCATCGTGTCGAGGAACACTCCGTCCACGTCCAGCTCGCGCACGATTTCGGCAATTCCCTCAAGATCCGACTTGCCTTCGCGACGTGTGCCCACGTCCCAAGGGTTGTAGTCAATATAGGCCCGCATGCCGCGAAGATGGAATTCACGCACAACCTCCCGTAGGCCCGCCAGCCCACCCGGTTGGTCACGGTAGAAGTCGAACTGATTGCGATCGTCGACGCCGATCCGGGGATAGGCGTGCCAGAGCACGACACTGTCGAAGCCTCCAAAACTGCTCTGCCCTTCCTCGATAAACGCGTCGAGGTTATAGCGCCCGCGCCGCCAGTCGTAGAACCGCTCGTCGCACAACATCAGGAAATAGCAGCAGTAGTTTGAAGCCGACCAAGCGAACTCCGGTCGCCGGTACAACGTGTCGTCATATTTCAGGAGACTCTTGGTCGTATCGCGCCACCTATTCAGCGCCTCCCGGAACTTCGGCCATAGTGCCGGGTCGTTGGGCGCCTGAAAAACCTCGCCGTTCAGCTGGAGCTCGTCCGGCGGCTCCAGTTCCCTTTTTGCCACGCTGCCTGGCTGCGGTAAAGCGGACGGGGCGCCGGGATCCTGCTTGGCCAAGGCGACAGGCGTGACCGCCAGGGCAATGCCGCCAACGGTTGCGTCGCATAAGAACTTCCGCCTGGTCGTAGTCATCTGAGTATGCTGTTCAGCAGATCTAATTGGGGGCGGCGCTCCGGGTCTGGCCGGATGCGTCAGCGGAGCATTTCACCCACAGCTGCCGGGAAACCTCGATGGTGTCTCCCCGGGGCTCGGCCGGATGAGGCTCCTGCCCGCGGGTCGCCGCAGTTCCACGAGATCGCGCGATGCCCGGACTCCTCCAGGTCGCGATTCAGGGCGGAGGCGATCGCCCCGCCGGTGTTGCCCCGGCAGACGATCTTCCCCCCGCGGCTCTCAATCTCGCACACGTCCTGTCCGTCCGCTGTGGGAATGACGTCCACGGCGAAAGCCGGGGCGAGCGCCGAAATCAACCGACGGATCAAATCGAGACTCGTTTGTTTCACGCGGATGGATTCGGGTGCCGGCGGCTCCTCGTTGGCGCGCGCCGCCATCACCGGTGTGCAGGCAAGAACGATCGCCAGGAGACGGCGCAGAGCGGTGCATCGCTCATTCTTGGTCGCTATGACAGCATCAAGGGGTGGCTGCACGCGTTCACGCTTCTGGTGCGTCGGGCGATTGAAGTCAGAGGCGGCGAGGAAGGCAAAGGCAAAGGTCGGGAATCGGCGAAGCGATGGCCGTCCGTTGTTGATTAGGGGCGGACTTTGTGTTTATCCGGTTTTTGTGCGGACGAGCCGGATCGCAGGGTGGCGTCGTTCGCCTCCGGTATGAAAAGACGGCTCGTGATCGGCTCGGTGGCGGTGCTGGTGCTCGGTGGACTGGCGGCGGCCGGTTACCGGCAGTGGCGGGCGGGGGAGCGCCGCGCGATCGTGGCGGCGAACATTCCCCAGCGCCCCGACCTGAGTGCCCTGCGGGCCGAGATGAATCAGCGGGTCGTAGCGGGTGAGCAGCGCGCGCGCTCGGGACCGGACCCGATCGCCGGGTTGGCCGAACTGAGCCGCCTATATCACGCCAACGGCTTTTTCCCGGAGGCAAGCGCATGCTATCACGGGCTTTTGCGGGTGGATGTGACGAATCCGTACTGGCCGTACCGCCTCGCGACCATTGTCGCGGGCTACGGCGAGCTGGAGGAGGCGCTGCCGCTGTGGCGGCGGGCGGTGAAGCTGGCGCCCGATTACGTGCCGGCGCGCTTGCGGCTCGGCGACACCCTGCTCAAGACCAACCAGAACGCCGAGGCCGCCAAGGTCTATGCCGCGGTGCTCACCCGCGAGCCCCGCAACCCCTATGCGCTGCTCGGCCTGGCGAGGATCGACGTCGACGCGGGACGATGGGACGCGGCGCGCGAGCGGCTCGAAGTGGTGGTGCAGCAATCGAACTATGGCATCGGCTACGATTTGCTGCCCACGGTCTACGAACACCTCGGCATGGACGCCGCCGCGGCGGCCATCCGGGCCCGGCAGAAGGCGTCGGGGGCGTTCTTCGACGTGCCCGATCCATGGATCGATGATTTGATTCCCGACTGTTACGACACCTACCGGATTTCGGCGGCGGCGGGCACGGCGGATCATGCCGGCGACCTGCGCACGGCCATGCGGGTGCTTGAGCGCGCCCTGGCCCTTGAACCCGACCGGGCGGTCTTCCATTTCCAAATGGGAGGCTTCTGCCTCAAGGCGGGGGACTACGCCAAGGCGCGGGAGCACTTTGAGCGCTGCACCGTGCTCGCGCCCGACTTCGCGGACGGCTGGGCCCAGTTGACTGAGTTGGAGATGAAGCTCGGCAACCGAGCCGCTTCCGATCGCGCCTTGACCTCCGGCCTTGAGCATTGCCCTGCCTCGCCGGGCCTTCATCTGGAGCGGGGGCGCCGATTGGGCGCCGCCGGCCTCCATTCCGAGGCCATTCGGGAGTTCCAACTGACGATCCGACTGCGACCGCAGGAGGTCGACGGATACGTCGAATTGGCGAGTATCTACTTCAGCCTCGATCGCGTCGCTGAGGGCATCGCGGAGCTCAAGAAGTCACTCCAGGTCGAGCCGGGAAATCCGGTCGCTCTGACCACGCTGGCGTTCTATGCGATCAACGTCGGCGACGAGATTGCCGCGCGGGATTGGATGCGTCGTATTCGGCAGCAACCGCGCATCGCATCGGAGACCGCATCCCAATTGGTGGCGGCATTCCAGCAGAAGTTCGGCCGCGCGCCGGACTAGGCGGGACGATTCCCCGTCGACCGCAGCGCCTCGTGCCAGCCCGCCACGGGGCGGCGACACTGGAACCGGCGACTCCGGGGCGGCCGCGGGTGGGAACCCGCACGGGCAGCGGGCGCCAAGGCGGCCTAGTAGCGAGTGGAAGATCTGGCGGCGGCTGTGTCGAACATCGCCACGATGTTCTCCGGAGGAGTCCCGGCCTGAATCACGTGGGACGGACCGAGAATATAGCCGCCATTGCGGCCCAGAACGCGAATTCGCTCGTCAACCTCACGGCGAACATCCTCGACGGTGCCGAACGGCAACGTCCGCTGCACGCTGACGCCGCCCTGGAAACAAAGCCGGCGTCCAAACTGCTCCTTGAGCAGCATGGGGTCCATGCCCCTGGCGTCGAATTGCAGCGCCTGCAGGATATCAACACCCATGTCAATCAGGCCGGGGACAGCCGGCATGACGCTGCCGTCGGTGTGATAGATCACCTTGGCACCATAGCCGTGGATCACGTGGTTGAGCCGGGAATGAAACGGCTTGATGTGCTGCTCCCACATCTTGAGTGACATCAGCAGACCCTCCTGCCCGCCGATGTCATCCGCCGTGAAGACGAGATCGATCCGCCCGCACGCCGCTTCCAGGACTCGGCGGAAGTGCTCGGCGAAGAAATCGCTCACGCGCTGAAAGATCGCGCGTGCCAGTTCGGGATTGAGCACGAGATCCGTGAACATCCGCTCGAATCCCCGCATGTACCACGACGTCTCGAAGATGTTGCCGTTTTCGACCATCAGGCAATAGTCGCCGTCCCGCCCGATGGCCGCGATGCGCTCGGACATCACCGAGTAATCGAACCAGTCGGTGGTCGGCCAGCGGTGGCGGCGAAGGTCGGCCGGGCTGGCGGCCTCCGCCAGGGGATAGTATTCGATTTCGTCATATTCCCCGGCGCCGTAGCTCACCGGCACGCGGCGAACCCCCCAGATATCCGTCCCGGGCGGCAGCGGCGGACCGACGTAGGCGGGCGCAACTGACCTGATATCGAGCAACGGCCGCAGGTAGGCCTCGACCGAAAGTTCCCGCTCGCGCTTCAAATGCGCGGTCAGTGCCTGGTATGCCGGCGGGTTGATGCCGGAGCACACCATCGCGATCGGGACACGGTCGGTCTCCTCGTGGTTCAACGCCAGCCGGACGCGCTCGCGGTGAGTCAGGTTCATAGCAGAGAACTAATGCGGTCGCGCCGACCCCGCCCGAGCGCAGGTGCCGGGACCTGCCGGCAACACGCGCCCGGTGCCCGGTTCGCGACCCATCCCCGACAAATCCACGCCGGCAGAAGTACCGTGCTCATCGCTCAACCGTAGGCGCCGTATTTCTGCACCGCGTCGAAGAACGCGAGCACGTTCGCCCACGGAACGTCATCCTGCAGAAGATGCGATGGACCCAACAGGAGCCCTCCGCCTCTTCCCACCGTCTCGATCCGGGTGATCACTTCCCTCCTCACGTCATCGGGGCTGCCGAACGGCATCGTGGTCTGCGTTCCAATCGTTCCCCAAAAGGCGAGTCGGTCGCCGTAGAGCCGCTTGATTTCGGCGGGATCCATGCACTCGGGCTGCACCGGATTCAGGATGTCGACGCCGATCTCGATCAGCTCCGGGATGACGGCGCGGCAATCGCCGTCGCTGTGGTAGAAGACCAGGACGTCGGGATTCACCTCCCGGGCGGCGGTGATCACCTGCGCCAGCCGTGGCTTCAGCCATTTCGCCCACGTCGCCCGGCTGATCATCATGCCGCGCTCGATTCCCACGTCATCGCCCAAGCGCAGCACATCGACGCCCGCTTCGACGAAGATCCGCGCCATCGCGCAGCGCATCTCCGTAATCTTGTCCAGCAGCACCCGGGTCATCGCCTCGTTGACTTTCATATCGATCAGGAAGTTCTCAAATCCCCTGACGCCCCAGGCGACTTCAAAGAGGGTCATGGACATGGCGCCCATGACCGCCAGCTCCCGCCGGTGCAGGGCTTCGACCTCGCCGCGCACATGCTCCCAGCGGTAGCGCGCAAGGAAATCCGGCATCGGGTAGGCTTCAATCTCGGCCGCCGATCCCGCGGTGCCCAGGGCGTGGTGGATGGTGACGGCGACATTCTTGTGCTGGCCGCGCACGAAGACGTTGCCCCAATTCCAGTCAATTTCGGCGTCGTCCGGGATCCGGGCCGGAAGGTACCGCGCCAGCTCCCGGCGCGGCGCCGGCGGTCTGAAATGAACCTGGCGCACCTCGTAATCGAAGAAGTCCTCGGGTCTTGCCGCGCCGGTTTCCTGCCTGAAGGTCTGCATCAGCCCCGGGGCGAAGGACTCGTAGTCGATCCACTTGGGCACGCGGTCGGGCGGCTGGCGCCGCGATGCGGTCAGGACTCGCTCTCGATGTGTCATGGGCGTGGCCATCACTCGTCCTCGCAGTGGGGGCCTCGGGCCGTCCGCAGGGGATCGAACCGGAGTCCTCTGCCGCGCCTTTCCATCTTGGGCCAGTCTTCGGACATCGGTTCAGGCCATCTCCTCGAGAACGCGCGCTATCGCGGCCAGGCTCCGCTCCAGCGCTTCGAACGGAGCGTCTTCGGTGACGCTGATGGCAAAGCCGCGCTTGCTTCCGGCCTCGCCCACCAGCTGACGGGTGTGCGCCGCAATCGCTTCCGGGGGCTCCAAATGCACCGAACTGGTGAAGTTGAGCCAGAGTGCCTTTCCCGGCCAGGCGAGGCGAGCGTCGCGGACGGAAATGTTACCCATGGGCGGCGGGGTCAACCCTTCAATGATGTCGCACGCGGCCGCGGCGATCTGGTCCGTCAAGCCGCGCAGGCGCCCGTCCATGTGCACCGCGAGCAGCTTTCCCGTGCCGGCGAGCCGCGCCTTGAGTTTGGCGTACTCGGGCATCAGGTAGGTCTGGAAGCGCTTCGGGCCGATCGCATCGGCGGTGATGTTGTCGGCCAGTTGCAGGATTTCGACCGGGGCATTGGCGGCCAACTCGTACAGTTCCTGGCATCGCTCGACCATGGCGGAGTGCAGGCCGTCGAATAACTCCCGATGCTCGGAGAAATCCACGGCGAACCGCTCGTAGCCCATCAGCTGGTAGAGCATCTCCTGCAGGGGCGTCTTGCCCACCCGCACAAGCACGAGGCCATCGTCGCCGGTCCGGCGCTTGGCCTCGCGGATCGCCCCGTAGTTGTCGTGATACACGCCGTCGCGCAGATAGGTCTCCATCACGGCATAATCTTCCGGCCGCTTGATGAAGTGCTCGCAAATCCAGATGGACGCATAGGCGGGGTCGGGCTGGAGGGTCTGCCACACGTCCCCCTTGGGCGTGTGGATGGTGCGCCGCGTCAGCTTGCGGCCGCCCTCGAAGTACTCGCGGGTGGTGATCTCGACCCGGCGGTGTTCCACCTGATGCGCCGGCAGCCGGGTGATCAGCCCGACTCCGGCTTCCCGAAGCTGTCGCTCCGCCCTGCCTCGCGGCAGAAGCCCGTCGTAGATTGTCAGCGGCACACGATCGGGATCAGACCAAGTGAGCGCGCACAGGATTCTTTCCCGAATCGTCATGGCGTTGGCGTATGCCGGCGTGTCCTTCTTCTCCAGACAATTCACCCCGCGGGCGGGCGGGACGGCACCGCGGTTTCGGTCTCGACGTGCCGACCCGAAACGGGGCGGTTGGGGCTGTGGGTGGCGGGAAGCAGAGGCGAGCCTCGTGCCGATCGGGCGCTCATCGGGATTCGCCCACCGCGCAGTCGCACACGAGCAC
>DATIWI010000058.1:0-23397 GCA_035519475.1 Opitutaceae bacterium
ACGGGTAGTAGCCGTACTCCTGCCGAAACTGCTCGAATGCCGCCGCCCACTGCCCGAACTGCACTTGCGTCCGCCCTTTCCGCGCCGCCGCGCGGGCCGAGCCGAGTGTCGGCACCAGAATGCTCATCAACACCGCGATGACCGCGACAACTGCGAGCAGTTCCACCAGCGTGAACGCGATGTGCACGCACGCGTCGTCCCTGGCCGGCGACCGGCGAAGGAGCAGTGGCATAGGGGGAACGGGAAGCTAGGCCAGCTCTAGGCATTTTGGCAACAGGAAATTCAACTATCCTCAATTTTCCTACTTGCCGGCCGGAGCCCTGCCCGGCGAGCCGGCGGCCAGCCAGGATTGCCTGGTGCCCGGCAGCGCCCGATCGGCTCAGCCAATGGATTGACCGCAGCGACGAATCGATGGCTCGCCGTCGGTCCGCCGCGCGGGTCCGCACCGCGCCCCGGCTTCACTCCTCTTGCTGCTGAAGCGAAGCGACAACCGAGAAATCCTCGAGTGTCGTCGTGTCGCCCTTCACATCGCCGCCGGCGGCGATCTCCTTGAGGATGCGGCGCATGATCTTGCCCGAGCGGGTCTTGGGCAGCGCCGCGGCGAAGCGGATCGTGTCGGGCTTGGCCAGCGAACCGATTTCCTTGGCCACGTGGTTGCGCAACTCCTCCTTGAGCGATTCGCCCGCCTCGATGCCCGTCTTGAGAGTGACAAACGCCACCAGCGCCTGGCCCTTGAGGTCATCGGGCCGGCCCACGACGGCGGCCTCGGCGACGGCGTGATGCGACACAAGCGCACTTTCCACCTCGGCCGTGCCGATGCGGTGGCCGGCCACGTTGAGCACATCGTCAATCCGTCCCACGATCCAGAAATAGCCGTCCTGATCCTGACGCGCCCCATCACCGGTGAAGTACATACCGGGCAGCTCGCTCCAATACTGGCGTTTGAAGCGCTCGTCGTCGCCCCAGAGCGTGCGCAGCATCGACGGCCACGGGCGGGTGAGCACCAACCGTCCGCCGGTGTTCCGCGGCACCTCGTTGCCCGCCTCATCCACCACCTTGGGCACGACGCCGAAGAAGGGCAGCGTGCCCGAGCCGGGCTTGGTGGGGGTGGCCCCGGGCAGCGGCGTCACCATGATGGCACCGGTCTCGGTCTGCCACCACGTATCCACAATCGGGCAGCGCTTCTTGCCGATTGTCCGGTGATACCACATCCAGGCCTCGGGGTTGATGGGCTCGCCGACCGTGCCGAGCAGGCGAAGCGAGCGCAGGTGATGCCGGTTGACGTGCTCATCGCCCCAGCGCATGAACGCGCGAATCGCGGTGGGGGCCGTGTAGAAGACCGTGACACCATGGCGGTCGATGATGTCCCAGAAGCGGTCGGGCCCCGGATGATTCGGTGCTCCCTCGTACATCAGCACGGTTGCGCCGGCGGCCAGCGGGCCATAGACCACATAGCTGTGGCCCGTGACCCAGCCGATGTCCGCGGTGCACCAGTAAAGGTCGGTGTCCTTGAGATCGAAGACGTATTTGGTGGTCAGGGTGACGCCGAGCAGGTAGCCGGCGGTCGTATGCAGCACGCCCTTGGGTTTCCCAGTGGAACCGCTGGTATAGAGGATGAAAAGCGGCGTTTCGGATTCGTGCGCGCGCGCCGCGTGCGAGTCGGCGGCGCCCGCCATCAGGTCGTGCCACCAGAGGTCGCGGCCCGCGGCCATCACGACGTCGTTGCCGCAGCGCCGGAGCACGACCACGTGCTCGACGCTGGGCGTGTTCGGGAGCGCGCGGTCAACGCTGGCCTTCAGCTCGATAATGCGGCCGCGGCGCCAGCCGCCGTCGGCGGTGATGACCAGCCGGGCCTGGCAATCATTGACGCGGTCCTTGATGGCCTCCGAGCTGAAGCCACCGAAGATCACGGTATGCACGACGCCGATCCGCGCGCACGCGAGCATCGCCACCGCCGCTTCGGGCACCATCGGCAGGTAGATCGCGGCGCGGTCACCCTTCTTCAGGCCGAGCGACTCCAGCACGTTGGCAAAGCGGCAGACTTCGCGGTGCAGCTGGGCGTACGTGAGCGTGCGGACATCGCCGGGCTCGCCCTCAAAGACAATCGCCGCCTTGTTCTTGCGGTGCGTCTTGAGGTGCCGGTCCAGGCAATTCTCCGCGAGATTCAAGTACCCACCCGAGAACCACTTGGAATGCGGCAATTTCCACTGCAGGACCGATTTGAAAGGCTTCCGCCACACGAGGTGTTCCTTCGCCTGCCGTCCCCAGAATTTTTCTGGAGCGTTGACAGATTCCCCGTAGAGCCTACGGTAAGCAGCGAAACTTCCTAGGTTTGCTTGGCCTTTGAACTCGGCCGAGGGCTTGAAGACGCGGCTCTCACGGGAAACTGAGGTAATAGTCGAATCGGTCACAAGGAACCTGAGTTGAGGGTTGGGAACGGCTATTCGTTCCTTACGCAACCCAAGGTTCGCTTGGTCTCAAGTGGACGGAGGTTTTTTCGGAACACCTGTATGGAAAACAATCCCACGCCGCCCGCCGCGGCCGCACCCGAGGCGCCGCCCAGTCCCGCCCCGCCTCCCGAAAACGTGCTGCGCGTCGAGGGCATTCTTGATCTCGACAGCAACAAGGCCGGCACCCTGCTGGACATTTCGCGCAACGGCAAACACCGTCCTTCCGATCCCTTCGTGCCGCGGGAGCTGATCCGCCGTTTCAAGCTGAAGGCCGGCAGCGTGATCACCGCCACGGCCACACCGGACGACCGCTTCCCCAACCCGAAGGTCCGCTTCATCGAGAAAGTGGACGGGCTGGAGATCGACGCCCGCCGCCGCCTCGCCGATTTCACCCAGCTCACCACCATCACGCCCAACGAACAGTTGCGGCTGGAGATGAAGGACCACCGCATGACGACGCGCGCGATGGATCTCTTCTGCCCGCTCGGCAAGGGCACTCGCGGCTTGATCGTCTCCCCGCCCCGCGCCGGCAAGACCACCCTGCTGCGCGACATCGCCCTCGGCGTCCTGGAGAACCATCCCGAATGCCACGTGATGATCCTCTTGGTCGACGAGCGGCCGGAGGAGGTGACCGATTTCAAGCGCAGCGTGCCGGCGGAGGTGTGGGCGTCGTCGAACGACGAAAACGTGGAGAATCACATCCGGATCGCCGATCTGTGCATCGAGCGGGCCCGCCGCATGGTCGAGGCCGGCCGGGACGTGGTCCTGCTGCTCGACTCGCTGACCCGGCTCGCCCGGGCCCACAACACCCAGCGCAACTCGGGGCGCACCGGTTCCGGCGGCCTCGATGTGCGGGCGCTGGAAAAGCCGCGCCAGCTCTTCGCGGCGGCGCGTAATACCGAGGAGGCCGGGTCGCTTACGATCATCGCCTCGATCCTCGTCGACACCGGCAGCCGCATGGACGAAGTGATCTTCCAGGAGTTCAAAGGCACCGGCAACATGGAGATGGTGCTGGATCGCAAGTGCGCCGAAATGCGCATCTGGCCGGCGATCAACATCGCGTCGTCGGGCACGCGCAAGGAGGAGCTTTTGATCGATCCCAAGCGCCTCGAAGGCATCCATTTCTTCCGTCGCGCGCTCGTGCCGCTCAAGATCGAGGAGGCGGCTGAGACCATGGTGGGCCGGCTGTCAAAGACGAAGACCAACGACGAGTTTCTGAAACTGATCGCCCGGTAGCCAGCCACGCGACCGGGTGAAGGCGTCCGGCGCGGGACCGATCGAAGAACTCGGGATCCCGTCAGTCGCGCCAGTCCAGGCCCAGCCGGTTGCGGCAGAAATCCCGCAATTCCACGGGCAGCGGCGCGCGGAACACGTGGGATTCGTGCGCTGCCCGCAAGTCAATTTCGGCGCAATGCAGCGCCTGCCGGGTCAGCGGCAAGAGCGCGGCATGGCGCTCAGTCCAGCCGTTTTTCGCGAACTCCAGGTACAGGCGTTCGTCCGGACCGTAGAGTTTGTCGCCGACCACCGCGTGCCCGAGCCACAAGGCATGCACCCGGATCTGATGCTTGCGGCCCGTCTCGGGCCGCACCCGGACCAGCGTGAAGCCTCCGCCCCGGGCCAGCGGCTCGAAATGAGTCACGGCGGCCTGGCCGCCGGGCGCGCCGGCCGCCACGACCCGCGAGCGGATGGTCACGCAGCTCTCTGGATCGGGACCGAGTGGCTGCTCCACGGTCCGCGCCGCGGCCAGTTCGCCCTCGAGAATGGCCAGATAGGACTTCCCAATCAACCGCCGCTGCGCCGCTTTCTGCAGTTTGCCCGCCGTGGCGCGATCCTTGGCCAGAATCACCACGCCGCTCGTTTCCCGATCGAGGCGAAAAACGAGGTGGATGGTCGGCAGCCCGAGGTATTCGCGCGCTGCTCCCACCAAGCTCGACCACGGTCCGCGTTTCGACGGATGGCAGACGATGAGTCCGGGCTTGTCGACGACCAGCAGGCGCTCGTCTTCGTGGAGAATCCACGACTGGAAATCATCGCGACTGACGAGCGGTGCCGCAGCTCCAATCTCCACGCTCATGGCCGGGCGGAGCGGCGCATCCGGCGCGCGAAACGCGCGCAGCCCCGGCGGGGATCGTCGGCGCGACCAGATCGAACCGGGCTCCTGGAAACCCTTGGGCGCACAAAAGCTAATACCTGTCGCCCCGGCTGTCTGGGACGAGCGGAGGATGGACCGCAGCCGGCCGGAGGCGCCAGCTTAAGCTGACCTAAAGTCAGGCGGAGATAACACGAGGTGGAGTTGAAAAACCACGTCGCCGGCAGCACATTCCCGTGCTGTTCGATGAACGATTTTCCACCACGGGAAGATCCGGCCGCCGCGGCAGCGGGGCCGAGGTCAGGGAGGTGTTGGTGGAAATGCAGCATGGCGTGTGATCCGCAGGTCCGGCGGCCATTCGTTAGTCAACTGACGGGGAAGCACAATCATGAACCTTGCAGCCAATAACCACGACCTGATCGTTTCTGGCATTCGCCTCGACTTAACTCCGGAGCTGAAAGTCTACGTGCAGGAGAAATTCAGCCGGCTATTCCGCCATGAAGAACGCATCGTGCGGATCCGGGTGGACCTCGAATACGATGGGAAGAATGATGTGACCCGTCCGTTCATCGCGAAGGGGCATATCATCATTCACGGTCCCGACATGAATTGCAGCGTCGCCTCCGACGAGTGCCGAAAATCCGTGGATTTCCTCGTGGACAAACTCGATCGCATGCTGCGCCGCCGGGCACGCCTCTTTAAGGTGAAACGGAAGCACCCTCGCGCGGTCGAACTCAACGCGGTGTTGCCCAAGACCGCGTAAGGGTAGCCTTCGCGCAGCAGCTCGAGGGAGAAAGCCCGCCCGCGACACGAGCCTTGGTTGCGGATCCAGACTCGAGCTCTGCCGCGTCGGCCCCGCATCAAACTGCAAGCGTGGGCGCGTGGTTTGTGTCCTCGTTCGGTGCCGTGCCAAATACAGCGGAATAGGGTATTTTCCTGAAACTTGGGTTGTAAGGCCATCCGACGCGCTTGGCTCAATCAATCCCCATTGACAACGTATTATACTGTAAACCAATAACATGCAGCGATCGAGCCAAACTGTATGATTTCCTGACAAGCAAATGAGATCGAAACGAGCCTATCAATCCGGTTTGCCAATCTACTTAATTATCTATGCTGTAATATGATATGAATATGATGCCAATGGAGAATGGATTGCCATCCAGTGACGGAAAGGCTCCGCTTGGGGATCAGTCGCCCTTCATTCATCCAGCGGAAAATCTGTTTCTCGCCGATGACTCGGACCGTCAATTGACCGTCTGGCCCAACGCGAACATCTTCGATCCGCCGAATGCCAGTTCCGTCAAGCGACCTAAAGACGGCCCGGACGCGCTCGCGGAATTCACTGCAGTGGGATTGGTTGCGTCGCCTGCCATCACTATTGAGATCACCAAGTCGGCGGTTTTATCGATGCCCCTGGCAACGCCTTCGGCGATAAGATCATTTCATACCAGCCGTCATGCAATTGATCTTACGCAGCGTTCGCGTGTCGTGCAAAGGGCGCTTGGCATTAGCTATGCATATTGTCATGCACTCAACTCATCCTAAACCCTTATAAACTATTTGAATTCTCCTCCGTTCAGGTGCGCATGCGCCTGATCGTGTGTCGTTGAGGTCAAAAATCGTTCGCCGCAGGTAAAAAAACTTGCAAAGCCGTGAACTAGGGGGAAACCTCTGGGTCCCGTGACAATTCTTTGCAAGAAGCAAAGCGACGCGTCGATTTCAGGCTTCAGGGCGCCATTGGTGGGAGTGCGTCCCGCACCGCAGCAACGCGATGCGGCGTGCGCGTTGCCGCATCCAGACGGTTGCGGAATGGGTTTTTATATATCCGTTGAGGGCCTTCCTGTGCTGATTGGCCCCGAGAACGGCGAACACGAGCGCGTTTCGCTTGCGAGCATTGACGTTCGGAGAGACGCAGCGGGCCTGAAGACGCGCGGTCGCTCGCGCTTTGAGCGCGTAGTCGCTGCTGGGAGTTCGGCGATCGGCGCCAGTGCGAGCGCCCTTCGGAGCATTTCGGCGGACGCGTTGAGTGCGCGGGCTCCTGGAAAAAGCCTGGTTCTCCTCCAACCTTCGATCGAGATTGCCTCCCTGTGCGGCCTTGGCCGAACGCGTGTCCCCCGCTGTTTGCCGACAAGGCGTGCCGCTGGCGTACCGGGCCCCGGTGCCAGCAAGGTCCTTGTCCCGCGGAATGGCGACGGCGCGGCGGATCACCCTCTTACGGCTACGGCCAAATCCAACTCCCGGCGCGACTGTCTAGTTCTGGCAATGGATCGCCTAGGCTCGTAAGACTGGCTTCGCGGCCAGGAGGCATGTCTGTGCACCAACTCTATCGTCTACAGGACAATCGGCTGCGCCCGCTCAAAAAGCAGGACGGCACCGAGATGGCGGCAGCCTGCTCACAACGGTCGGTGAGAGGAAGACGGTCATGAACTGGTACTGCGTCCATACCCGCCCGTTGAAGGAGAACAGCGTTGTCACCTATCTTCAGGATACGTTGGGCCTCGAGACGTATTTCCCCCGGCTCAAGCGCCAGAAGACCATTCGTCGTGTCAGGCGCGTCGTCACTGGACCGTTGTTTCCGCGGTACCTGTTTTGTCGTTTCGATCTGTCCATGCGATATCGGGCCGTACGTTATGCGCCGGAGGTGATTGACGTCGTCAGTTTCGGCGAGCGTCCGGCCGTCGTAGACGACGACATGATTTCCGAACTGCAAAGCTGGGCAGGCGAGGCCGTCGACGTGATCACAATCCAGCCCAGTCTGCGCCCCGGTGATCAGGTGGAAATCACGGACGGTCCCATGCGTGGGCTGCAAGCCGTCATCCTGAACAGCCGAAACGACCGCGATCGCGTGACCGTGCTCCTTTCGATCCTCGAATGTGGTGCCCAAATGATGATTAGTCGCTCCCAGCTTGAACGTGTCGGCTGAGCCCGACCGGTCTTCGCCCGCCCGGCGGCTGCCCTCCTCTCGCGCCGCCGCGGACCGGTCTCCGAACCTGAACGTGAACTCTCTCATGCGTTTCAAACGCGAAAAATCAACGTCAGCAATTTGCGATTCCGGCTTTCCCGATTTGCGTCGTCAATCGCACACAATGCGCAGCAAGCTTCCGCCCGGGGACACGATCCCCGACCTTCTGGTACAAATGCCGGCTTGGAAACGCGCGATGGACGTCTTGTGCAGTCTCGCTGCCGTCCCGGCGCTCGCGCTGCTGACTCTGGCGACGACCATCCTGATGAAGCTCACGTCGCCTGGGCCGGTCTTTTTCCGGCAGGAACGAATCGGGTACCGCGGCAGGCGGTTCATGTGCTACAAGTTCCGGACGATGCATGTCGGTGCCGACTCGCGGGTCCACCAGACCCATTGCGATTACCTGATCCAGTCCAACGCCCCGATGGTGAAGATGGACGCGCGTGGCGACGCGAGGCTGATCCCGGGCGCGTGGCTCATTCGCGCGGCGGGCCTCGACGAGTTGCCCCAGATCATCAACGTGCTGCGGGGCGAGATGAGCCTGATCGGGCCGCGCCCGTGTGTGCCCTACGAGTACGAGAAGTATCTCCCCTGGCAGCGGGAACGCTTCAACGCGGTGCCCGGCCTGACCGGGCTTTGGCAGGTCTCCGGCAAGAATCGGACCACCTTCGAAGAGATGATGCGGCTCGATATTGAGTACGCGCGCAACGTGTCCTGGTGGCTCGACCTGAAAATCATTTTGATGACGGTGCCGGCCCTGCTGCTGCAGATCCACGACACGCGCCGCGGCCTAAGGTCGCCGGCGCAGTCTCGAAAACCGCCGTCAGGCATTCCAGCGGAAAGCGCTAGTCGGTGACAGCCCGCCGCGGGCATCCGCGGCCGCAGTGAAAAGGGGTCTTTTTCTCGGAGGCAACACCATGAGAAACCAAGTAAACGTCGGCGTCGTCGGATGTGGTTACTGGGGGCCCAATCTCGTGCGCAATTTCCGGTCGCTGCCGGACTGCTGTCTGAAGATCATGTGCGATGTCAGCGAGGACCGCCTGCGGCATCTTCGCGCCCTGTATCCGGAGGTCGAAGGCCACACCAGCTACGATCACCTGCTCAACGGCGCCAACCTCGATGCGGTTGTCGTGGCCACGGCGACGCGGCTGCATTTCCCGATGGCCAAGGCGAGTCTCTTGGCCGGCAAGCACACGCTTGTCGAGAAACCCCTGGCCTTTTCCAGCGCGGAGTGTGAAGAGCTCATCGCCGTCGCCAAGAAACAGGGCGTGGTCCTGATGGTGGGCCATACCTTTCTCTACTCGGCTCCGGTGCGGAAGATCAAAGAGATCGTCGACCGCCGCGAGATCGGGGAAATCCGGTACATCTCCGCCCGCCGCCTCAACTTGGGCCTTTTCCAAAAGGACATCAACGTCACGTGGGACCTCGCCCCCCATGACATCTCCATCATCCTTTATATCATGGGCGAGCGGCCGCAGAGCATCAACTGCCGCGGCACTGCTCACGTCACGCCGGGGATCGAGGATGTCACCTCCATGAATCTCACCTTTGCCAAGGAACGATCGGCGATCATCCACAGCAGCTGGCTCGATCCGCGCAAGGTCCGGGACATGACCATCGTCGGCAGCAAGCGGATGATCGTCTATGACGACGTCGCCCAACAGGAGAAGATCAAGATCTTCGATGTCCGCGTCGAGCGGCCCCCGCACTACGACACCTTCGCGGAGTTCCACTACGCCTACCACTACGGCGATATGTACAGCCCCTACATCAAGCAGGACGAGCCGCTGAAGACCGAGTGCCAGCATTTCCTCGACTGTATCCGACAAGGGACATCCCCACTGACCGCGGGCGACGCGGGCCTGGAAGTGGTGCAGATCCTGGAGGCGTCGTCGGAATCTCTCAAACGCAGCGGCGCTCCGGTCGACCTGCCTCCCCGCCCGAGCGCGGGCACGCAGAGGGGCAGAACGGCCAACCCCTTTGGCGCGGGTCCGGCGCCTGCCGACGGCGGGAGGATGGGGCGTCTACCCGGATGACCGGGAAACTCCGTTGGTCGCCCCACTCGCGACCGCGCACCTGCCTGGCAGTCGAGAAGCGACGGGAGCGAGTGGAGGCGTCGCGCTCCTCGGTCCCGCCTCGGGTCGCTTTGCCTTCGCTCCTCCCGCCGGGCCCCAACTGCCGATCCGGAGATCCCGTCCTCTGAACTCCGGATTGCGACCGCCAACCCATCGTCCCCGGCGGTGGGCTCCGCGCCCTGAATCCGTTACCCGATGACTTCACCCCACCCCACCCAGCAGATCGCCCCGAACGTCAAATTGGGCAAAGGCGTGCGTCTCTTTGGCTTCGTCAACCTTTACGGCTGCGAGGTCGGCGACGACGTCAAGATCGGGACGTTTGTGGAGATTCAGAAGGGAGCCAAGATCGGCAACCGCTGCAAGATCTCAAGCCACACGTTCATCTGCGAGGGCGTCACGATCGAGGATGAGGTATTCGTGGGGCACGGCGTGACGTTCATCAATGATCGGTTTCCGCGGGCCGCCAACCCCGATGGAAGCCCGCAGACCGAAGCCGACTGGAAATGCATCCCAACGCTGGTGAAGCGGGGTGCGGCCATTGGCTCGGGATCGACGCTGCTCTGTGGTATTACCATCGGCGAGCGGGCCCTGGTTGGCGCCGGCAGCGTCGTGACGAAGGATGTACCGCCGGGTGCCACCGTCGCCGGAAACCCCGCCCGGATCATGCGGCCCAAGTCATAGGTCTCGGGCGCCATGGGCCAAGTGGCAAGGGTTCGTAGGACAGCCTATCCCTTCTCCGCCCGATTGGCTCCGGGACCAAGACCTGTTTGCCGCAAAGAAACTCTGTGTCCTTTGCGGCCTCCTGTGAAAAACAGATCAATGCCCATCAGTGTGAATCAGTGGTTTGAAAAATGAAAATGAACGTGCCGTTCCTTGATCTCAGGGCCCAGCACGACCCCTTGCGGGGCGAGCTGCTGGCCGCCATCGCGGAGGTCGTCGATCGCAGCGCATTCGCCGGCGGTCCCCTGGTGGCGAAATTCGAGGAGGAGTTCGCCGCCTATTGCCAGACGCGCGCCGCCGTGGGGGTGGGCAGCGGCACGGAGGCCCTCTGGCTGGTGTTGCTCGCCCGCGGCATCGGTCCGGGCGACGAAGTGATCACCGTCCCGAACACCTTCATGGCGACGGCGGAGGCGATCAGTTATTGCGGTGCCAAGCCCGTGCTGGTCGACGTGGACGAACAGACTTACACCCTGGACCCCAGCCGCCTGGAACGGGCGATCACGCCGCGGACCAAGGCGGTCATTCCGGTGCATCTCTTCGGGCAGATGGCCGACATGGATCCGATCATGGAGATTGCCCGCCGGCATCACCTCGTCGTGATCGAGGATGCCTGCCAGGCCCACGGCGCCGAGTACAAGGGCCGGCGGGCCGGATCGATCGGGGATGCGGGCTGCTACAGTTTTTACCCGGGCAAGAACCTCGGGGCGTGGGGCGAGGCGGGCGCGGTGGTGACCAACGATCTCACCCTCGCCGAGAAGATCCGGATCCTTCGCGACCATGGCCAGGAGAGGAAGTATCACCACTCCTGCATCGGCTGGAATGCACGGATGGACGGGATTCAGGCGGCCGTCCTGCGGGTGAAACTGAAGGCCCTGGATCGCGGCAATGCCGCGCGCCGCGCCCATGCCCGCCTGTACGACGAACTCCTGGGTCGCCTCACGAATCTGACGGTGACCCCGCCAGCCGGCTACGGAGTGCCTGTCTACCATCTCTACGTCGTGCGCGTGCCGGAGCGCGACCGCATCCTTCGGGAACTCGCCGAGCGCGGGATTGCCTGCGGAATCCACTATCCCCAGCCCATTCATCTGCAGGAAGCCTACCGCGGTCTGGGGCTGGGGCCGGGCGCGTTTCCTGTGGCGGAGCGCTGCGCCGGCGAGATTCTCTCGCTCCCGATGTTTCCGGAGCTGACGCCGGCACAGATCGCCTTGGTGGTGCGCGAGCTCGCAACAGTGTTGCCAGCCGCGAGGATTCCGGAGGCTCGTGTTGCCTGAATCTCGTGCCGCCGCATTTGACCGCGTGACTTCTTCCGCCCATGGCGCGAACGGAGACGCGGTGCTGCGGGCCGATCCGCTGGCGGCGAGCCTGTCGAATCCACCCGCGGTGAGCCTGTCGAATCCGCCCGCGGTGAGCCTGTCGAATCCGCCTGCGGTGAGCCTGTCGAATCCACTGGAGGTCGCCGACTGGGATGCCCGGCTGGAGGCTTGCCCGGCCCGCTCCTTCTTTCACGGAGCAGCCTGGGCCCGAGTTCTGCGGGACACCTACCACTTCGTTCCGGCCTACCTGGCCTTGGGCGACCCGGTCCGCCCCACGGCTGTGCTCCCGATCATGGAGGTAGACAGCTGGCTGACGGGACGGCGCGGAGTCTCGCTGCCTTTCACGGACGCGTGCGAACCGTTGTGTCCGGGCGCCGACTCATTTCGCCGACTCTTTCGGGAGGCGCTGGAATGCGCCCGGGCGCGCAGGTGGAAATACCTGGAGTGTCGCGGCGGCAAGGCGTGGTTCGGAGAGGCCCCCCCGTCGACTTCGTTCTACGGGCACCAACTGGATCTCAGCGGCGGCGAGGCGGTGCTTTGGAGCCGGGTGGACGGCGCCGTGCGCCGAGCAGTCCGAAAAGCCGAGCAAAGCGGCGTGACGGTCGCGTTCTCTCAGGATCTGGACGCCGTGCGGGCGTTCTACGGCCTTTTGTGCCGGACCCGCCGACGGCACGGCATGCCCGCGCAGCCGTTCCGGTTTTTCGAGAATATCCACCGGCACGTTCTGGCCCAGAACCAAGGTTGGATCGTCCTCGCCCGGCACGGGGGCCGCGCCGTGGCCGGCGCCGTCTTCTTCCATGGTGGCAAGACGGCCATTTTCAAATTCGGAGCGTCGAACGCGATCTTGCAGCACTTGCGGGCCAACAACCTCGTGATGTGGGAGGCCATCCGGTGTCTCTCCCAGCGGGGCTATGCCGTGCTGGATTTCGGCCGCACCTCCCTTGAAAACGACGGCCTGCGCCGGTTCAAACTGAGCTGGGGCTCCGAGGAACACCGCATCGACTATTTCCGCTATTCTCCCCGCAGTGCGGGCTTTGTCACGGCTCGCGATAAATCGTCTGGCTGGCACAATCGTGTTTTCCGGCTGCTGCCGGTCCCGCTATCCCGGCTGATCGGGATGGCGTTTTACCGCCACGTGGCCTAAGTTCAGACACCCGAGCCCAAAGCTGCTGCGATCGTCAAGTCCGAGGCACCATTCGCCAATGCGGGCGATCCGCACACCGATACGAACTTCAATTACATGAACGATCCGCAAAACACCTTTTCCGGCCCCGGCATGACGTTGGGCGACATTTACTACGTCCTGTTTCGGCATAAGTGGAAGATCATCCTCTGCGCCATTGCGGGCGCGCTGGCGGCGCGGGGAATCTACATGCTCCAGCCGCCGCCCTTCCAGTCCGAGGCCAAGCTCTTCATCCGCTATGTGACGGAAGGAAAGGCTATCGGCGCGCCGGGGGACGACATGCGCACGAAATCCCCGGATCGGAGCGGCGAGACGATCATCAATTCCGAAGTCCAGATCCTCACCAGCCTGGATCTGGCCAGGCAAGTGGCGGAAATCGTCGGTCCGGAGAAGATTCTCGCCAAGCTGGGCGGCGGCAAGGATCTCAACTATGCGGCTGCCGTGATCCAGCAGAATCTGAAGGTGGCGGTGCCGCCCCAGAGCAGCGTGATCAACGTGATTTTTGCGCATCCTGACGCCACGATCGTTCAGCCCGTGCTCACGGCCATGATCGACGCCTACCTGAAGAAACACGTCGAGATTCACGAAGCGGTCGGGATCGTGGGCGACTTTCTGACCCAGGAGACGGACCAATTGCGCTCCCGCCTCGCGCAAACTGAGGAGGAATTGCGGAAGGCGCGCAACAAGGCCGGCATCATCTCGCTGGAGGACTCCAAGAAGGCCTACACCGAGCAGATCGCCCGGATCCGTCAGGAGATCTTCAGCGCGGAGGCCGAACTGGCGGAGCGCTCCGCTTCATTCCAGGAGATCGCCAAGCGCCCGCCGCCAACCCCAGACGCGGCGACCCCCAAGCCAGCGCCCGCGGCGTCGCCGGTGCCGCCCGCGCAGGCTGATGCCTACCGGCTCGCCAATGCGCGCATCGAATCCCTGCGCAAGCGGGAGCAGGAGCTGTTGAACCAGTTCACCGAGGAAAGCACGTGGGTGCGTGATGTCCGCGCCCAGCTGGCCGACGCGCAAGGCGCCAAGCAGAAGCTCGAGAGCCAATTTCCTCAGTTGGCCCATCCCGAGATTGTCGCCTCTGCGTCCGCGGGCGGGTCGACAGGCGCGAACGCCGGGTCGGTGGATCTGGCCGCCGAAGCCGCCCGCCTCACCGCCCTCCAATCCAAGATCAAGGTGCTGAACGCCCAGCTCGATGGAATCCGGTCGGAGGCGGCCAGCGTGGACCAGATGGAGGGTTCCATTCTGGATCTCCGGCGGAAGCAGGCGATGGAGGAGGCCAACTACAAGTATTATGCGAACAGCCTCGAGCAGGCGCGCATCGACGAAGCCCTGGGGGCCGGCCGCGTCTCCAATATCAGCCAGATCCAGATGCCGTCGCCGCCCTTCACCGACCGGACCAAGATCAACAAGCTCCAGACCATCATCCTGGCCGGCGGAATTCTCGGCGGATTGGCTTGGGCGTTCTTGATTGAACTCTTCCTCGATCGTTCGGTGAAACGCCCGATCGACGTCGAGCGGCTGCTGCGGATTCCCCTGTTCCTCTCCATTCCCGATCTGGGCCGGAATGGACACCGCCGCCTCGCCAACGGCTCCCATCCGGACCGCCTGGCGCTGCCCGCCGGCACCAGGACCGCCGCGGCCGGCGAAGGCGGCACCGACGCGGGTCCCGGAGGCGCGGAACTCGTCCCCGATGGGGATCGAAGGCGCTCCCTGCATCCTTTCCAGGAAACCCTGCGCGATCGATTGATTGGATATTTCGAGCGCCGGAATCTGACCCACAAGCCGAAGCTGGTCGCCGTCACGGGCCTGGCCAAGGACGCGGGCGTGACGACGATCGCGGCGGGCCTCGCCGGCTGCCTGTCGGACACCGGCGACGGCAACGTGCTGCTGGTGGACATGACGCCGGGCCAGGGATCGGCACAGCAGTTCTACCGGGGCAAACCCGTGTGCGGATTGGACCAGATTCTCGCCACGCGCGACGGGGCGCAGGTGCAGGACAAGCTCTACGTCGTTTCCGAGGAACCCACCAACGACAAGCTCTCCCGGATCCTGCCGCAGCGATTCACCAAGCTGGTTCCGAAACTGAAGGCCAGCGACTTCGACTACATCATCTTTGATATGCCGCCCGTCAGCCAGATCAGCGTGACACCGCGCCTGGCGGGTTTCATGGACATGGTCTTGCTCGTCCTCGAATCGGAAAAGACCGACCGGGACATCGTCCAGCGCGCCACCAATCTTCTGGCCGAATCGAAGGCCCACGTCGGCGTGGTCCTGAACAAGACGCGCAGCTACGTGCCCTCCCGCCTGCATCAGGAATTCCTGGGCGAAGTGTAGCCCGCGTTTTCCCTACCGCGGCCGTGGGCTGCAACCCAAGGTATGGGACGATCTTCCCGCCGATTCCGAACATAGGACACGAGGCCCTGGACGTTGAATCGGCGTACAAGGCCCGGCCGGTGCAAGACACCGGCCCGACGGCACCGCAATTTCGTAGGGCGCGTGTCTTGCCACGCGCCGCCAACTCCTGAAAATGGTGGCGAAAACGCACGAAGCGAAACGACCGTGATATTCTCATTGGCCTCCGGCCGCGCGTTGAGCCGATTCGTGGCCGATGCGAGCTCCGGCTGGACCTTCGACCTGAAACCTTCCACCTGCAAACCGGTTTGAGATGCTGAGAGATCGCATTTATTACGGCCTGAAACCCTTCCTTCCGTGGCGCCTGCGCATGGGCGTGCGCCGGGTCCTGGCGCGCCGCCAGCGGCGGGCCTGCCGGGCCACCTGGCCGATCAATGATGTGGCGGTCCGCAAGCCCGAGGATTGGCCCGGCTGGCCGCACGCAAAACCCTTTGCCTTCGTCATCACCCACGACGTGGAGGGACCGGAAGGCCTGGCGAAGTGCCGGCGGCTCGCCGAACTCGAGCGGGAGATCGGCTTCCGCTCCTCATTCAATTTCATCCCCGAAGGGTCCTACCTCTGCCCGCTGGCGCTCCGCGCCTGGCTGGCGGACCACGGGTTCGAGGTCGGGGTCCACGACTTCAAGCACGACGGCCGGCTCTTCGGCTCGCGCCGCGGCTTCGAGCGCAAGGCGAAACAAATCAACCGCTACCTGCGCGAGTGGCAGGCCGCGGGCTTCCGCTCGGCCTTCATGCTCCGCAACCTCGGCTGGTTGCACGGACTCGACATCCGCTACGATTCATCGACGTTCGACACCGATCCCTTCGAGCTCCAGTCCAACGGCACCGAGACCATCTTCCCCTTCTGGATTCCCAAGCCGCCGGTGTCGCCCGAATCGGATGACCCGGCCGGCGATCTGCACCCGGGCCAGCCCGGGGTGGCCCGCTCCCGGGGCGGCTATGTCGAGCTGCCCTACACGCTGCCGCAGGACTCCACCCTGTTCCTGGTGCTCGGCGAGACCTCCCCGGTGATCTGGAATCGCAAGCTCGACTGGATCGCCGGCCACGGGGGCATGGCCCTCGTCAACGTTCATCCTGACTATCTGCGCTTTGACGGCGATCCGCCGTCCAGCCGGACCTACCCCGTGGCCTACTATCTGGATTTCCTCCGGCACGTCCGTCGCTGCCGGGGCGACACCTTCTGGCAGCCGCTGCCGCGCGAGCTGGCGGAGTTTGTCACCCAGATCAAACCCTATCCCGCGGTGCGACGGCCCAAGCGGGTGTGCATGATCACCCACTCGTTCTACGAGAGCGACAACCGGGTGACACGATACGCGGAGGCACTCGCTGCCCGCGGCGACCGGGTCGACGTGGTCGCCCTGCGCCGCTCGCCCGAGTTGCCCAGGCAGGAGACCATCGACGGCATCAGCGTGTTTCGCATCCAAGACCGCTTCAAAAAGGCCGAGCGGTCCCTCGCGGCCTATGCCTGGCCGCTGGTCCGGTTCCTCGCCGCCTCTTCGTGGTGGGTGACCCGCCGCCATGCCCGGAAGCCCTATGATTTCCTCCACATCCACAATATCCCGGACTTTCTGGTCTTTGCCGCGTGGTATCCGAAGCTGACGGGCGCCCGCATCATTCTCGACGTCCACGACATCGTCCCCGAATTTTTTGCCAGCAAGTTCGGCAAAGGGTCCCGCGGAGTGACCGCGGCTCTCCTGAGGTGGATGGAGCGCGTTTCCGCGCGCCTCGCCGACCACGTGATCGTCGCCAATGATCTGTGGCTGGAACGGTACACGGCGCGCACCGGCACGACGGGGCGCTGCACCGCCTTCATCAACAACGTCGACACCCGGGTGTTCATGCCCGGGCGGCGCCGCGGGCAGGACGGCCGACTGATTGTTCTGTTCCCGGGCGGACTGCAGTGGCACCAGGGCGTTGATATCGCCATCCGCGCCTTCAAGCAGGTCAGCGAGCAGCTGCCCAACGCGGAATTCCACATCTACGGCGACGGCAACGCGCGGGATTCGCTGGTCACCCTGGCGGCGGAATTGGGATTGAACGGCCAGGTGCGGTTCCGGGATCCGGTGAGCGTGCGGGAGATCGCCGCCATCATGGCGGATGCTGATCTCGGCGTGGTGCCGAAGCGGGCGGATTCGTTCGGCAACGAGGCCTACAGCACGAAGATCATGGAATTCATGTCCGTGGGCGTTCCGGTTATCGCGGCGAACACCCGCATCGATCAGCATTACTTCGACGGCAGCGTCGTTCGATTCTTCGAGTCCGGCAACCCCGACTCGCTCGCGCGCGAGATGCTGGCGCTGCTGCGCGACGCCAACGAGCGCCAGCAGATGGTGACGCGCGCCTCGCTGTACGCCGCCTACCACTGTTGGGAGACGCGCAAGGTGGATTATCTCAGCCTGGTGGACCACCTCCTCGAATCGGTATGACCGCCGGGCTGGCCGCCGCTTCGCAATCGCACGTCATGCGCCGCTCAATCTCTATCACGGCGTCTCTCCAGCCGCGCACGCATGGATAACCCGAGAGCCCTTGTCACCGCGAGCCTTGACCGCGTCCAGCGGTGGGTCGAGGACCGGCACTACCAAGGGTATGACCCGGGGGACGGCCTGACTTCCTTTCTCCGCCCGCTCACCTTTCACACTCTCCTCGGCGAACGGATTCTCCAGCAGCTGGTCTGGAAATCCCCCGTCAACCTGCGCCCCTTGGTTGGAGTGAAGCCCATGGACTCCACGAAGGGGCGCGGCTTTATGGCGTGGGGCTATCTGGTCCGCCACCGGACCACCGGCCGGCCGGACTGCCTCGAGAAGGCCCTCGATTGCCTGGCCTGGCTCCGCGCCCACACCTCGCCGCGCTACCCGGACTGCTCCTGGGGCAACCATTTTGACTTCACCACCCGCGGCGGGCGGATTCCCGCGCAGGAATCCACCGTCGTTTGGAGCGGGCTGATCGGCCAGGCCTTTCTCTCCGCCTATGAGCTCACGCGCGACGCCCGCTTTCTCGAGGTGGCCGAGAGCATCTGCGCCTGGATTCTCAAGCTGCCCAAGGAGGAGACGGCCACCGGCGACTGCCTGAGCTACGTGGCATTCAAGCAATCGTCGATCCACAACTCCAATCTGCTGGGAGCGGCCATGCTCGCCGGCACCTGGCAGCACACGCGCCGGCCCGAATACCTGGAGGCCGCCCGCCGGGCCGTGCGCTACAGCTGCGCCCGGCAGCGCGCCGACGGCTCCTGGTGGTACGGCGAAGAGCCGATGCACCACTGGATCGACAACTTCCACACCGGCTACAACCTCGACAGCCTCAAGCGCTACCTCGAAGCCACCGGCGACGCGGAATTCGGCGAACACCTCGATCGCGGCTACCGCTACTTCAAGGAGATCTTCTTCGAGGACACCGGGCGCCCCCGCTATTACCACAACCGCACGTACCCGGTGGACATCCAGTGCGCGGCGCAGGCCATCGACACCCTCTGCTTCTTCTCGGATCGGGATCCGGCCGCGCTGCCGCTGGCGGCAAAGGTGGCCGGCTGGACCATCGCCAACCTGCAGGATTCCTCGGGCTACTTCTACTACCGGCGCTACCCGCGGCTGACGGCGCGGACGCCGTATTTCCATTGGGGCCAGGCCACCATGTTCAAGGCCCTGGCGCATCTGGAGAGCAAACTGCAGTGACGGACGCCGCACGGCTGTCTGCGGAACTGCGCTGAATTGGGAACATGCGGTCGATCAACAGCCTTCTTCGCCAATTCCGCTCCTGTTCGGTTGTAGGGCCGGACCTTGGTCCGTGCCGCTGGTGTCGAGCGGACGGCACGCGCCCCAGCCTTCGCCCGTTCGACTTCGCTCAGGGCTACCGCGGGCAGGCAAGGCGCGGCCCTGCCGAGCGACGTGAAGCGACCCGTGATGCTCTCAGGGCCGGTGTCGGCCCGCCGGAATTAGGATGAACCTTCCCCATCTTAGCCTTGCGCTCGTCACGCCGGCCCGGAACGAGGAAGCTTTCCTCGAGGGCACGATCCAGTCGGTCCTGGCGCAGACGCGGCGGCCCGTCCGCTGGGTGATCGTCAGCGACGGCTCGACCGACCGGACTGACGAGATCGTCCGACGCCACGCCAGCGAACACGACTGGATCGAGCTCCTCCGGATGCCCGAGCGGCGCGACCGGCAATTCGCCGCGAAGGCGCATGCGTTCAATGCCGGTTACGCGCGGGTGAAAGACCTCGGCTGCGACGTCGTCGGGAACTTGGACGCCGACATCACCTTCGAGCCCGATTACCTCGAGTTCTTGCTCGGAAAGTTCGCCGCCGATCCGCGGCTGGGCGTGGCCGGGACGCCGTTTGTGGAAGAGCATGACCAGCGCCACAAGCACACCTATGCCCATCAATTCGCGCAGTTGGAGCATGTCTCCGGG
The DNA here is from genome assembly GCA_035519475.1 of Opitutaceae bacterium. GTDB lineage: Bacteria > Verrucomicrobiota > Verrucomicrobiia > Opitutales > Opitutaceae > Fen-1467. The sequence goes on from DATIWI010000058.1 coordinate 19,608, forward strand.
GCCTGCCAGCTTTTCCGGCGGGAATGTTTCGACGCCGTCGGCGGTTTTGTTCCGGTCAAGGGCGGCGCGGTGGACTGGATCGCCGTCACCACCGCGCGCATGAAAGGCTGGAAGACCCGCACGTTCACGGAGAAGGTCTGTTTTCACCATCGCGCGATCGGCTCCGGCAACCACGGTCCGCTGATGACGCATTTCCATTACGGCCGGAAGGCCTATTACGTCGGCGGCCACCCGGTGTGGGAGATCGTCCGCGGCGTCTTCCGGATGCGGCAGAAGCCCTGGGTCCTGGGCGGCCTCTGGTTTCAGGCGGGTTACGTGTGGGCCGGATTGCGCCGCACGCCGCGGGTGGTGAGCCCCGAACTCATGGTTTTCCATCGCGCGGAGCAGATGGCGCGCCTGTGCGCCCTCTGGCGCGGCCTAGGCCGGCGCCCGCCGGCCAGAGGCCCCGCGACGGTTCCGAGTCCCCACGCGTAGATCCCGACGCCCGGAGCCTTCAGCGGCGCGCGCCAAGGCGCGGCCCTACAGCTTCCGTCCCGACTCGTGAAGCCGCACCACGTCAGCGTTTGCATCTGCACCTACCAGCGCCCCGCCCTCCTCCGGCGCCTGCTGGAGAAGCTCGAGCACCAGCAGACCGGCGGTGCCTTCACGTACGGTGTGGTGGTGGCGGACAATGACGCGGGCCGGTCGGCCGAGGAGCCCGTCGCCAGTTTCGCCAGCCGGTCGCACCTCGAGGTCGTTTATTGCTGCGAGCCGCGGCAGAATATCGCCCTGGCCCGCAACCAGGTGCTGGCGCACGCCGACGGCGAATTCATCGCCTTCATCGACGATGACGAATTCCCCGCCGATGACTGGCTCGCGAAGCTGCTCGAGGCGTGCGCGCGGTACGGTGCCTCGGGAGTGCTCGGCCCGGTGCGCCCCCACTTCGACGCGCCGCCGCCCCGATGGATCGTGCGGGGACGTTTCTGCGAGCGCCCCGAGCATCCGACGGGCACGGTGATGCACTGGATCCGCAGCCGCACCGGCAACGTGCTCTTCCGCCGCGCCATCCTTGACGGGACCGCGGCGCCCTTCCGGTCGGAGTTCGGCACCGGGGGCGAAGACAAGGACTTTTTCATGCGCATGACCCAGCGCGGCTGCGTCTTCGTCTGGTGCAACGAGGCGATCGCCTACGAGACCGTGCCGCCCGCGCGCTGGACCCGCCGGTACATGCTGACGCGGGCGCTGCTGCGCGGGAAGAATGTGCTCCGGCATCCGACCGGCCGCGGAGTGCTGGTGGCCAAATCGCTGGTCGCGTTGCCAGTCTACTCGCTGGCGCTGCCGGTGACACTGTTGTTCGGGCAGCACGTCTTCATGAAGTTCGGCATCCGCTTCTGTGATCACCTCGGCCGGCTGCTCGCGGTGGTGGGCCTCAATCCGATCAACGAGCGGCCGATGTAGCCGGCCGCGACCATGGAATCCACGACGCACACCATCAGCGTCAAGGGCCAGCCGGTGGCCGTCCCGTCCGTCGCGATTGGCGGCGCGCGGGTGATCGCGTCGGGACGGTTCGTCCGCGTGGCGGTCGTTCACGACGAGGAATGGCTGGAACCGGCGACGCTCCCGGATCCAGCGGCCCTCCTCGCCACGCTGAAGCGCGATCGCTTCAGGGCCGACATCTTCTCCTTCACGCAGCGCATTCCCGACACCAAGCCGCGGTATTCCTACCGGATGGAATGGGACAATGCCGCGGTCATTCCGATCACGACCTACCAGGCGTGGTGGGAAAAGCTGCCGCAGGTGGCGCGGAGGAATGTCCGCATCGCGGCCAAGAAAGGCGTCGCCGTCCGCGTGGTGCCGTTTGACGACGAATTGATCCACGGGATCGCGGCGGTGTACAACGAGGCGCCGATCCGCCTCGGCAAGCGCTTCTGGCATTACGGCAAGGATTTCGAGACGGTCAAACGGGAGAACGGCACCTATCTGGAGCGAAGCGAATTCATCGGCGCGTTCTACGAAGGGAAGCTGATCGGCTTCATCAAACTGGTCTACGTCGATCGCATTGGCAGCATGATGCAGATCCTGTCGATGGTTCAGCATCAGGACAAACGCACGACCAACGCCCTGATCGCCAAGGCCGTCGAAGTCTGCGAGGCGAAGGGCATGTCCTATTTGAAGTACTGCCAGTACGTCTACGATTCGAACGAATCGAGCCTCCTGACCGACTTCAAGCGGCGCAACGGCTTCGAACGGCTGGATTTCCCGCGCTATTATGTGCCGCTGACGCGCTGGGGCCGCGTGGCGCTGGCGCTGCGGGCCCATCGGGGAATCAAGGGCTGGCTGCCCCGGCCGGTGTTGCAGGCGGCCTTGCAGCTTCGTGCGAAGTACTACAACTTGAGGCAGCCACGAGGTGTCGTCGCCGCCGAATGAAATGAGCGCGGCCAAGGTCTCGGGCGCATGCATCTCTTTCGCGGGTGTAGCTCAGTGTCAGAGTGTCTGGTTTCCAACCAGAAGACGGAGTGTTCGATTCCTCCCGCCCGCTCCATTCTCCCCCTGCTCGGATCCTCTTGAGCCGACACGGTTTTCGGCGGCTGGTGCGTCCGCGCAAAGGTGGAGCTCGCCGGGACGGCGGGCTGATATCCAAAGGAAAGAGGAACAACCCGCCGGGACGGCGGGTTCCATCGGAGTAAGCCAATTCGACACGACCACGGTTCCGAACAATGCGGTCGAACACCACACGTCATTCGCGACGCCTGTCACCTTTCGGTTGCAGGGCCGGACCTTGCTCCACGCCGGTTGTCATGAGTGATCGGCACGCGCCAAGGCGCGGCCCTACGGGTTTGTTGCGCAGGCTCACCTAACATAATCTTCCGTGCCAGGCATTGCCGGAATCATAGGACGAGTTCAGGCGGCTCCATCGGACGACACGATCGGAGCGATGGTGCAGCCCATGGTTCACGAGCCGTCGTGGAAGCACGGGCACTGCACCGTCGAGTCACCAATCCTTACGGTGGGCTGGGTATGCCCCGATGGATCCTCCGCTGCCGCCCGGCCGGTATGGAACGGCAACCGCACGGTCGGCCTGATCTTTGTCGGTGAAGAATTTTCCCACGGCGTCAACGGGGACGCTTCGGCGGTGCTCCGTCTCTACGAAGAGCACGGTGCCGCCTTTCTGGCCCAACTGAACGGCTGCTATGCCGGTCTGCTCGTGGATCTGCCGGAGCGGAAGGCAGTCCTCTTCAACGATCGCTTCGGCCTGGGGCGCATCTACCATCACCAATCGCCGGACGGATTCTATTTCTCGTCGGAGGCGAAGTCACTGCTCGCCGCCCTCCCGCGAGTCCGCCGGCTCGACCCGCAGGGACTCGCTGAGTTCTACGCCGTCGGCTGTGTGCTCCAGAACCGGACGCTCTTCGACGGGGTTGCGCTGCTGCCGCCGGGCTCGGCCTGGACCTTTCACGGCGACGGGCGCGTGGAGAAGCAGCGGTACTTCGATCCGGCGGAGTGGGAAGGGCAGGAGACGCTGGACGCCGCCTCCTACGCCGGAAAATTGCAGGAGGTCTTCGGCCGGGTGGCGCCGCGTTACCTCCAGGGCGGCCGGCAGGTGGCCATGTCCCTTACCGGCGGTCTGGACAGTCGCGCCATCCTGGCGTGGGTGCGGGCTGCGCCGGGTAGTCTGCCCTGCTACACTTTTGCCGGGCCCTATCGCGATTGCGCCGACGTCCGCATCAGCCGCCGGCTGGCGCAACTCACCCGCCAGCCGCACACCACCCTGCGGATCGGAAAGGAGTTCTTCGCAGACTTTCCGACGCTC
>DATIWI010000059.1:0-28734 GCA_035519475.1 Opitutaceae bacterium
TCGGGGCGATTTCTGCCCTTCGCACGGCAGCCAGCGATTCTCCGGGCAATGACCCAAACGTCATGTCAACTATTGGTTGACATATCGCCAGGGACGGCGCGTGGGGTGGCGCGCAGATGGAGGAGGGTGGACGAAGTTCAGCTGGCCAGCGGCGCCGAGGTGGGCGCTGTTCCCGGCGGCGATGTTGGCGAGAAGCATTAGAAAAACATGTCAACTAATAGTTGACATGTTAATCAGAGACGACGTCGCGGCGGCCCGTGAGCTGATGGAGCGGGATCAGATCAGGGGAGGCGCAGAAAGCCGGGGCCGGAGGACCGGCAAGCGGGGACGCCGCTATGAGGCCGCGGCGCTCGGCGGATTGAATGCCCGGACTGCGGCGTAAAAGGCGTCGAGGTTTGGGAGCGGCGCATCCGGCGGCACGTCACAGCCGGACGAGACGACGAAATTAGGGAATGCGGCGGTGGCGGCGAGCAGGACGGCCGTGCGAGCTTCGACTTCCGCGGCGGTCGCGTGGCAAAAGACGGCGGCCGGATCGAGGTTGCCGCACACGACGATGTCGGGCGCGATTTTAGCGAGCGCCGCCGTCAAATCCATGGGCGCGCCAAAATGGAAGGTACTCACGCCGGTTTCGAGGAGGGCCGGCAGGTGAACGATCTTCGCGGCGCAGTTGTGCAGAATGAATGCAAACCGGCCGTCGGCCACGGCGGCGGCGATCGGTCGGATGTAGGCCGAGGAGAACTGGGCCATGCTGCGCGGCGACAGCAGGCCGGCGGCCGGCTCCGCCATGATCAGGCCGTCCGCGCCGGCGGCCCGGAAGGCCTGGGTGTAGGCGCCCAGGAATTGCGCGCTCTTCTGCAACACCGCGTGCACCAGCTCGGGTTCGAGTACGGTCAGCTCCAGAGCCTCCTTGACGCCCACAAGGCGCGATGCGAGGGAGAACGGCCCGATGCAGCCGCCCAGCACCAGCGGGTGGTCGGGCAGCCGCCGAAGCATCCGGGCGGCCTCGAGGTAGACGCGCGTCCGCCGATCGCCCGGCGCCGGCACTGCCAGGCGGTCCGCCTCCTCGCGGCTCGTGACGATCCGGCCGGTGACGGACGGAATCTCGTTTTCCGGCTGGAAGATCTCGCAGCCGAACGCCTCCGCCTCGGCGCTCAGGTCCATCGCCGTCAGCACGAACGGGGTCCGGTAGCGCTGGTGGAGGGCGGCCTGGATCTCGAACTGGGCCTGCGGATCGCCTACCACGGTCCTGACGGTCGCACCCGTCAGCACCATGCCGGGATAGGTGGCGATTGGCAGCGCCTGCCGCGGGCCGGAGGCGAGCACCAGTTGGTTGAGGGCGTTGGAAGTCACTGCCCGGATGGCTTCGCCCACGTGTCCTTGAGGGTGATGGTGCGATTGAAGACCGGCAGGCCAGGGCGCGAGTCGGCGGGATCGAGCACGAAGTAGCCCAAGCGTTCGAACTGGTAGCGCTCCTCGGGCCCGGCCGCCGCCAAGGACGGCTCAAGCCGGGCGGTCACAGTCTCCAGGGAATGGGGGTTGAGGAACTCCCGGAAGTCGCCGTGCATCGCGCCTGTGCCGTCCGCGGTGGGCGGCGCGTCCGGCTCGGGCACCGTGAACAGGCGGTCGTACAAGCGAACCTCCGCCGCGACGCTGTGGACCGCGCTCACCCAGTGAATGGTGCCTTTCACTTTGCGGCCGGCGTTGGGTCCGCCGGTGCGAGAATCGAGGTCGGCGGTGCAGCGCAGCTCGGCGATCTGGCCGGCCGCATCCTTGACCACCTCGTCGCACCGGATGATGCAGGCATACTTGAGGCGCACTTCGCCGCCGGGGCGGAGGCGGAAATACTTGGGCGGTGGTGCCTCCATGAAATCGCTGCTCTCGATCAACAATTCGCGCGTCAGGATTACGGGGCGCGTGCCGGCGCCCGCGTCCTCCGGATGGTTGGCCGCCGAGCAGGCGATTTCCGTGCCGGCCGGCAGATTGGCGAGCACGACCTTGACCGGGCGCAGCACGGCCAGGCGGCGGAGCGCGCAACGGTTCAGATCATCGCGGATGGCGTGCTCGAGCACGGCGACGTCGGTGAGGCTGTTGAATTTGGTGACGCCGACGCCGGTCACAAACTGGCGCAACGCCCGGGCCGGCACCCCGCGGCGGCGGAAGCCGCGCAGGGTGGGCAGGCGCGGATCGTCCCAGCCGGAGACGCGCTTCTCCTGCACCAGCTGGAGGAGCTTGCGCTTGCTCATGATGGTGTAGCTGACGTTGAGCCGGGCGAACTCATACTGCCGCGGAAGCGGCCGGGGTAGTTCGAGGGCGTCCAGGATCCAATCGTAGAGGGGCCGGTGAACGACGAACTCGAGCGTGCAGACGCTGTGGGTGACGCCCTCGATGTAGTCGCTCAGGCAGTGGGCGAAGTCGTACATCGGGTAGATGCACCAGATGTTGCCGGTGTGGTGGTGTTCGCTGTGACGGATGCGATAGAGGATGGGGTCGCGCAGCCAGATGTTGGGCGAGGCCATGTCGATCTTCGCGCGCAGGGTCCGCGCCCCGTCGGCAAACATACCCACCTTCATGCGCTGAAAGAGGCTGAGGTTTTCCGCGACGGATCGGTTCCGGAACGGGCTGTCCCGGCCCGGGCGGTCGGGCGGGCCGCGGTAGCTCTCGATTTCCTCCGCGCTGAGGTCGCACACGTAGGCCTTGCCCTTGCGGATCAGGGCCACGGCGCAGGCATGCAGCTGGTCAAAATAATCGCTGGCATGGAACGGCTCCGCCGACGCCGAAGGTGGTGCTCCGGGGGTGACGGGCAGCGCCGGGAGATAGAAATCGGGCTTGCCGTCGACCGTGCGGGTTTCCGGTGTCTGGCCCTTCGACTTCAGGCCCAGGCAATGGTCCGCCCAGCCGGCGATGAGCCAATTCACATCCGCGAGGATGGATTCCACGTACTCCGCGTCCTCCTTCACCGGGTTCGTGTCGTCGAACCGCAGGTTGCACTGGCCGCCGTTTTCGCGGGCGATGCCGAAGTTGAGGCAGATCGACTTGGCATGGCCGATGTGCAGGTAGCCGTTGGGTTCGGGCGGGAAACGGGTCACGATCCGGGCGTAGCGCTTTTCGGCGATGTGTTGGGCAACAATGTCGCGGATGAAATCGCTCGGCGCGGATGCCGGTGGGGGGGTGGCGTCAGTCATGGGTAAACCGGCGAATTTGCGGAAAGGGCTGGCGCGACGCAACGCCGCAATTCGCCCGAGGGACGGCCCCGGGGGCGGCGGCGGCGTGCCCTCACGGGAAATGGTTGAAGGGGGGGCACGGCGTGCGCCATGCTCCGCTCATGGCAAGAATCCATTTGCTTGTGATTGCGTTGGTATCGGCGGTGTCTGCGGGGGCGGCGGAGACGGGTTTCTGGCAGCAGCTGACCCCGGAGGAACGACGCGCCGCGGGCCTGGACCAGCTATCGCCCGAACAGCGAAGAGCGCTGGACGGACTGGCGGAGCGCTTTGCCCGGGAGGGAGTCCGGCAGGTGCGCGAGGAGGCGAAGCAGGAGGTGCGCGCCGAGGTCCGGGCGGAAGCGCGGGAGGAAGTGAAGCAGGAGGTGCGCGAAGAGGTGAAGCGCGAGATGACTGCGGTGGAAAAGACGCGCGCGGTGGCCCAGGCCGGCCTGCCAGCCGAGGAGCCCAAGGATTTGACCGTCCGCAGCCGGGCATTGGGCAAGTTTCACGGCTGGTCCGGCGATACCGTCTTCCGCTTGGAGAACGGCCAGGTCTGGGTGCAGACGGACCCCACCGACTCGACGTGGCTCCCGCCGATGGAAGACCCTGAGGTCGAGATCCGGCGGTCGGGCTTCGGCGGGTGGAAGCTTTACCTCGGAGGCAAGAGCTCCTGGGTGCGTGTCCGGCGCCTGAAATGACGCCGCCGGGCCGGGGGCAAGGCGCCACCCCGGGGCGGCGCCGCGCGCCGGCCCGACTAGAGCCGGTAGCCGATCCCGACCAGCCAGATGTCGGAATCACGGCTGTAATTGGTGACCACGCGATTCCAGATGACGCGGACGAACCAAGCATCGGTCACGCGACAGGACAACATGGGTGAGACGAGGCCGGCGAGCGCCGCCTGCGTCTTCTGGTCCGGGCCGCGAGGCTGCTTTCGATCGATGTAGATGTAAGTGCCGACGCCGAAGCCGACCTCAAGACGATCGCCGAACGACTTGCTCACCGGCCAGAGCTGGAGGCCCGCCCCGCTGCGCCGCACCACGTGCGGGTCGCCCTCGTAGATGTAGGAGATCGTGCCGTCGAGGTTGGCCGCGATATTGCGCCGGTACTCCGCGCCGCACGCGAAGGCACCCTCGCTGAACAGGGTGTTGACGACACTCCAGCCGCCGAAGACGGTGAATTCGTTCTTCGCCCCGCCGGTGCCCGAGCTGGCTCCTTCCAGGATTCCCGGCAGGTTCCCCTTGGGAATGGCCGGGTCCTTGCCCAGCCAGTACCCCACGCCGATGACCGCCGTGTTCGTTTTGATGTCGGCCGTCGCGTTGATGCGATTGTACACGAAGCGCCAGAACCAGCGGTCGTAGATTTCTCCCTCGGCCGAGATGCTCAGGATCGGCGCGGTGCCGTGAAGATTGATCGAGTCCGTCGCGGAGCCGGGCACGGGCTGGGTGTCGTAGAAATAGTAGGGGCCGGCGCCGAAGGACAACCGGAAGCGGTTGGCATAGAACGGCAGCCGGTACCACAGCTCGACCGCGTTCCCGTCGCGGTGATGTCCCAACACATGGCCTTCGTTGATCCACGCGAACGACATCTCGACGTTGCGATACAGGCCGTGGCGGTAATCGATCTGCCACGAATAGCTGTTGCCGTTGGGCGTCACATCCGGCGTGTTCATCGCCCCCGCCAGGAACGAGAACTCCTGCGCGGCGAGGCGTCCGCCGGCGACGGCGCCCGCGAGCAGCGCCAGCGCCAGCCAGTTGCGAACGGAGCTTCTCATGCAAGGGCGGATGGGCAACGGTGTCCGGGAATTGTGGGAATTCAAGTCGCGTCAATCCTGCCTGGGCGGCGGCGGCGGGGCGGTGGGTGGGTCGCCGAAAGCGAATTCCTGCTCGGTGCCGATCGCGCGGATCAGCAGGTTGTCCTTGAGAAACACCTGGGGGTTGGCCCGCGTGCCGAGCACCTCGAAACCGACGCCGGCGTAGCGGCCGTCGAGGTGCAGCGTCTCGTCGGCCAGACCGTAGCGGATGAAATTGAGCTTGAGATAGGCCAGGCTGGCGGCGTCGGATTTGATGCCCTCCAGCGCCACCAGCGTGTCGCTCACGAAAAGCCGGCTCGCGGAGAATTCCTTGATCAGGGGATGTTCACGCAGGCCCTTGCCCGACTTGAGGGCCACCAGCTGCAGCACGCGTGGCGATTGGCGAATGACGGTGTCGGACAGTTTGAACTCGCCGTCGAACAGGCGGGCGGGGCGGCGGAGGCGCAGATCGCCGCCCAATTCGAACCGTCCGCCGCTGAAGAGCACCGGGAACTGCGCGAGATTGTCTGCGATGGCCGTGACGAGATCGGGCGGCAATTTGACCTCCTGAAACGGCTGCAGCAGGGTCCGCAACCAGGCGGTCGCGTCCGCGATGCTCAGTCTGACCTCCTGGTGGTCTCCTTTGGGCGTGATGGTGAAGGTCAGGAGATTTGTGCCGTTCTCGCGGCCTTGCAGCGAGAAATCCCGGGGCAGATCGTCGATGATCCGCGTCGAGATGTTCAGACTCCGCACCGAGCGATCGCCGCCAAACTCCACTGCGTCGATGGCCACGGAGGCCTTCAGATCCGGGAAGAGGGGAGGCGCGGCGGACTGAGGGCCGGTGTTTTGTTTTGCATCCTTCGCCGCGGCCGGGGCCGACGGGTGGGCGGTTCCGTGGCCGGTGGCGGTGGGCGCCGCGCCGCCCATGAACGGCGCGGCCAGGCGCAGCAGCTCGGCGAGGTCAAGGCACGGGCCCTTGATCGACAGCTCGTAGCGGCCGGAGGCGGGGTTCGAGAACTCCGCGCCGAGGTCGGTCCGCCCGATCTGGAAGCGGGAAATGATGGCCGACTCGAGGCGGGTCGCCGAATTGAGCACGGTCGCCTCGGCCGCCAGCGCGAACGGACCGCCGAGGAAATCCGGCGACGAGGCGCTCAGCCGGGCGAGCGCCTTGGGTTGCGTTCCCCAATCGCTGAGGTGGGCTTCAAACGTCAGCGGAGCGAGCGTGCGCGCGGCGGAGGATTGCCGGAGGACCGCCTTCGCGTGGCTGGCGTCGAGCGCGGCGTGCAGATCGAACGCGTCGGCGCGGGGCCGGGCCGCGTCGAGGTGCAGAGTGAGCCGGCCGCTGAGGACGCCAGGCAGGGTCAGGTCAAACTCGCGCCAGTCGAGCGCGGTCGAGAGTTGGCCGCGCAGCGCATGGGCGGAGACTGCCAACTGGCCGCCGCCCAGCCGGGCTCCCGGATAGGTGAGCGGGACCACCAGCCCGTCGATCCGCGCCTGCAGCATCGCCTCCAGGGCGGGGAGATCAGCAGACGCCGTGAGCGGCAGGCTGGCACGCACGTCCCCGGAAGCCGTCCCGGCCAGCGCGGCGAGGTTCACGGGGAGGTCGGGCGGCGGCGTGATACCGGCCGTTCGCAGCCACGCCGGGGCGCTGGAGAGATCGACGCCAAACGCGGAGGCAACCTCGACGCGAGGCGCGTCCGCGGCCAGATCGGTCATGCGCAGAGTGGCGTTTGACAGGCTCAAGCCCGGCGCTGCCAGGCTCGCGAGGGCCGCGGTAAGCCCCGGATACTTCACGTCGATCACCAGGTGGCCCAGCGCCACGAGCCCGGGGGCGCGGGGCAATTGGAGCGTCAGCCCATCGCACACGATGTCCCCTGCAAGCGCCGTGGGCCGGGATTCGGCGGGCGCCTCGAGGTTGACGGGCAGGGCAAAGCGCAGGGCCGCCCGCGTCACGGCGCCGGCCGCGAAGGTGTCCGCCATTTGTCGCCGCAGGGCCGGCTGCCAGCCGGCTGGCCAGATGCGCAGGATGCGCGCAATGGTGGCATCCTTGATCTCCAGCGAACCGGAAACCACGGGTTTGGCATCGAAGCTCGCATTGACGCCGTCCGCGTGAACCACAAGGCCATCGAGATCGGCGCGCAGCGTGTGCAGGGCCAGATTTGTCAGGGCGCCGTCCAGCGAGGCTTCGAAGGCGCAAGAGGTGATGGGAAGTTCCCCGTTGAACCAGGGGTTCGCATGGATGACCCCGGCGCCGGCCGCCAGGGAAACGTCGACCGATCGCAGTCCCGGGTGCAGACCCGCCACGACACCGGCCTGCAACTGCACGGGAAGATCAAAGGCGGCCGAGGGAAGCCCGCCCGGCAACTGGAGTCCGACGCGCGCCGGCCGGAATTCAGCCGCCTTGATCGTGACTTTGATCTCATCCGCTGCGCCGTTGAGTGCGCCGTTCACGGTGACGGCAAACGGCTCGTCCCGGATCCTGAGTTGAGCAGTCTGCTCAAAGGTGGCGGTGACCGTTGGCCAGACGTCCTTGGCCGCGATACGCGCTTGGACGGAAAACGATCCGGCGAGGCCGGCCAGATGCAAGGCGCGCGGATCAAGGCCGAGCAGGGCGGCCGGCGTGGGCATCGCGCGCGGGGCGAGCCGCCCCAGAAGATCGCCCCCGACGTTCTCGATCTGCACATTGCCCTGGACTGAGATCACGCCGGATGGCGGAAACGTGGCCGTCAGATTCCGGGCGGAGAGAACCGGCCCATCCAGGTCGAGCCGTAGATCGGACACGCGGATGGCCCGCCCGTTCTCCGTGAGCTCGGCCTTCGCGGCAGCGGATCGCACCGTGAGGTCCGTGGCGAGGGGACCGAAGGCCTTGAGCCGGCCGCGGCCGACCTTGAGGTCAAAGGCCGCCGTGCGCAGCTCGCCGCCTGATGTCGCGGTGGCTTCGGCCTCAAACCTGAGCGGTGCGTCCAGCGCGGCGAGCGGGGAAAAGGGCGCGAGCGCCTCCAGGCGCAGCCGGGCCGGATTGATCTCAGGGGCGCTGAAATGCATCCGGATCGGCTGGCCCGGCCCGTCGATGCGGGCATCAACCGCGAAGGCAAGTTTCTCCTCGTTGAGATCCAGGCTGACGCGTCCATCGCCAGTCAGGGACTGCGCGGCGAAGCGTCCATCGGCATCGATGCGCGCGCTCCCCGTCAGGTCGAGGGTGACGGCGGCGATCCGGATCTGGCGCAGGGCCTGGCCGGGGAAGGGGAGACGCGCGACGAGGGCGGGCGGGAGGTAGGCGGCGAAGTCCGAGCCGGTGGGCCCGGTGACCACCACATGCGCATTCAGGCGGGGCGCGGGCCCCGTTTCGATGTCGAGGCCCGAGGCATCGAAGCGCAGGCTGTCCAGGACCAGCACCGCCGCGTCGAGATGGACGAAACGGAAATCGTCGCGCGCATGCCCGCGGAGCTCCACGCGCTGCACGTGAATGGGAGCCGACTTGATTTTGGGCAGGTGGAACTCGCCGTTGTCGCCAAGGAAATCGAGATTGATTTCCTCGAGCCGGAGTTGATCGAGGCGCAGCCGACCGTTGAGGCTCAGGGCGATTCGGAATCTCGAACGCTCGCTCTCCCCGGGCAGCAGGGGCAGGGGCGGCAGATCCTCGCTGCTGAACTGGGCCATGCCGACGGAGAAATCGAGCTGCCCGGTCTGCAGGTTTCCGTCCATGCGGCAGACGAGGCCCACCGGCCGGCGCGTCGTCGCGAGGGTGACCGGAAACTCGAAATGCAGATGGTCGCCCTGGCGGGCAAAGGCGGTGTCGATGTCGCGGAAGAGCCAGTGGGCAACCCGGCCGGGCGTCCGGACGTCGACGGAAGGCTCCTTGATGACGAAGCGGCACGGGTTATCGGGCAGGGGGATGAAGGCGCGCAGCGCGGCGGTCCGCACAGCCAGCGAAGGGGAGGGCGGGCCGGGAGTTCTGGCGGGAACGGGTGGCGGCGGTGTCGGCGCGGCCGGCTTGGTCAGGTCGACAATCAGGACGGGCTTCGAGGCTTCGATCAGTGACGGGGCCCAGTTGTGGCGCCAGAGGGCGCGCTTGGCGAATCGCACCTCGACGCGCTCGATGCTGCGCGCCAACTGGCCGCCGGCGGCGCCTTCGACCGCGATGCCGTCGAGATCGATCCGGACGAAGGGGCGAAACGCGCCAAAGCGGAAAGTGACGCGGTCGAGATGAACCCGGGCATGACCGGCTCCCGGCGGAAGGGTGATCCGCAAGGCGAGACGCGCCGCCCAGCCCAGCGGCACGGGCAAAAACAGGAACCAGACCAGCCCGACGAGGGACAGCCCCCCCGCACCCACCAATGATCGCTTCAACCAGCGCCTTCTCTTGGGACGAATTGCGGTCATGGCCGGACTCGCGCGTCGGCGCGGGCGGGTGGACGGCCGGCCCGCCCTTCCCGGTGGCGAATCAATACTTCCAGACCGACGACAGGCCGGCCGACCACGACTTGAAGTCCGTCCCCGTGTCGTAATTTCCGCCGATCTGCACGTTCATCTTTTTCGTGGCCCGCAGAGCGATGCTCGCGCCGATCGTGGTGAACTGCTTGACCGAGGCGTCCTTCATGAACTGCGTCTCGAGAACGAAGAAGCTGCCGATGACCCGCGGGCTCAACGGCGAAACCACCCGCAGCCCATTTTTCAGGATCTGTTGCTTGATTTGTGGATCAAAGGAATAGCCGCCGAACGTCACTTTGAAACTGTGGTAATCCGTCAATTGATTGACCATGCAGATGATCAGCTTCGGATTGACGCGATAGTCCACGGAGTTGGACAGACCCACCTGCCACATCGCCGCGCCGCTCGCCAAATCCTCCGAAGCACGGGCCGCGGCTCCCAAGAGCGGTGTCACCCGCCAATTCCAGGGCTGGTCCGCGCTCATGACCTTGATGCGGACGGGCACGGCGAGGTTGAAACCGGTGCCGTAGATCTTGGCGCCTTCGAGCGTCAGGTAGCTGAACGGAATGTTCAGGGTAAGGCCCACCTGATCCGAGAGCTTGAAGCGGATCGGAATCGCAAAATCCACGAGCTGGCCGCTCAGGCCCCCGGCCTTAAACTGGCCGGCGTCGAAACCCAGCCCAAAGCCGGAAAAATGAGGGGCCGCCCCAGGCTCTTCGGGAAGAATCTCGTCGACGGGAGTGAAGCCCTCCGCCTGGAACGTGCTGTTCGCCATAGCCCCGGTGGCGGCGTTGGGATTGCCGTCGGTCACCGCATTGGGCGACTGCTTGGCGAGGGCGCTCAAGAATGCCGACCAGATGTTGTTGCCGTTCTGTTTGATGAAATCATGGATCTGGTTCTGCACGTCGGACCGGGTTGACCCGGTGAAGGTGCGGGCGAAGCCGATGACGGGGATGGCGAGGGTGACCGTAGTGCCGGGGGCATCGCCGGTGAACGTGATCGCATTCCCCACGCCCAGGAACGTCGTCTCTTCCGCGTAGGCGAAGCCGGCGATGGTGCTGTACTGGCCTTGCGCGTTGATGAGATCATTCACGAAATGCTTCAGGTTGGAGGCGTTGACCACGAACTCGGGGGGAGCGCCGGCTCCGGAGGTGGTCACATCGATGACAAACGGGGAACCGCCGAAGCTCGAAGAGGCCGTGACGACAGCGGCGCACGAAAGCGCGAGAAGGGAATTCAGATATTTAATGTGCATGGGAATGAAGCCGAGAGAATGATACGGAGGGGAGCCGTTTTCGTGCCGCAGGCATGAGCTCGGGAGGAGCAGCCTGCGGCGGTTGACGGCCACGCCGCGCCTAGCCGAAAAGGCGCTGCCGAACCGCCCCGGCAGATTGGCGTGAACTCCACCCCCTCGTAACCGGGGTATTGCTACGAAAAGTTTGGCCGTGGGTAACCGGCCCGCCTTGCCTTCGGGCGCAAGTGCGCTGACGCGAGGGATAGATGCTCGTAAGCAGATCTTACTGCAAGTATAAGTAGCATCTCTTGAACCAAATCGCTACTTACATTGACGAGAAATGCGCACATTGTTTATGAGTAGAAGCTTAGGAAAATGGGCTTGGCTTGTCGCGCCGCCGGCCAAGGCAGGCTGTCTGTAAAGATGACAAGACGCGGTGCGTGATTCGCTGACGGCCAGCGCGCCAAATTGCCGGAGCGCAGGGGCATACCATGGTGACGCGGCACCGTCGGCGCCGCTTACACACTGGTCGTGCCAGCGGCGGCACTACAGCATATTGCTTCGGCCGGTAATGAGGCGGGCGCCGCGCTTGTAGGTCCAGTATGAGTAGACCCACTGCAGAAAGACGGACAGTTTGTTTCGGAATCCGATCAGGAAGATCAGATGCACGCCCAGCCACGCGGCCCAGGCGGGCCAGCCGCTGAATTGGAGCCGGCCCAGCCAGGCGACCGCCGCCGACCGGCCGATCGTGGCCATGGTTCCCTTGTCCCGGTAGGCGAAGGCGTCGCGCGGTGGCAGCGGGCGCGGTGCGCGGATTTCCCTCGCGATGAGCTTGGCCGCATGCGCGCCCATTTGCATGGCCGCCGGGGCGATGCCGGGCACCGTGACGCCGTTGCGATCGACCAGCGTGGCGATGTCGCCCAACGCGAAGACCTCGGGGTGGCCCGGCAGGCTGAGATCGGGCGCTACCCTGAGACGTCCGGCGCGATCGGTTACAACCCCGAGGGTGCGGGTCAAGGGATGCGCGGCCACGCCGGCGGCCCAGATGATGACGGCGGCGCGGATCGTCTCTGTGTCCAGCTCGACCTCGCCCTCGCGGATGGCTTTGACCATGGTGCCCGTACGCACCTCGACGCCGAGGCGCGCGAGCTGGCGCTGGGCGCTGGCGGAGAGGTTTTCCGGATAGGTTGCGAGGACCCGCGGTCCGCCTTCCACCAGGAGCACGCGCGCCCGGCCCGCATCGATGCGGTCGAAATCGCACCGCAGCACCGTGCGGGCGAGCTCGGCGAGGGTGCCGGCTAGTTCCACGCCCGTCGGACCTCCGCCCACCACCACCGTGGTCATGAGCTGATCGCGGCGCGCGGGCTCGGCCTCCATCTCGGCGTGTTCGAAGGCCAGCAGCACCTGCCGCCGGATGCGCAGGGCGTCATCGAGCGATTTGAGTCCCGGGGCCAGACGCTCCCACTCGGGGTGACTGAAATAGCTGGTTTGGCCTCCAATGCCCAGGATCAGGTAATTGTAGGTCAGTTGGCCCTGGTCCAGCGTCACCACCCGGGCCGCCAGATCGATTGCGCGCGCCTCGGCCATGAGCACGGTCAGGTTGGGCTTGTCGCGCAAGATGGACCGAATGGGCTGCGCGATGTCCGGCGCCGCCAGACCCGCCGTGGCTACCTGATACAGCAGGGGCTGGAAGAGATGGTGATTCTCCCGGTCGACGACCGTGAGGCGGGCGAGATGCCCTGGGAATCTCTTGGCAAAAGTCAGGCCGCCGAATCCCGCACCCAGCACGACGATGTGCGGCAGCCTGGGCTCCTCCGGCGTATGCATGCAGAGGAAGGTTGACGAGATCCGCCGGGCTCGCAAACACACCCCGGCGCAATCCCGGGAGGCCGCGGTCGGGGTGAGCGACAAGATCGCCGCTCCGCGTGGCGGGCGCGATCAGGACTCAATCGGCAGATAGAGATCCAGCACGATCTCGTCGCCCGAAACCCGCGGATCGTGGAGCCGCTCGAGTTCGTGCGTCTGGCGCCATTGGTGTCCGTTGCGCGTCACCCAGTCCGCAAGTTTCTTCCACACGTCCATCACCGTTCCGGAAGGGTCGCCAAACAGCTTGCAGGTGGTGACCGCGTAGAGGCCGCCGGGGAAGTCCTTCACCTCGATACCACCGGAGGCGGCATCCTCCGGGCCGATGCGGATCCAGTATTCGTAGCCATAGGGTCCGCCAGCCCGCGTGGGACTGGGATTGTTGAACCCAAAAACCGGGTGCGCCTGCGAATCCTCCAGCAGGCCCTGGTCCTCGGCCCAGACCTGGAGTTTCTCCCACGCGTCGCGCTCGGGCGCGGTGCTGAACGCGCGGACGCTCGCGACGCGCATGGGAGGCAGCTGCTCGATTCGGACGGCGATGGCGCTCATGGCGGATTGGCTTCAGGTCAGGCCGGGTGGGCTACGAGTCATACCATGCGGCGGGCCGGCCAGGCGGCCAGAGCAAAGACCGCGACGCGTCGGGTCGCCCTCACGCCCCGATCGCGACGGCCGCGGGGCTGGCGCGGCGACAGCGCTCCTTGACACGGCGATACATGTCGTCGAACGACAGGCCGCAGGCCGCGCGCAGCGCTTCGACATTGGTGCCGTGCTCCACAAACTTGTCGGGCCAGCCGATGCGCTCGACCGCGACCGGGCAGTCGGCTTCCTGCAGCATTTCGAGCACGGCGCTGCCGAAGCCGCCAGCGAGCACATGATCCTCCATCGTGACGAGCAGCGGGAGGCGCGCGGCCTGGTTGAGCAGGAGCGCCCGGTCGAGGGGCTTGACGAAGCGGGCGTTGACGACGCCGCAAGAAATCCCTTCCTCGCGGGCGAGCCGGTCGGCGATCCGGAGGGCATCGTGGACCATCGGGCCGAGCGCCCAGATGGCAAGATGAGCGCCGGCGCGAAGCGGTTCGGCCTGGCCAATGGGAATGACGGCGGGCGCCGCTTTCACCGCCACACCGCGGGCGGCGCCCCGCGGGTACCGGATGAACGCCGGGCCCGCCAGCTGCAGTCCGGTGTAGAGCAGGTCGACCAGCTCGTCCTCGTCCTTCGGCTGCATCACCACCGCGTTCGGCACGCAGCGGGCGAAGGCGAGATCAAAAAGCCCGTGGTGGGTGGGCCCGTCGTTGGGCGACAGGCCGGCGCGGTCGAGGCAGAACACCACGGGCAGATTCTGCAGGCAGACGTCGTGGATGACGGGGTCGTACGCGCGTTGCAGGAAGGTCGAGTAAATGGCGCAAACCGGATGGAGTCCCGCCGTGGCCATGCCGGCGGCGAAGAGCACGGCGTGCTCCTCGGCGATGCCGACATCGAAGAATTGCCGCGGGCATTCGGCGGCGAGCACGGAAAGCCCCGTCCCGCTCGGCATGGCCGCGGTGATGCCGATGACGCGCGCATCGGCCTTGGCGAAGCGCGCCACCGCCTCACCGAAGACGTCCTGGTAGTTGGGCGGCGTGCCGGGAGCGGGCTTCCGGCTCTCCCCCGTCACCGGGTCGAACGACCCGAGGCCGTGGAATTTCTCCGGCGCCTTGAGCGCCGCCTCGAGCCCGAGTCCCTTGCGAGTGTGCACGTGCAGCAGGATCGGGCCGTCGCTGCGTTTGGCGAACTCGAGGTTCTTGATCAGCTCATTGATGTTGTGGCCGTCGATCGGACCGAGGTAGCGCAGGCCGAACTTCTCAAACAGGCTCGACTCGACGAAGAAATCCTTGGTCTCCCGCTTCCATTTCACCCAGAGATGGTGCATCTCCGCGCCGTGCGGCAGCCCGGTGAAGAACTTCTCCAGATCGTGATGGATCTTGTTGTAGGTGGGGCTGGTGCTGAGGCGATTGAGGTACTTCGCCATCGCCCCGACGTTCTTGGCGATCGACCACTCGTTGTCGTTGAGGACGACGATGAGCCGCTTGGTGCAGCCGACGACGTTGTTCAGCGCCTCCATCGTGATGCCGCAGGTGAACGCCGCATCGCCGCAGATCGCCACGACATGCTCGGGCGAGCCGCGTAGGTCCCGGGCGGTGGCCATGCCGAGCGCGGCGGAGAGCGCGGTGCCGGCGTGCCCCGCGCCGTAACAATCGTGCGGGCTCTCCTTCCGGTAGAGGAAGCCGCTCACGCCCCCCGACTGGCGCAAGAGGCGGAAGGCCTCGCCGCGCCGGCCGGTCAGGAGCTTGTGCACGTAGCCTTGATGCGCCACGTCGAAGACCAGCCGATCTTCCGGCGTCGTGAATACCCGGTGCAACGCGATGGTGAGCTCAACCACGCCGAGGTTCGGGGCCACATGCCCGCCCGTGGCCGAAGTGACGCGGATGATCTCGTCGCGCAGTTCCTCGGCCAGCCGCGGCAGGTCTTCCGCGGGGAGCGCCTTTACGTCGGCGGGACTCCGAATCTGGTCCAGCAGCCGCGCCCGCGGAAGGGGCGCGACGGTCAACGGGGAAACGGGTGCATTCATCCGGGGATCGGAGCGGACGCCACTCCCACCTAGCCGCTGCGCTCGCTGTCGAAGGGGGCCAAGGCGACGCCGTCCTTGGCCTTCTTGAGCTGTTCGATCTTCATTTCGGCATCCTTGAGCCGGGCCTCGCACACCTTCAGCAACTTGCTGCCCTCTTCAAATTTGGCGAGGAGCTCGGCCAACGGCACCTGGCCGGACTCCATTGATTCGACGATGGCCTCGAGCTTCGCCAACGCCACCTCAAAGCTGAGCTTGGCGAGTCTGATATCAGCTTCCACGGGTCCATACATGTCCGCCCGTTGGGGGGATTTCAATCCCTGTTTGCCGGACGGCCGATCAAGTGGCGGTTTTCGCCTCGCACGCTACGGGAAAACGTCTGCAATGGCGTTATGGTGCTGACCCTTGTGGCGGTCCTGATCAGCGTGCGGCTCGCCGCCCAGTTGCTCCTCAACGCCCTGAACGCCTCCGCGGTGCGGGCGCACGCCGCCGAGCCGCCCCCGGCAGCCGCGGCGATCATGGACCCGGAGACCTACGCCAAGGCTGGCCGCTACACGCTGGCCAAGCTGCGCTTGGGCTCGATCGAGGAGATCTGCGAGGCGGTGGTGCTGGCGGCGGTGATCTTCAGCGGCGTGCTGCCCCGGCTGTACGCGCCGTTCCAGTCGTGGGCGCCGGGCCGCGCCTGGGCCGGCGCACTCTACCTGCTGGCGATGGGGGCCCTGCTGGGTGCGCCCTCCCTGCCGTTTGACTGGTGGGGCCAGTTCCGCCTGGAGCAGCGATTCGGCTTCAACCAGAGCACGTTCCGCCTCTGGGTGACCGACAAGTTGAAAGGGTTGTTCTTGACGCTGGTGATCGGTTGGCCGCTCCTCTGGGCGCTGCTCGGGCTGGTGCGCTGGACGGGCGCGCTGTGGTGGCTGTGGGGCTTCGCGCTGGTCTTCGGCTTTCAGCTCCTGATGATCGTGCTTTACCCGAAGCTCATCCTGCCGCTCTTCAACAAGCTCACTCCGCTGGCCGCGGGCGAT
This sequence comes from Opitutaceae bacterium, assembly GCA_035519475.1. GTDB lineage: Bacteria > Verrucomicrobiota > Verrucomicrobiia > Opitutales > Opitutaceae > Fen-1467. The sequence continues at coordinate 16,142 of DATIWI010000059.1, forward strand.
CTGCAGGCGCGACTCCTCGCCCTCGCCGACCGCACCGGCTTCCGGGCCCGGGCCATCCAGGTGATGGACGGGAGCAAGCGCTCGGCGCACTCGAACGCCTTTTTCACCGGCTTCGGGCGATTGCGCCGCATCGTGCTCTACGACACCCTGGTGGACCAGCTGGGGCAGCCCGAGCTGGAGGCCGTGCTGGCCCATGAGATCGGCCACTACAAGCGGGGGCACATCCCGAAGATGCTGGCGCTGTCGGCCGCGCTCCAGTTCGGCGGCTTCGCCCTCCTCGCGTGGCTGGGGAGCAGTCCCTGGTTCAATGCCGCCTTTGGCTTCCCGCCGGGGGCGCTGGCGCCCACCTTCCTGCTGTTCGGTTTGCTCAGCGGCTTGCTGGCCTTCTGGTTCACGCCGCTGGTGAATCTGTTGTCGCGCCGTCACGAATACGAGGCCGACGCCTTCGCACGCGACGCGGTGGGCGGCGCGGCGCCGGTCGTGGCGGCGCTGCGCAAGCTCGCGCAGAAGAACCTGAGCAACCTCACGCCGCACCCGCTGTACAGCGGTTTCCATTATTCGCACCCGACCCTGGCCGAGCGCGAACAGGCCCTGACGCGGGCGGTGTGAGCCGGCGCCAGCGGCGCAAGGAGCAGTCATGAAATGCGGCCCCCCGGCAGCGCTTGCCCGCCTTCTCCGGCTGGGAATCGCCGAATCCGTAATTTTCTGCACGCTGCGCGGCGAGACCTTGACGGTCGCGACCTACAATATCGAGAACTACGTCGCGGCCGGCCGCCGGATTGAGGAGGTCTACCGGCCGGCCTACCCCAAGCCCGAGGCCGCGAAGGCGGCGCTGCGTCGGGTGATACGCGCCCTCGATGCAGACGTGCTGGCGTTGCAGGAAATGGGGCCGGCCCCGTATCTGGAGGAACTGCGCCGCGATCTGCGCGCGGAGGGCGTCGATTACGCGCACGCCGCGCTGGCCGAGGCGGCCGACCCGGACCGGCATGTCGCCGTGCTCTCACGACGGCCCTTGACCCGCGTGCGGACGGTGGCGGACCTCTCGTTCCGCTACTTTGCCGGCCGGGAGCAGGTGAAGCGCGGAGTGCTCGAGGTGACGCTGGCCGCGGGCGCCGGGGAGATGACCCTGTTCATCGTGCACCTCCGCAGCCGCTTCACGGAGCGTCCGGACGATCCCGGCTCGGCGCGGTGCCGGGCCGGCGAGGCCGGGGCGATCCGCGACCATGTGCTCCAATGCTTTCCTGATCCCGCCGCGGCCGCCTTCCTCATCCTCGGCGACTGCAACGACACGAAGAACAGCAAGCCGATGCGGTTGCTCACCAGGCGCGGCGACCTGGTCGTTGCGAAGCTCCTCGCTGCGGCGGATCCCCGCGGCGAGACCTGGACCTACGCTTATTTCAAGGCCGACACTTATGAGCGGGTGGACCATCTGCTGGCTTCGCCGGGCATGCTTCCGGCGGTGGTCGGCGGACGAGCGCGGGTCTATGACGGCCCCGGCGTCCGCGAGGCGAGCGACCATCGGCCGGTGGTGGTGACCCTCGATTTCGGCCCCACCCAAACCCAGCGCCATTGAGGGCGGCAGGTCCGGGAGAACGCGACCCGGCATGATCGCCGTCCAGCGATTCTGCCCGGGCGTCCGGCCGGGTCGGTTGGCCTCGCCCAATCCCCGGCTCAAAAAAAGAGCCGGCGCTGCAGTGCGCCGGCCCAGGCGGAATTGGCCAGCCTAACGGGATGTCACGGCGACCGGGATGGTGATCTCCCCCTGGCCGAAGCCCTTCAGATAGAGGGCGCCGGCACCGGGCTTGCCGCCCTGCACGGTGATCACCACGTTGTTGGCGCCTTCGGGCACCACGACCTCGGGCATGATCACGCTCTCGGGGATGTCGGTGGTCACATCGAGCAGCAGGCCGCCCTGCGGCGCGATGGTGGGAATGGTGAATGCCACCGTCTGCTGCTCACCGCTACGCAGGGTCAGCGAGGCCGGCGTCACGGTCACGCCCGTCGCATCGGCGTGGAACACGCCGGCGGAAAGGGTGGGCCCGCCGCCACTGATGGCGACGTTGTAGTTCCGGTTGGGTTCGACCGGCGGAACGAAGAAGCTGAGCGAACTGGGGGATTCGTAGACGGTGCGGGCGGGGGTCGTGTCGAGGTAGACGACGTCCTGCGGCGTGAACCCGCGTCCGGCGACGCCCACCCGGGCGCCGACCGGCCCCCGGTTGGCGTCGAAGGGCTGCGCGAAGCGCCGCATGATCTTGATGTGATAGACGTCGGAGTACGCCTCGTAGTTCTTGGTGGGCGCGCTGGTATTGAACCGATAGCGCACGAGAATGTAATAGGCGGCCTCGTCGCGGCCCGGCGGCATCGGGTAATCATACTCGTAGACGTCGCTCGTCTGCGCGCTCTTTCGCATCGGCTGATTCTGGCCGTCGATCACCGCGCTCACCTGGAGGCTGGATCGGTCGAGCTCGCGGGCCGTGGGCTTGACGCGGGCCGTGATCGTATAGAGCTGCGACGGATTCTCGCGGAGCACGTCGGAGGTGAGATTCGTGATGGTGAGGTTACAGCCCGTCAGCAGCAGGGTCGCTGCGGCCGCCAGGCCGGGAAATATTCTTCTCGCGTGAGGAAGGCGTGTCATGTGCATTGGGTTTCGGAAGGAAATTCTGCGGCTGCGCCGGCAGCCCGGTCGACGGCTCTTGTAATGCTCGAACTCGCTCCAGCGCAAGCTAAAGCTCGACGCGCTCCGGCCCTCGGCCTCTACGTGCACGTCCCGTTCTGCGCTTCGACCTGCGATTATTGCGCATTCTACCAGATCCAACCGACCGCGGAGAGGGTGAGCGGGTTCCTCGCCGGCGTCGCGGAGGAGGCCGGTTTGATCGGCTGGAACCGGCCGGTGGACACGGTTTTCTGGGGCGGGGGCACGCCGGGGCTGCTGTCGGCACGCGCCTTGACCGAGCTCGGTGGGCTGGTGCGGCGCTGCGCGGGTGGACGGCCGCAGGAGTGGAGCGTGGAGTTGGCGCCAGCTGCGGTTACGCCGGAACGTCTGGCCGCGCTGAAGGACGCCGGGGTGACGCGCCTTTCCCTGGGCGTGCAGAGCTTTCAGCCGGCGCTGCTGGAGGCCCTGGGCCGACAGCACACGCTGGCGCAGGTGCGGCGGGCTTACGAACGGGTGCGCGCGGCGGGCTTTCCCAGTGTCAACCTCGACCTGATCTTCGCCATTCCGGGGCAGGACCTGCCGGCGTGGCGTGCCGATCTGGATGAGGCGATCCGGTGGGGGCCGGACCATGTCTCCACCTATTGCCTGACTTTCGAAGAAGACACGGCGCTGTTTGTGAAACTGTCGCGCGGCCAGGTGCGCCGGGACGTGGAGAAGGAGGCGGCATACTACACGGAAGCGTGGGAGCGGCTCGAAGCGGCGGGCTACCGCCAATACGAGGTTTCGAACTTCGCGCGGCCCGGGCATCCCTGCCGGCACAACCTCAACACCTGGCGCATGGAGGAGTGGATTGGCCTGGGGCCATCGGCGGCCTCGCAATTCGGGGGCTGGCGGGGCAGCAACGTGGCCGACCTCGATCGATGGCGCGGGGATGTCGCCGGCGGCCGGCGCGCGCTCATCGATCGCGTGGAGCTGGCGCCGCGACTGCTCGCCGAGGACAGCCTGGTCTTTGGACTGCGAATGAACGAGGGGGTGGACGTGCCCGGCTTGAGCGCGCGTTTTCCGGAGGCGCCGTGGGAAAGCTTCCGCGCCCTGGCTGGCCGCCTGGTGGAGGAAGGCCTGGCGCTCAGGGACGCGAACGAGCGGCTGCGCCTCACGCTGCGCGGCCGGCTGGTGGCCGATGCGGTCGGGGCGCAAATCGTGGAGGCGATGGCGGAGACGGCTCCGGCCGGCGCGAATGGGTTTGCTTAACCCGGCCGGATTTCCTCACTGGAGCATTTCCCTTTCCGTGCCCCGTTCCACTGTCTGCCTCCTCGCCCTGACCACCGCCCTGGCCGCGCCGGCCCGCGACCGCCTCGAACTCGTCTGGCCGACACCGAACAAGGCCTGGGAGGAGGGCCGGGGGATAGAATCGTTCATCCAGGATGCCGGCTCGGGCGACCCGACCTCGGGCTGCTTCGGCTGCGTGCGGGAGAACGGCTTTCAGTTCCACGAAGGCATCGATATCAGGGCGGCGGGGCGCGATCGCCGCGGCGAGCCGACCGATGAGGTCTTCGCGGCCATGGCCGGAGTGGTGCGTTATGTCAACCGGCGGCCCGGCGAGAGCAGCTACGGCCGCTATATCGTGCTCGAGCATCCGGAGGCGACCCCCGCCGTCTACAGCCTCTACGCCCACCTGGCGAGCGTCGCGGCGGGCGTCGTGCCCGGCGCGCCCGTTGACCGCGGCCAGGTCATCGCGATCATGGGGCACTCAGCCGGCGGCTATGCGATTCCGCGCGACCGGGCGCACCTGCATTTCGAGCTGGGGGTGATGATGACGCGAGAATTCCAGGCCTGGTACCAGTGGAAGCGCTTCGGCAGCCCCAACGAGCACGGCCTCTGGAACGGCATGAACCTGATGGGATTTGACCCGCTCGATTTCTACAATCGCTGGCGGGAACACGAGGCGGACGGTTTCCAGGATTACTTCAGCCGGATGAAGGCCCAGGTGCGCCTGCGCATCGCCACGTCGAAAATGCCCGACTTCATCCAGCGCTACCCGAGCCTGCTGGCGGCGCCGCTGCCGGCCGGGCCGATCGGGGGGTGGGAGATTGCGTGTGATTGGACTGGGCTGCCCTTCTCCTGGCGCGCCCTGACACCGATGGAGGTGGCGGGTTCCGCCCCCGGCCACGTGACCATCCTGCAGGTCGATCACACCTCCGTGGTCTCGCACCGCGCCAAGGTGCTCGTGCGGCCGCATGGCTCCGGCTACGCCGTCGGCCGGGACCTCGCCATGGTGCTGCAGCAACTCTTCGGGTTGCGGTGAGCCGGCCGCGCCGGCGCAAGTCGCAACCTGCCGCTCCGATGACGCCGGCCACGCCCGATCCGACGCAGCGCTTCTCCAACCGGGTGGCCGACTACGCGCGGTACCGGCCCGATTATCCGCCTGGCGTGCTGGCAATCCTGCGACGGGAGATCGGTCTGAACCCGGCGACGGTGATTGCCGACGTCGGCGCGGGGACCGGCATTGCGACCGCGATGTTCCTGCGCCAGGGCAACCCGGTTTTTGCCGTCGAGCCGAACCGCGAGATGCGGGCGGCGGCGGACCAGGCGCTGCAAGGCTTTCCGGGTTATCGCAGCGTGGCGGGCCGGGCGGAGGCGACGACGCTCCTGGACGGCAGCGTGAACTGTGTCGTCGCCGCGCAGGCCTTCCATTGGTTCGATCCCGCCGCGGCACGGCGCGAGTTCCGGCGCATTCTGCGCGCGGGCGGCCGGGTCGTGCTGCTGTGGAACCGGCGGCTGAAACGGGCCACGCCGTTCCTGCGTGTTTACGAGACGCTGCTGCAGACCCACGGCGTGGATTACGCGCAGGTGCGCCATGAGCGCATCGATGACGCGGCGCTGGCCCGGTTCTTTGCGCCGGGCTTTCGCCGGCGCACGCTCCCCCACACGCAGATCCTGGATTTTGCATCGCTCAAAGGGCGATTGCTGTCGTCCTCCTATGCCCCGCTGCCCGGCCACCCCGCCCACGCGCCGATGCTGGCGATGCTGCGGCGGATCTTCGAGAAGCACCAGGAGGGCGGGCGGGTGCGGCTGGACTACGAGACCGTGGTTTACCACGGGCAGGTTTGATGGCATCACGGCTGACTCGGGATCGCTCCATGAAACGATTCGACCGCATCCTCCAGCGCTGGCGAATCCGCCAGGCGGCCCGGCACCTGCCGCCCGGACTGCGGCTGATCGATGTCGGAGCGTATCGGGGGGAACTCTTTGAGTATCTGGGCGAGCGCCTGGAGTGCGGCTTTGGCGTTGAGCCGCTGCTGTCAGAGCGCCGGGCGGCGCCGCGCTACACTATCGAAAAGGGGCATTTTCCCACGGTCCGTCCGCCCGATTCCGGGTGGGACGCGATCGCCATGCTCGCGGTGCTCGAGCACATCCCGCCCTCAGGGCAGGCGGCGGTGGCGGACGCCTGCCACGCTTTGCTGCGGCCTGGCGGACGGGTCGTGATCACGGTGCCCAGCCGGGCGGTTGACGGCATCCTGCGCGTGCTGAAGCTCCTGCGCGTGATCGACGGCATGTCGCTGGAGGAGCACCATGGCTTTGATCCCGCCGACACGGAGCGGATCTTTGCGCCGCCGCGTTTCGGACTGCTGCGGCATGCCCGGTTTCAATTCGGATTGAACCACCTGTACGTGTTTGGGGCCCTGCCGGCGGCGGAGCAGGTTGCGCGGCGGACCGCAACCGATTCAATTTAGGGTCCCGTTCGCCCCGGCGACGCCGGTCACTCGAAGAACCACGCCGCGATCCGAGGCGGGCGTCACTCCTTGCTCCATTCCAGCATGCGCTGGAGGGGCAGACGGGCGCGCTCGCGGATGTCGGCGGGAACCTCGATCGCCGGCGCGAGATCGCGCAGGGTGTCGCGCACCTTCTCGATGGTGTTCATCTTCATGAACCGGCAGTCGTTGCAGGCGCAGGTGTCGGTCGGGCCGGCGATAAAGGTCTTGGCGGGCACTTCGCGGCGGAGACGGTGGAGCATGCCGCTTTCCGTCATGACGATGATTTGCCGGGCCGGGTGCTCCCGGGCGAACTTGACCATGAGCTCGGTGCTGCAGACCTCGTCGGCGAGATCGCGCACCGCCTGGATGCATTCGGGGTGGGCGACGATGGGCGCGCCGGGGAAGCGGAGGCGGGCTTTCTCCAGCGCCCGCACCGTGAACTGGACGTGGGCGTAGCAGCTTCCCGGCCACAAGCGCAGCGGCCGGCCGGTCTGTTGCGCCACCCACTGGCCGAGGTTTTGGTCCGGCACGAAGAGAATCTCCCGGTCGGGCGGCACGCGCCGCACCATCTTCGCCGCATTGCCGCTGGTGCAGATGACGTCGCTCAGCGCCTTCACCGCGGCCGAGCAGTTGATGTAGGCAACCACGTACACGCCGGGATGGGCGGCCTGGTACGCGGCAAGGCGATCGGCCGGGCAGGAGTCGGCGAGCGAGCACCCCGCGTTGAGCTCGGGCAGCAGTACGCGCCGCTCCGGGTTGATGATCTTGGCCGTCTCGGCCATGAAGTGCACGCCGCAGAAGACGATGACGTCGGCCCGGGTGGCGGCGGCGTGATAGGACAGGCCGAGCGAATCGCCGACGTAGTCGGCCACGCGCTGAATGGGCTCCACCTGGTAATTGTGGGCCAGGATCACCGCGTTGCGCCGGCGCTTCAACGCCAGGATCTCTTCCTGGATTTCCGACAGCGGTCCGGGTTCGCCCGGACGCGGCGCCAGCAGGACGGGCTCGTAATCGAGGACGGCGGGCATGGCAGGGGAATAATCTCGCGCAAGAACGCGGAGACGCAACGGGGAATCGCTCCCGGAGGGGCCACGCGATCGCGGCCGGCGGCCTCGCCGCGGTTCAGCTCCGCGGCTGCAGCCTGGCGAGCAGTTGCTGAAAAGCCGGATGATCCTGCAAACCCTTGAGGTCGGGATCCTGCTGCATCCAGCGGAAGTCGTCGTAGCCCAGGGACACGGCGCGCTCCAGCGAACGCAGCGCATCGGCCCGGCGCCGGCTGAGGGCCAGGCTGCAGGCGAGATTGTAGTGGGCCGTGGCGTTGTGGGGCCGGAGCCGCACCATCTTGCGGTCCATGCGGAGACCATCCGCGATCCGCCCCTGTTTCGTGTACAGTCCGCCGAGAATTTCGATCACGTCGACAAAACGGGGATCGCGCCCGTGCACGGCTTCCAGAAACCGGGTTTCAAATTCGAGGTCGGGGGGCGGCTTCGACATGGGGGACTCTCAGTTGTTGCGATGCGGGCATCGGCCCGTCTTCTGAAAGGTGTTGCAGTGCGCGCTCACCTGCAAGCGCTGGGAGACCGGCGTGAGGCCGAGCTTGGAGGAGACGGTGCTGCCATACCACTCCATGAACGGGGCGTTGATCTCGAAGATCTTGTCGCAGTCGAGGCAGATCACCTGGGCCTGCTGGGTGCGGTTATCGTGGCTGGCCGTGTAGAACTTGATGTTCCGGCCGATGTCGATTTCGCGCAGCAGCGCGCTTTCGGTCATGATCGGGAGCGTGCGATAGACGGTGGCGCGCGAGACCGACTCGTCGAGATCGCGGGCGTGCACCAGCAGCTCCTCCGCCGTGAAGTGCTCCTTCTGGGCGAACGCCGCGTCGAAGATGGCCAGGCGCTGGTTCGTGACCCGCAGGCCCTTGTCGGCGAGAAATGCCTTGAATTTCTCGCGGGACGCTTCGGTGCTCACGCCGGGAAATTCCCCGCGGGGCCGGGGTCTGTCAACTTAAAGGTGGCCCGGATCGGTCCCGGGGAACGCGGCGCGCGCCAACTCCCGCATTGCCAGCTGCGCCCCCGGTCGGCCAAAAGAGGCTATGATCGTCGGGGTGCATCCACTGGCGGGGTTTGACAAGCTGTTGCACTACCGCGTACCCGAGCCGCTGCGTGCCACGCTGGCGGTCGGCTCGCTCGTGCGCGTGCCCATCCGGCATCGCCACCGGCTGGGCGTCGTCGGCGAAATCGGGGTCCCGCGTGCATTCCCGGTCGAGAAGCTGAAGGCCGTCGCGCAGGTCGTGCATCCCTTTCCGGCCCTGCCGCCGGACCTGCTCCAGCTCGCGCGGTGGATGAGCGCCTACTACGCCGCCGGACTCGACACGGTGATCGAGGCCATGCTGCCCGCGGCCGTCCGGGGCGGCGCCGCGCCCCGGCAGCAGAAGCTGCTGGCCGTGGGGCGGACGCTGGCCGCGGATGAGGCGGCCGCGCTCGCGCGGCGGGCGCCGCAACAGGCGCGGCTTTATGCGTTCCTGCAGCAGCAGTTGCGCCCGCAGGAGAAGACGCTGGTGTTGGCGCGCCTCGGGTTGTCCGCGGCTGTCGCCGCGGCCCTGGTGAAGCGGGGAGCGGCGCGCGAAGAGGCGCGCCGCGTGGTCCGCGAGGGCTATGCCGATGACTGGGCCCACGGCGAGGTGGTGGCGGCCCTGCCGCTGACGCTCAATCCCGAGCAGGCCGCGGTCGTGGCGGCGGTGCGCACGAGCCTCGAGCACGGGACGTTCGCCGCCCACCTGCTCCACGGGGTGACGGGCTCGGGCAAGACCGAGGTTTACCTGCGGGCGGTGGCCGCGGTGCTCGCCGCCGGCGGCGGCGTGATCTATCTGGTGCCCGAGGTCGCGCTGACGCCGCAGACCGTGGCCCGCCTGCACGGCCGGCTGCAGGCCATCGCGCCCAACCACCAGGTGGTGGTCTGGCACAGCCATCTGGGCGAAGGCGAGCGGTTCGACGGCTGGCTGGCGCTCGCCACCGGCGCGGCGCGCGTGGTGGTGGGCGCCCGTTCGGCGGTCTTCGCCCCCGTGCGGAACCTGCGGCTCATCGTGGTCGACGAGGAACACGAGCCCGCCTACAAGCAGGACGAGACGCCGCGCTACCAGGGCCGCGACGTGGCGGTGTACCGCGCCAAGCTCAACCGCGCGGTCTGCCTCCTCGGCTCCGCCACTCCGTCGCTGGAGTCGGTTGCCAACGCCCGCGCCGGGAAATACCACCTCGAGACCCTGACGCGGCGGGTGGACAACCGCCAGATGCCGTCCATCGACGTCGTCGACATGCGCGTCGAGGTCTTGCGCGCGCGCGGCACCACGGCGCTGTCGCGGGTGCTGGTGGACAAGATGCGCGACCGGTTCGAGCGCCACGAACAGGTGATCCTTTTTCTCAACCGCCGGGGCTACTCCTCGAGCATGCTGTGCACGGCGTGCGGACACGTGGAGACCTGCCCCCATTGCAGCATCGCGATGACCTACCACCGGACCGACGAGACGCTCCGCTGCCATCTCTGCGGTCATGAGCGGCCCGCTCCCTACGCCTGCCCGCAGTGCCACTCCCCGCGGATCCGCTGGCGGGGGCTGGGCACCCAGCGGGTCGAGGAGGTGGTGCGCCGCGTGCTGCCGCGCGCGAAGGTGGAGCGGATGGACAGCGACACCATGACGAAGAAGAACCGCTTCCGCCAGGTGCTCACCGACTTCCGGCTCGGGCGCATCGACGTGCTCGTGGGCACGCAGATGATCGGCAAGGGACTCGATTTCCCGAACGTGACCCTCGTCGGCTTGGTGGATGCCGACCTCTCGATGCACGTGCCCGACTTCCGCGCGAACGAGCGGACTTTCCAGCTCCTGCTGCAGGTGGCCGGCCGGTCGGGCCGCGGGGAGCGGGCCGGCGAAGTGGTCGTGCAGACCTTCACCCCGCAGGCGGACACCATCCAATTCGCGCGCCGGGCCGATTTCAACGGTTTCGCCGACGCGGAGCTCAAGCTGCGCACCCGCTACCAGTATCCGCCATGCCGCCACCTGATTCACCACCTCTTCCGCGGCACGAATCCCGACAAGCTGCGGTTTGTGGCGGAGCACTGGGCCCGGCAGGTGGAGGCACGGCTCGGCGCCGCGGTCGAGGTGCGCGGCCCGGTCCCGTCGCCCATCGAGAAGATCAAGGACGAATACCGGTTTCAGGTATGGTATTTCACCGCGAGCGTGATGCAGGTCGTGCCGGTCCTGGGGGCAATGCGCACCGATTTCGCCTGGCCGGAGGGGGTGTCCCAGACGCTCGACGTCGATCCGATGAGCCTGGTGTAAGGCGCCGCCCCGGGCGGTGGACGCCCGACGAGATTGCGAATTCCGGCTGGATGTGTTGGCTCAGCGAACGTAGGCATGCGGACCAAGACCCTAGGCAACGTGAGATTCGCGCCACGCGCTGTCTGGCTGTTGTTCGGCATGGTGATCGCCGTTCCGCCCGCCCGCGCCACGACCAAGGGTCTCAACCAAATCGTGACGCCGGACCTCCAGCCCGCCGGCGTACTTTCGGTCAGTGTCCAGGCGCAAGACGCGCGGATCGCCAACCCGGCCGAAATGCAGTTTGAGCTGGGCCTGACGAAATGGGCGGAGGTGGCGGTGTTCCAAGGGCTTCGTCCGCGCGAGGAGGTCTTCGGCGCGGAGGTCGGCCTGTGGCAGGATGGACCCCAGCTGCTGACCGCAGGGGCGGTCGGCTGGTCATCGCGCGGCGGCGGGGCCGCGCCCGTGCTGGAATATGGTTACTACGCCAGGCGCGACCATGTCATCGTTGGCGCCATCCGGTCGGGCGGGCGCGTCGAGGGAATCTTGGGTTTTTCGCACCAGTTGACGGACAACCTGATGCTCTCAGCCGACTACCAGTCGGGCCCGGGCAATGCCGTCACCGTCGGTCTGACCTGCAATTTTACGCCAAACCTGCAGCTGAATCCCGCCGTCTACGTCGCCAACAGCCGCCCGCATCACGCGATGGGTTACGTGGTGTGCACCTGGAGCTTCGCGCTGTGGCGCTGACGGCACGGGCGGAGTTTCGGGCGCTCCGGCGCGGCCGGATCGGCGCTCTCGCCTCCGGCTGGATTGTCCGCGCCCCGCGGCGATTCGTTGTCCCGCTTCGCAGCCGGCCCACGACAACTTGTCAACTATTAGTTGACATGGTGTTGGCCGCATGAGGGTGCCCGATGCAAGGAATGCGCGCGAGTTGCGACAGTCCGCGGCGGGGATCGGGCGCGCATAACGCGGCTTGCGGAGCAGGGGCCGGGTGTGCCTAACTGGCGGGCGAAGACATGCGCATCTACTTCATGGGCATCGGCGGCACGGCGATGGGCCAGGCCGCGCTGCTGGCGCGGGCCGCGGGTCACGAGGTGTTGGGCGCCGACCGCGGCGTCTATCCGCCGATGAGCACTGTGCTCGCGGACGCGGGCATCACCGTCCATGAGGGTTACGACGCCGCGCGACTCGAAAAACTGGCGCCCGATCTCGTCGTCATCGGCAACGCCATGACGCGCGGTCATCCCGAGGTGGAGTGGCTGCTGGACACCCGCACGCTGCCGTTCACTTCGCTGCCCGCCCTGCTGCACGACTTCGTGCTCCAACGACGGCGGAACATCGTGATCGCGGGCACGCACGGCAAGACGACCACCACCGCGCTGACGGCATTTTTGCTGCGGGAGAACGGATGCGACCCGGGCTTCCTCATTGGCGGCGTGCCACAGGACCCGCCGACCGGCAGCCATCTCGGCGCGGCGGCGGATCCGTTTGTGATCGAAGGCGACGAATACGACAGCGCGTTCTTCGACAAGCGCAGCAAGTTCATCCACTACGCGCCGCACATCGCGGTGCTCAACAACCTCGAGTTCGACCACGCCGACATCTTCCGCGATCTCGACGACGTGAAGCGCACCTTCAACCACCTCACGCGCATCGTGCCGCGCAACGGTTTTCTCGTGCTCAATGGTGACGACGCCAACCTCCGCGTCCTCCCGCCCGCGACGTGGACGCGCACCGTGCGCGTCGGCCTCGGCCAGGAGTGCGACACGCGCATCGTGGATTTTTCCGAGACGACGGAGGGCGCGAACTTCCGGCTGCTCTGGCGCGGCAAGGTGTGGGCCGACGTGAAGTGGTCGCTCCCGGGCGTTTTCAACGC
>DATIWI010000060.1:0-50221 GCA_035519475.1 Opitutaceae bacterium
GCGATAGGTACCGTCCGACTGGCATAGAAACACGCCGCTCCGCAGTTCCGTGGCCGCGAATCTCTGCGCGGCCGCCAGCCTCTCCTCGCCCAGAATCTCGCCCAGCGTGGCCCGGGCGTAGTTGTTGCTCCGGGGATATCGCCGCAAAACGGAGGGAATGGAAGCGCCCAAATCGAGCCGGCTCCGCCACGGGTATAGGCGGTCTCCTTCATAGTACGCTTCCACGATCTGGGGCTCCCCGCCCTCCCCATTGAAATCACCGTAGAACAACAACGCGGGATGGTTCGAATCAGCGTGATACTGGGTGTTGAGGCCGACGTTGCCCGCGACGTAATCGAGACGTCCGTCGCCATTGAAATCCGCCGCGGCCAGCGAAGTCCACCATCCGGTCCCCGCGGCCGCAAAACCCGCCCGCTCGGTCCAGTCTTCAAAGCCCTCGCCCCGACGGTTGTGAAAGAACCTGACGTGACCCCATTCCTGCGCGACCAGCAGATCGACCCAGCCGTCGCCATCCACGTCGCTCCACAGCGCGGCGGTCACCATGCCGGCGTCGCGCAATCCCGGCGCGAGCGCGTCGGTCACATCCTCGAATCTGCCGCCCCGATTGGCGAGCAGCGCGCTTCGCGGCGGCAGCGGGTACTGCCCGGGCGTGACGCGCCCGCCGACGAACAGGTCGAGGCGGCCGTCATGGTCGTAATCCGCCGCCGCCACCGCCCCGACGCTGATCGGCAGGGAAGGCAGCGCCCCGGCGGGCGCCGCTTGGAAGCCGCCGCGTCCGTCGTTCACGAGGAGCGCCGGCTGGTATTCGCGAGAGCCCGCCGGCAGGCTGTTGCCCCCCCGCGTCACGAATAGATCGCTCCGTCCGCGCCCCGTGGCATCGAAGAGCAGCACCGGCCCGTCGTCGACCGCCCCCGCCGGCAGCACCGCCGGCGCCTCGCCTCCCGCGAACCCGCCCGTCGACGCGCGCACCAAGATGCGCGCCGGCGTCACGGTGGTTCCCCCCAGGACCACATCTTCCCGCCCGTCGCCATTGATGTCGCCCACCGCGATCCCGGGACCCCGGCGGTTGAGCCGCGCCGGCAGCAATCGCTGCACGGCGATCTCGTCGACCGGCTCCTCGCGTGAGACCAGGGCGAGCCCCATGGCCTGACCGACCTCGGCGAACTGGCCCGGGTGCGGCTTGGGCTCCGCCCGTGCGAGCACGGGCGCCGGCCCGGACGGTTCTGTGATGGTGAAACGCCGGTCGACCGCCAGATCGGTGAAGATCTGCCTCAGCCCGCTCGGCCACTCCACCGTCAGGCGTTTGATCAGCACATCCCCGCCCAGGCCAAAATGCACGATCGGCTCGCTGCTCGATTGGTAGCCCCGCGCGAGCACCAGCTGGCGGACTTGCGAACCCGCCGCGCTTTCGAGCCGCACGGTCGCGCCGACGCCGAAGCGGTTCGACCCGGTGCCGCGCAGGGCGACGGTCACCCGGTGACCCGTGCTGCAGTTGTTGCGGAGCAGCGTGGCGCCCGCCTGATAGCTGCCATAGACGATGTCGAGATTGCCGTCGCCGCTCAGGTCACCCAGCGCCGAGCCAAAACTCACCCCGCGCTGATCCAGACCCCATTGGCGGCTGACGTCCTGGAACTGCAGGTTGCCCAGATTGCGGAAGGCGAGATGCCGCTCGGACAGCACCGGGCTGTCGCGCATGATGCGCACGCGCTCCGCCGGGGATTCGGCGGTCATCTGCCGGGCGAGCAGGTCGGCGTTGTTGGCTTCCCGGTACATGCCGTTCGTGACGAAGAGATCGAGGCGGCCATCGTTGTCCAAGTCCTCGAAACGCGGTGACCACGTCCAATCCGTCGCGGCCACCCCCGCGAGGAAGGCCGCTTCCATGCAGCGCCCGGTGCCCGTGTTGAGGTAGAGGCAGCTATGATAGATCTGCGGCGCAGCGGATGATCCTTCCGGCGGGTCGCCGGCCAGGCTGCGCGAGTTGACCATCTGGCGCTGATCCTTTTCGTGCGTCGTCGTGGCCATGTCGGTGACGAGCAAATCAATCAGGCCATCATTGTTCACGTCGCCCAGATCGGCTCCCATGGAGGAGAACGGCGTGTGCGGCACGACCCGGTCGATGACGTTGGTGAACGTCCCGTCCCGGTTGTTGTGGTAGAGCCGGTCGGGCGGACTGAAATCGCTCGACACGTAGAGATCAGGCCAGCCGTCGTTGTCGTAATCCCACCACATCGCCGAATGCGTCTGCGCCTCCCCGGCAATCCCGGCCTGGGCGGTCACGTCGGAGAACGTGCCGTTGCGGTTGTTGTGAAAGAGGTAGCCGCGCTGGCCGAACGGATGCGCGCTGTAATTCAGCAGATTGACGGAGACAAAGACGTCGAGCCAGCCGTCGCGGTCGTAGTCGCAGAAGGCGGCCATGCTGCAGGCATCCTTCACGTCCAGCCCATAGGCGTGGCCCATTTCCCGGAAGGTCCCGTCGCGCTGGTTGAGGTAGAGCAGATTGGGGGCGTTGAACCGGCAGACGTAGATGTCCAGCGCCCCATCGTTGTTCACGTCGACAAACGTGGCGCCCTGCTTCCAGATGCGGGCGGCGGCACCCGGATCGCCCACCCCGGCCTTTTCCGTGACATCCTCGAACCGGTAGTCGCCCAGATTCCGGAACAGCCGGCAGCTCTCGGTCTTGCTCACGACGAAAATGTCCGGCCGGCCGTCGCCATCGTAATCTCCGATCGCCACCCCCGTGCCGATCGCGCCGTTTTCAAACTCATGGTTGAGCTCCCACCACATTTTGGGGTCCGCGTAGTCGTTCGTGGTCACCACGCCGGTCTGTCCGGGCGGGAGTTCGATGAACCGGGTCGGGCCGCCTGACACCGGACGCGGCGCGAGCGGCGCTTCCGTGATTTCACCGGGGGCGGCGGCCGACCACGCGGCGGCGCTGCCCAGCGACACCGCCAACACCCACCGCCCTCGCACAAGGAGTCCGCCGGCACGCGAAGCCCCCGGACCTTTGGTGTTCGCTGCCGCAGCCATCGCGGGCATCCATAGAGTGCCTCACGAAAGGGTAGTCAAGGTAACCTTGGACCGGACCGAGGCTGGACTTTGCTTGCGGAAAAAATCCGCCCGCGATTGAGTTCGGGCCCGGCACTCCGCCATCGCGCCCGCGCCAATGACCCCTTCCGTCCGCCTCTTCTCCCGCGCATGGGCCGCCATTGCCATCGGGGCCGTCGGGCTGCTGGCGTGGACCAATCACGCCCGGATTCAACGGGTCCGGCACCTCTCCAGCCTGCCGGGCCGGGCCGAGGCCGTTGATGTACTCGATCCGGCATCGCCGACCGGCTACGCCGGGGCGCAGCGGGAACTGATCGTACCCGGAGGCCATGAGAACAGCTACGAATGGATCGCCCAAACCCAGCAGATGTTCGCCCGGCGGGAGTGGCGCGTGCGCCACGTGGACTATGACAACGCGCCCCTGGGGCGGGAAGTCACCGCCGCGTCACCCTATCGGTGGTGGCTGGGCTTGATCGCGTGGCTTGACCACGCGATCTCCGGCCGGCCGCTCGGCCTGTCGGTGGAGCGCGCCGCGCTGTGGGCCGACCCGGCGCTGCACGGGTTGCTGCTGCTTGGCGGCACGGCATTGGTGGCCTGGCAGTTCGGCGGCGGTGCGGCGGCGCTGTTTGCCCTCGGTCTGGTGGCTTTTTTCCCGTTGGCGGCGGGATTTCTGCCGGGTGTGCCGGACGATCGTGGGCTGGCGAACATCTGCGCCCTGGGAAGCGTCCTGATGCTGCTGGCCGGACGAAGCGTCCGCCGGGGGGAGGTCGGCGCCGCAACTGCCGGGCGCGCGGGACGGCGGGACCGCCGCTGGTTCGCGCTCGCCGGCGCAGTCGGAGGTCTCGGCATGTGGATGAGCGTTCCCACTCAAGGACCCATCCTGACCGGCATCCTTCTGGGGGCGTTGCTGGAGGCTTGGATCGTTCGGCGCGGCCGGACGGAAGCCCCCCCGGAGGGGTCGCTGCCGGCGCCTCCCTGGCGGCTTTGGAGCCGCACCGGTGGCGGGACAATCCTGGTGTGTTACCTGATCGAATTCTTCCCCGACCACTTGGGATCCTGGCAACTCAACAGCATTCATCCTCTTTACGGGCTGGCCTGGATCGGCGCGGGCGAGCTGCTGGCACGCACAGTGACCTCGTTCAGGCGGGGCGAGGGAACTCTCCTGCCGGCGCGCGACCTGCTCGCGGTGGTCTTGGGGGCCGGGGCCATCGCTGCGGTTCCCATCGCCATGTACCTGACCGGCAGCCGGGGGCTCCTGGCGGTGGAGATGTCCTCGTTCCAACTCACCCATCAGCCGAACGGCGCGGCGGCCCCCAGCCTTTGGGCCTGGTGGGTCCGGGATGGGATCAGCGCGACGGTCGTGGTCACGGTATTGCCCGTGATCCTGTTATTGCCGGCCGGATGGATGCTCTGGCGTCGTGATGCGGGCGTGGCCGCCCGCGCTTCGCTCGCCCTCGCGCTGGGCCCGGCGGCGGTCGCGCTGGCGTTGGCGTGCTGGCAGCTCGGCTGGTGGCGCCTGTTCGACGGCGTCGTTCTCGCCCTGGCGGTGGCGGCCATGCCCGCGCATGGCGCGCTCCAGCCCCGATCCGGGCGCTGGCTCTGGACCGGCCTCGCCACCGTGCTCGCAATTCCAGGCATGCTGCTGCTCTGGCCGCCGCGAATCGCCAAGGGTGACGACAAGCTGACCTCGCTCGAAGTCGAGGAACTGATCGATCGCGACTTGGCGCACTGGCTGGCCAACCGCGCGGGAGAAAAGGGCGCGGTGGTCTTCGCGCCGCCGCGCGAGACTGCGAATCTGGCATTCTATGGCGGGCTGCGCGGCATCGGGACGTTCAATCCTGACAACGCCGAAGGCCTTCGGGCGACCATCACGCTCGCCAGCGTCACGACGCTCCCCGAGGCGCAGATCCTGGTCCGGGCGCGCCAGATCAAGTATATCGCCCTGCCCACTTGGGATCCCTTCTTTGACGAATACGCCGACCTCTTTCTCGTCCGACCCCAGTCCGGCCGGAAGAGCATCCTCATTCCCGAGTTGCGTCGCCTGAATCTGCCACCCTGGCTGCGCCCCCTGCCCTTCCAGCCGCTCAGGATCCAGGGGTACGAGCGGCAATCGGTCCTGGTGCTCGAGGTGGTGGAGGAACAGAATCCGGCGGCGGCGATGAGTCGCCTGGCCGAATATCTGGTCGAGACCGGCGATCTGGAGCGCGCCGCCGCCGTCGGGCAGGCCTTGCGCCGTTTCCCTGGCGACCTCGGCGCCCTGGCCGCGCGCGCCCAAGTCGAGTCGGCGCGCGGCGACGCCGCCAGTTTCAATCAGTCGGTTGATCTGCTGTTGACGCGTCTGGCGGACGGCGCCGATCGGTCACTGGCGTGGGACCGCCGGGTAAGCCTCGCCATCGTGCTCGCCCGGGGCGACCGGACTGAACCTGCCCGGGCGCAGGTCCATCGCTGCCTGGCCGAACTGGATGCGGCGAAGGCTCGATCGCTGACGATCGGCTCCCTCTTCAATCTGCTGGTGTTGAGCCGGGCCTTTCAGGATCCGATCGCCGATCCGAAGCTGCAGGCGCTGACGCTGGACCTGCTGCCGCTGGAAATGCGGGACCGGCTCTAGCGCGGGCGGCCGCCCGCCCCTCACTCTCCGCCAAGGAGCGCGCCCCCGACGCCGGCAAGCGCAGATCGTGCGCGCCTCAAGACCCCGGAATCGAAAGCGTGAGGTCTGACGTGCCCGCCGGGAGCTCGTGCTCCGAGATCGACCCGCCGGGCCAGCGGATCCGGATCTTGCGCGGAGGATTGGAGTCGGGGTAGCCGAAGAAGCAGGCCGCGGTCGATTGGCTGTAGTACCCGCAGCCGGCGTAGACCTCGCTGGTCGCCGTCGAGCCGTCCGCCAGTTCGGCTGTGATGCGCGCCCCCACGCCAGTCGGGTTGCCCGGCAGCCCGCGGAGTCGGATTCGCAAGGGATGGTGGCCGGCGACGCCGCGATTGCGAAAGGCGAGCGTCGTGTTGTGGTTCTGCGTCACCGCGAAATCGGGCCAGCCGTCCTGATCGAAGTCCAGCACGGCCAGCGCCTTGGCGTCGCCCGGTACCACCAGGCCGCTCTCCGCTGGCGGCACCGGCACGAAATGGCCGTGGCCGTCGCCCCGCAGCAATTGGCTGAGGCCACCGTCGAAGCGGCCGACATAGGGAATCGGCGCATACGAGTTCTGCACGGCATACACGTCGGCGTGCCCATCGCCGTCGAAATCCCCCGCCACCATGCCCTGCAGCGGCGCAATCTGCGCCAGGCGGGGCAGCGGCTCGAATCGATACGTGCCGTCCGGTTGGCTGAGAAATACCCCGCTGCGGAATTCCGTGGCCGCAAAGCGCCGGGCCGCCGCGAGCTTATCTTCCCCGAAAAGCTGGGCCAGCGTGACCGGGGCGTAATTGTCGGCCCACGGGTAGCGCTTCATGATGGCGGGAAAGACCGCGCTCATGTCCCGGCGCGTGCGCCAGGGATAGAGCTTGTCACCCTCATAATAACCCTCGACGAGCTGCGTCGAACCGTCGCCCCGGAAGTCACCCGCGAAGAGCAAAGCCGGATGCGCGGCGTCGGCACGATACTGCGTGTTCAGGCCGAGATTGCCCACCGCGTAGTCGATCCGGCCGTCGCCATTGAAATCGGCCGCCGCGATCGCATTCCACCACCCGGCGCCGGCGGCCGCAAAGCCCGCCTTCTCGGACCAGTCCGTGAAGGCCTTGCCCTGGTCGTTGTGAAAGTACCTTATCGTGCCCCAGTCGAGGGCCAGCAGCAGGTCCGGCCAGCCGTCGCCGTCCACGTCCGTCCACAGGGCGGACGTCACCATGCCGATTTCGCGCAACCCCGGCGCGACGGCCTCGGTCACGTCCTCGAACCTACCACCGCGGTTGGCGAGCAGCGCGCTCGGCGGCGGCAGCGGATACTCGCCGGGCAGCACGCGGCCGCCGATGAAGAGATCGAGGCGGCCGTCGCGATCGAAATCGGCGGCCGCCACCGCACCCGCACTGATCGACAGCGGCGGCAAAGCGTCCGCGGGCGCCGGCCGGAAGCCGCCCTGGCCATCATTCAGGTACAACCTCGCCTGATACTCCGGCGCCCCCGCGGGCAGGCTGTTGCCGCCCTTGGTCACGAGCAGATCTTCGTGCCCGTTGCCCGTGGCGTCGAACAGCAGCACCGGGCCGTCGTTGACTTCGGCGCCCGCCGCCACCGGCGGAGCCTCCGCCGGCTTGAACATCCCCGCGACCGGCTCCCGGAGAATCCGCAGGGGATCCACGGTCGTGCCGCCCACCACCACCGCGTCCCGGCCGCTGCCGTCAATCTCGCCGACCGCGAGGGCCGGCCCGCGGCGGTTGAGCTTGACGGGCAGCAGGCGCTGCTGGGCGATTTCATTGACCACCTCCTCGCGCGAACGCACCGCCAGGCCCGCCGTCCGGCTCACTTCGACAAATTGCCCGCCCGCCGCCGGCGGGACGGCCGTCGCCAGCGCGGGCGCCGGTGCCGCCGGTTCCGTGATGGTGAAGCGCCGGTCGACGGGCAGGTTCGCAAACGTTTGCACGTGCCCGCTGGGCCAGGTCACGGTCAGGCGTCTGATGGTGGTGTCCGCGCCGAGTCCGAAATGAACCGCCGGCTCGCTGCTCGACAGGTAGCCGCGGGCGAGCCAGAGCTGGCTCACCTGCACGCCCAGCGCGCCTTCGATCTTCACGAGCGCGCCCACGCCGAAGCGATTGGAGACAGTCCCGCGCAGATCGATCATCACGCGGTGGCCCGTGTCGTTGTCGTTCCGCAGCAGGGTGGCGCCCGCGTGGTAGTTGCTGTAGACGATGTCGAGATTGCCGTCGCCGCCCAGGTCGCCGAAGGCGGTGCCGAAACTGACGCCCCGGGCGCCCAGGCCCCAGGCGGCGCTGACGTTCTCGAATTGCAGGTCGCCGAGATTGCGAAAGGCCAGGTGGACCTCCGCCTGCGGCGGGCTGGCGTACATGATGCGGATGCGCTCGGCCGGGGTCTCCGCCCGCATCAGCCGCCGGACGACATCTTCGCCGGGGTCGCGGGGAAATCCGTTGGTCACGAAAAAGTCGAGCCGGCCGTCATTGTCCAAATCCTCGAAGCGCGGCGACCACGTCCAATCGGTGGCGGCAAGGCCGGCGAGGAAGGCCGCTTCGAGACAGTGGCCCGTGCCGGTGTTCAGGAGCAGGGCGCTGCGGTGGTACTTCGGTGCCAGCGTGGAGTCGTTCGGGGGCTCCTCCGACCGTCCGCGCGCATCGGCCATCATGTGGTGGTCCCACCGGTGCGACGTCGCCGCCATGTCCGCGACCAGAAAATCGATCCGCCCGTCGTTGTTCACGTCGCCCACGTCCGCGCCCATCGACGAGAACGAGGTGTGCGGCACGACGCGATCCAGCACGTTGGTGAACGTCCCGTCCCGGATGTTGTGGTAGAGACTGTCGGGCAGCCCGTAGTCGTAGGCGACGTAGAGATCCGGCCAGCCGTCGTTGTCGTAGTCCCACCAGGTGGCGGAATGGCTCTGCGTCTCGCCGGCGATCCCGCCGCGTTCGGTCACGTTGGTAAACGTTCCGTCGCGGTTGTTGTGAAAGAGATAACCGCGCTGGCCGTTGGGGTGCTTGACGATGTCCAGGATGTTGGTCGCGATGTAGACGTCGAGCCACCCGTCCCGGTCGTAGTCGCAGAACGACGCCATCACGCTGGCATCGTTGACGTCGAGGCCGTAGGCGTGGGCCATCTCCTTGAAGGTCCCGTCTCCCTGATTGATGTAGAGGAGATTCGGGGCCCGGGTCCGGCACACGTAGATGTCCAGGAGACCGTCGTTGTTCACGTCGACGAACGTCGCGCCCTGCTTCCAGATCATCGCGGCGGCCCCGTGGTCCCCGACGCCGGCTTTCTCCGTCACGTCCTCGAACTTGAAGTTGCCGAGATTGCGGAAGAGCCGGCAGCTCTCGGTTTTGCTCACGACAAAGATATCGGGCCGGCCGTCGCCGTCATAGTCCCCGATGGCCACACCGGTGCCGATCGAGGAGGTCTCGAACTCCTGATAGAGATCCCCCCGCATCCGCGGATCCGCGAAGTTGTTCGTCGTCACCACGCCGGTCTGCTCGGGCGGCAGCTGCGTGAACATGGTCTGGCCGCGCGGAAAGGGGTGCGGGGCGAGCGGCTTCTCCGCGATGCTGCCCGCCGATTGCGCCGCCGCCGCGGCTGCGCCGAGGAGAATGGCGACCGCCAGGAGGCCGTTGCGCCCGAGAGCCCTGGCGGCATCCCACGCTGGGTTTCCGTCGCCGGGGAGTTCCCGCTCCCGGGCATCGTGTCTCCAAAAATCGTCCAAATCGATGGGCATGATCATGGCGCCCGCTCCGTCGGCGGAGAGGTCAGGTCAACAGAAGTGGATCCCGGCGTCCCCTTATACTCCGTGGTGGCCCCCGAGGGCCAGCGCACCCGGATGCGCTGGGGCGGATTGGCGTCGGGGTAGCCGAAGAAGCACGCGGCCGGCGACTCGCTGTAGTAGCCGGAGCCGGCATAGATCTCGCCGGTCTGGTTCGCCCCGTCGGCGAACTCCACGGTGATCCGCGCTCCCACTGCCGCCGGATTGCCGGCCGGGCCATGCAGGGCAACGCGCAGCGGATGATGGCCGGGCACGCCGAGATTGCGAAAGGCCAGCATCGTGCCGTTGTTTCGCGAGACGACGAAATCCGGCCAGCCGTCCCCGTCGAGATCCAGCACCACGAGCGCCTTGGCGTCGCCCGGCACGAGCAGACCGCTCGCGGCCACCGGCACCGGCGTGAAGTGCCCCTGGCCGTCGCCGCGCAGGAGCTGGCTGAGCCCGTTGTTGAAATGCCCGACGGCCGGAATCGGTGCATACGAGTTCTGGACGGCGTAAAGGTCGGCGTGGCCGTCGCCGTCAAAATCGCCGGCGACCATGCCTTGGAGCGGCGCGATCTGCGCCAGGCGCGGCAGCGGCTCGAAGCGGTAGGTTCCGTCGGGCTGGCTGAGGAACACCCCGCTGCGCAATTCCGTGGCGGCGAAGCGCCGGGCCGCGGCCAGTTTGCCCTCGCCCAGGATCTCCCCCAGCGTGGCCTGCGCGTAGGGATCGTTCCGCGGGAAACGGCGCAGGATCGACGGAATCGCCGCGCCGAGGAATTTCCGGCTGCGCCAGGGGTAGAGCCGGTCGCCTTCGTAATAGCCCTCGATGAGCTGCGTGGAACCGTCGCCCCGGAAGTCGCCGGAGAACAGCAGCGCCGGATGCGCGGGATCCGCCCGGTACTGGGTGTTGAGGCCGACATTGCCGATCACGTAGTCAAGCCGGCCGTCGCCGTTGAAGTCCGCCGCCGCGATCGAGGTCCACCAGCCCGTGCCCGCGGCGGCGAAGCCCGCCCGCTCCGTCCAGTCGTCGAAGCCCGTGCCGTGGTTGTTGTGATAATAGGTCACGTGGCCCCACTCGAGCGCGAGCAACAGGTCCGGCCACCCGTCGCCGTCCACGTCAGTCCATAGCGCGGACGTCACCATGCCGACGCCGCGCAGCCCCGGGGCCAGCGCGTCGCTCACATCTTCGAACCGGCCGCCGCGGTTGGCGAGCAGCGCGCTGCGCGGCGCCAGGGGATACTGGCCGGAGAGCACACGCCCGCCGATGAACAGGTCGAGCCGGCCGTCGCGATCGAAATCCGCGGCCGCCACTGCGCCCGCATTGATGGGGAGCGGAGGCAGGGCGTCGGCCGGCGCCGGCCGGAAATCGCCTTGGCCATCATTTAGAAAGAGCTTCGGCTGATATTCCGGCGCCTCGGCCGGCAGGGCGTTGCCGCCCTTGGTCACCAGCAGATCGTTCTTGCCGTCGCCATCGGCGTCGAAGAGCAGCAGCGGCCCGTCATTGATCTCGGCGCCGGCCGCCAGCGGCGGTCCGTCTGCTCCCGTGAACGACCCGGCCGGCGCGCCGCGCAGAATGCGCAGGGGATCCACGGTCGTGCCGCCCACCACGACCGTGTCCCGGCCGCTGCCATCGACCTCGCCGACCGCGAGCGCCGGGCCGCGGCGGTTGAGGCGGAGGGGGACCAGCTTTTGCAGGGAGGACTCATCGACCGGCTCCTCGCGCGAACGCAGGGCCAGGCCGGTCGCCTGGCTGACCTCGATGAACTGGCCGGCCGGCGGCGGGCCTGGTTCCGGCGGCGGAACCGGTGCCCGCCCCGAAGGCTCCGTGATCGCAAACCGCCGGTCGGCCGGCAGGTTCTCGAACATCTGCACTCGCCCGCTGGGCCACGTCACGGTCAGGCGCCTGATGGTGGTGTCGGCGCCGAGGCCGAAATGCAGCCTCGGCTCGCTGCTGGACGCATAGCCCCGGGCCAACCAGAGCTGGCGCACCTGCACGCCGAGCGCGCTCTCGATCCGCACCAGGGCCCCCACGCCAAACCGATTCGATACGGTTCCGCGCAGATCGAGGATCACGCGGTGGCCCGTGTCGTTGTCGTTGCGGAAGACGCTGACCCCGTGCTGGAAATTGGAGTAAACGAGATCGAGATTGCCATCCCCGCCCAGGTCGCCGAACGCCGCGCCGAAACTCACGCCTTTCTGGTCCAGGCCCCAGGCGGCGCCGGCATCCTCGAACTGCAGGTCGCCCAGATTGCGAAAAGCCAGGTGGGTTTCGACCAGCACCGGGCTGTCATACATGATGCGGTTGCGCTCGGCCAGGCTGCCCGCGTTCATCATGCGCGAGTAGACGTCGGGGGTGGGATCCCGGTTGAATCCATTGGTCACGAAGAGATCGAGCCGTCCGTCGTTGTCCAGGTCCTCGAAGCGTGGCGACCAGGTCCAGTCGGTGTGCGAGATGCCGGCCAGGAAGGCCGCCTCAAGGCAGCGGCCCCGCCCCGTGTTCAGAAAGAGGGCGCTGCGGTGGTATTTCGGCGCCGCCGCCGCGCTGTCCAGCTCCACCGCCCGCTCGCGCGCCTCGGCGATGGAGTTCTGGTCTTTCCGATGGGTGGTCGTCGCCATGTCGGCCACGAGAAAATCGATGAGCCCGTCGTTGTTCACATCGCCCGAGTCCGAACCCATCGAATAGAAGGACGTGTGGGGCACGACCTGATCGATCACATCCGTGAACGTCCCATCCCGATTGTTGCGGTACAGCCGGTCGGGCGTGCCATAGTCGTTGGCCACGTAGAGATCGGGCCAGCCGTCATTGTCGTAATCCCACCAGGTGGCGGAATGGCTGCACCCCTCCCCGGCGATGCCGGCGCGGTCGGTGACGTTCGTAAAGGTGCCGTCGCCGTTGTTGTGGAAAAGGTAGCCGCGCTGGCCGCTCGGATGTTTCGCGTTGTCCAGCAGATTGGTCGTCACGTAGACATCGAGCCAGCCGTCGCGATCGTAGTCGCAGAAGGCCGCCATGACGGACGCGTCCGTCACATCCAGCCCGTAGGCGTGCGCCCTCTCTTTGAAGGTTCCGTCCCCCTGGTTGATGTAGAGGAGATTGGGGGCGTTGAACCGGCACACATAGAGGTCCAGGCGCCCGTCGTTGTTGACGTCCGCAAAGGTCACCCCGTGCTTCCAGACGCCCGCCGCCGCACCCTGGTCCCCGACGCCGGCTCTCTCCGTCACATCCTCGAACTTGAAGCCGCCGAGATTGCGAAATAGTCGGCAGCTTTCGGTCTTGCTCACGACAAAGATATCGGGCCGGCCATCGCCGTCAAAGTCCCCGATGGCCACGCCGGTGCCGATCGATCCGCCCTCGAATTCCTGATAGAGATCGCCAAACATCCGGGGGTCGTGGTAGCGGTTCTCCGTTCGCACGCCGGTTTCCTCCGGCGGGAGCTGGGCGAACATGGTCTTCCCGGGCGGATGGAGATGCGGCGCGAGCGGCTGCTCGGCGATGCCGCCCGCGGAATCCGCGGCCCGGGCGGCCGCGCCTGCCAGGAGAACTCCCGCCGCGATCCCGCCGCGGCGGACCCGCACCACGGCTGCCCGCAATTTCGGGCCCAAGCAATCATCGGCGGCCCACATGGTAGGGCCGCGATGGGACGAACCTCCCTCCGGAGAGTCAAGGTTAGTTTCGCCAGGCAGCCGCATCCGGACTTTGCTTGCTCCGCCTCTCGTTGTGCCATTGCATGCGTCCTTCGGCAGACCCGAGGCAAGTGCAGCAACTCCAGTGAGTAACCCGTTCCGACAATCACCGCCCGGCTGGCTGGCGGCCCTGCTCTGTGCGCTTGCCTTTTTGATCTGGATCAACGTCAGCGGCGTGCGGCGCGCGGTGTATGTCTCGGGGCTGGGCGGGTGGTCCGAACCGGCGCCAGCGGCGGCCGCGGCCGCGCCGGCCGGCTATGTTCCGCGCCAGAATTGGTTGATTGTCCCCGGGCACAACAACGACAGCTACCATTGGATTGCGCAGACCCAGCAAATGCTCGGAACCGGGGAATGGCGGGTGCGCCACATCGACTACGAGAACGCGCCGGCGGGCCGTGCGGTGGACGCGGCCTCCCCGTATCGTTGGTGGCTGGGACTGCTCGCCGGGTGTGACCATGTGATTTCCGGCCGGCCGCTGGACCAGGCGGTCGAGCGCGCGGCGCTGGTCGCAGATCCGCTGCTGCACCTGTTGCTGCTGGCGGGAACGACGATCTTCGTCGCGTGGCGTTTCGGTGCGCTCGCGGCAATCGCGCTCTCGCTCGGCTTGGTGACCCTGTTCCCCTTTGCCGCCGAGTATCTGCCCGGAATGCCCGACGACCACGGTCTGGTGCAGGCCGGCGCGCTCTGGACCGTGCTGCCGCTCTTGGCCGGCATCCGGGTGGCGCTTTCGGGGAATGCTCACGCCGCGATCCGGGCGCGGCGCTGGTTTGTCGCCGGGGGCATCGTCGGCGGTCTGGGGCTTTGGATCAATGTGCCCGACCAAGTGCCCATCCTCGTCGGCGTCGCCCTGGGGGTGCCGTTTGCCGCTTGGCTCGCCCGCAGCCGGGAATCGGAGAATCCGCCGACTGCGCCGGGGCCGATGCCGTGGGGGGCTTGGGCGATCGCCGGAGGGACCACCTGCCTGGCCGCGTACCTGGTCGAGTATTTCCCCGCGCATCTCGGCGCGTGGCAGCTGCGCGCGATCCATCCGCTCTACGGGCTGGCGTGGCTCGGGCTTGGCCTCGTCCTGAAGTGGGCGGAGGCTTCGATCAAGAACGGACGGCTCGGATGGAGCGTCCGCGGGGTCGTCATGGGGATCCTGGCAGCCGCGGCCATCGCGGCGGTGCCGGTCGTGATGGGGAGGCTCAAGATCCCTGGGCTGCTGGCGGCGGATCTCCAATCCGCGCGGCTGACGAAGATGTCGGGTGACTCCGTGGCGGGCAGCCTGTGGGCCTGGTTGGTCAATGAAGGCATCGACTTGGACACCGGGACGACCCTTCTGCCGGCGTTGCTGATTCTGCCGGCGGTCATGCTGCTCCTGCGGCGCCGCACCGGCGCGGCGCTCCGGGCTTCCCTCGCCATTGCGCTCGGTCCGGCGGTCGTTGCCATCGCCATCGCGTGTCGGCAGCTGATCTGGTGGAACCTGGCGGACGCCGCCCTGCTGGCCGTGCTGGTGGCTGCCACCGGCGCGGTCGATGAGACGATCCCGCTGCGTCCGGGGCGCTGGCTGTGGGGCGTTTTCGCCGCCATCCTGATGCTGCCGGGCGCCGTCCTGATCCTCCCGCGAGCGGAGGCCGGGGCCAGCGGCGCACTTGACGGCTCCGAAATCTACGGCCTGGTCGAGCGGGATTTCGCGCGCTGGCTCGCGCTCCATGTCGGACCGCAACGGGCGTTGCTCCTGACGACGAGCAACCAGGCGCCCACCTTGTATTATTACGGCGGGCTGCGCGGGATGGGAGCCATGTCGTGGGAGAATCAGGAGGGGTTGGCGGCGGCCATCCGGATCCTCAGCGCATCGACGCCAGCGGAAGCCAAGGAGCTGATCGCCCTGCGGGGGATCACGCATGTGGTCATCCCGTCGTGGGATTCCAGCTTCGAGGTCTACACGCGCATGGGCATGGGCAAGATCGAGGGCACCTTCTATGAGCAGCTGATGTATTGGCGGCTGCCGCCCTGGCTCAAACCCATCCCGTACCAGTTTCCGACCATCCCTGGACTCGAGAAGCAGTCGGTCACGATTCTTGAGGTGGTCGAGGATCAGGACGATGCCCCGGCGCTGAGCCGGACGGCGGAGTATTTTGTGGAAATGGGAATGCTCGATGCGGCAGCGGCGGCGGGCCAGTCTCTCCGGCGCTTCCCGGCCGACCCCGGCGCCCTCGCGGCCCGCGCCCAGGTGGAGATCGCCCGCGGCGACACGGCCGCCTTCGACCGCACGGCTGAATCGCTGCAGCGCCGGCTGGCCAGCGGTGCTGATCGCGTCCTGCCGTGGGACCGGCGTGTCAGCCTGGCGGTCGTGCTGGCACGGGCCAAGCAGCCGGACCTGGCCCGCGAGCAGGTGCGGCGGTGCGTGGCCGAGATTGATGAGGCCCGGATTCGTTCGCTGACCACCGGTCTGCTCTACCGCCTGCAGGTTCTCGGCAAGGCCTACGGCCTCGCCATCACCGATCCGCGCCTGCGCGAACTTGCGCTGGAACTCCTGCCACCCGATCTGCGCCGCCGTCTCTAAACGTGCCAACGACGCGCGGGGAGCAACGCCGTGGCGGCGTGCGCCGGGCCAACGTCGCTCCCGCGAGCACAACCTTGACCTGCGCTGCGGATGCGCTGATTTTCGCGGGGTGAACATAAGAAATGCCGGCCGGACACTCTCCGGGCTCTCGATCTGCCTTGCGTTGGTGGGGTGTGCCTCAACCTCCCCGCGGGTGGTTTCGATGGGCGACAACACGTACTCGGTCACCCGCCAGGCGGGGACCGTCTTTCAGCGCGACACGGAAGCGTTGACGGCAAAGGCGAAGGCCGACGCGGCCAGGTTCTGCGCGGCGCAGGGCAAACAGCTGAAGGTGGTGGACGTCGTGGTGGAGAAACCGTTTCCGACGACAGGCTACGCCAAGGCCAAGGTCATCTTCCAGCCGGTTGACATGGTCGGTCCCGCCCCGGCCAGCGTTCCTGCCCCCGTCACAGTCGGCGAGAAGCCGGCTCCGGCCGAGGTCGCCGAGACGCCAGCTCCGGTCGCACCAGTTGAAGCGCCCGCTCCGGCGGTGGTCCGCGAAGAACCGGCCCCGCCCCCGGTCAGCGAGAAGCCCGCTCCCGTCGTGATCAGCGAGAAGCCTGGCGGCGGCGATTTCTATACGGACCTGCTCAAACTCGACGATCTGCGCAAACGGGGCATCCTCACGGAGGAAGAGTTTCAGGCGGAGAAGAAGAAGATTTTGAACCGTTCCAAGTAGTCGCGGCCCGGCGGCGGTGCCGGGACGGTGCGGTTCGCCCGCCCCGCGGTGGACGTTCACGGATATGGTTCGCCGGCCGCTCCCCCGGGCGGCGCTGAAGCGGGATTGATCCCGGAACGGCGACACCGGTAGGCTGGCGCGATGCAAACTGCGACGGCGCGGCCGGCCGGCCACGGGAAATCCTGGGCAATGGGATTCCTGGTTTTCGGCCTCGTGCTGGCCTGTTACTGGCCCGCAGTGCGCGGCGAACTGGTGCTGGACGACGCGGCCCACATCACGCGGCCCGCCCTGCGCTCATGGCTGGGATTGGGGCAGATCTGGTTTCAGAGGGGAGCAACGGCGCAGTACTATCCACTCCTCAACACCGCGTTCTGGCTGGAGCACCGCCTGTGGGGTGACGCCGTGACGGGCTACCACCTCGTCAACATCCTGCTGCATGCGGCTGCCGCCTGCCTGCTGGTGGCGATCGTGCGGCGGCTGGCGCTGCCCGGGGCGTGGCTGGCAGGCTTGATCTTTGCCCTGCATCCGGTGGCCGTCGAGTCGGTGGCGTGGATTTCGGAACAGAAGAACAACCTCTCGGCGGTCTTCTTCCTGGGCGCGGCGCTGGTCTATCTGGGTTTTGACGGCGATCGCCGGCCGTCGCGGTACTGGACGGCCTCGGTTCTCTTCCTGCTCGCCCTGCTCACCAAGACCGTCACAGCGACGCTGCCGCCCGCGCTGCTGGTCGTCCTATGGTGGCGGCGGGGCCGGCTCGGTTGGAAGCGGGACGTGCTGCCGTTGCTGCCGTGGTTCATCCTGGGGGCGGCTGCGGGGCTGTACACCGCGTGGTTTGAGCGCCAGCTCGCCGGGGCGCAGGGGCCGGAGTTCTCCCTGTCGCTGGTCGAGCGATGCCTCGTGGCGGGCCGGGCGATCTGGTTCTATCTGGGTTCGCTCCTTTGGCCAGCCGATCTGATGTTCATCTATCCCCGCTGGACCGTAAACGGCACGGAAACGTGGCAGTACCTTTTCCCGCTGGGGGTCGCGACCCTCGCCACGGGGTTGTGGCTGGCGGCCCGGCGAACCGGCGGACCGCGGTCCCGCACGGCAGCGGCGGGGCTGGCCGGTTTTCTGGTGTTCGCGGGAACGCTCTTCCCCGTGCTCGGGTTTCTGAACATCAACTGGTTTCGCTTCGCCTACGTCGCCGATCACTTCCAGTATCTGGCCAACCTCGGCCTGATCGTGCCGCTCGCGGCGGGATTCGCGCAGGCCACCAGCCCCTTGCGGCAGAGCCGCACCGCGGTCGTCCGGGGGATGCCGACGGTGGCGGCCGGCCTTCTGGTGGCGGGGCTGGGCGCGCTGACGTGGCTCCAGAGCGGCACGTATCGCGGCCCCACGACGCTCTATCGCGCGACGCTCGCCCGCAATCCCGCCTGTTGGGTGGCGCACAACAACCTGGCGTGGGAACTTGCCAAATCGGCCGCCAGCGTGCCGGAGGCCGTCATTCATTATGAGGAAGCCCTGCGGCTGAATCCCGCCTGCGCCGAGGCCCACGACAACTATGCCGGTTTGCTGGCCACGCTGCCCGGGCAGACGAACGCGGCGATCGCCCATTTCGAGGAGGCGCTGCGCCTCCGGCCTGATTTCACCGAAACCCACGCCAACCTGGCCAACCTGCTGGCGAGGAATCCCGGACGCAGGGCGGAGGCGGTGGCGCAATACAAGGAGACGCTGCGGCTCGCCCCCGATCTCGCCGAGGTGCACTACAGCCTGGCCAATGTGCTGGCGCAGATGCCCGGCCGCCTGCCCGAAGCCCTGGCGCAATACGAACTCGCCCTTCGACTGAAACCCGACCTTGCGCAGGCTCACGTCAATCTCGCCAATGAACTCGCCAAGCTGCCGGGGCGCATGAACGAGGCGCTGGCGCATTACGCGGAGGCGCTGCGCATCGACCCTCGCCTCGTGGGCGCGCACTACGACCTGGCCGTCCAGTTGTCCGACCTGCCCGGCCGCGAGGCCGACGCGCAGCGGCACTTCGAAGAGGCCCTCCGCCTGCGTCCCGATTACGCGAAAGCCCACAACAACCTCGCCGTCCTCCTCGCCCGGCAGGGGCGGTTGGACGAGGCGCGCCGGCACTGGGAGCAGGCCGTGCAACTCGATCCGAACTACGAAGACGCGCGGCGAAATCTGGACCTGCTGCGGCAGCGCGCGCAGCACTAACGCGGTCTAGATTGAACCGTAGCCGTTTTCCGTCCGTGGTCATCGCGAGGTGCGCGAAGCGCACCGTGGCGATCCAGCTGGATTGCTGCGGCGCCCCGCCTCTGGGTCGGGGCTTCTCGCAATGACTGGCTCATGGCTATGGAAGAATTCAAACTGCCCCAAGAGCACCGCTCTTGCCGCGCGCCGTTGCTTCTTCGCCTTGCCTCCCGACCGGGCGCCCTCCCCTTCGTCCCCTGATCGCAAAATGGCACGGTTGATCTGCGGACAGCGTTGGCACTAGGATGGCGCGATGCAGATGGGGACGGTGGGGCCGCGCGGCCGATCAATGGACTATGGATGGGGCGCCCTGGTCTTCGGGCTCGTCCTCGTGTGCGCCTGGCCCGCCCTGCGCGGTGCCTTGGTGTGGGATGACGCTGCCCATGTCACCCGGCACGATCTGCGCCCATGGTCCGGCCTGGGCCGCATCTGGTTCGAAGTGGGGGCGAGCCAGCAATACTACCCCGTCCTGCACACCGCGTTCTGGATCGAGCACCGCCTGTGGGGTGATGCGACCATCGGCTACCACTTGGTCAACGTCATTCTCCACACGGCCTCCTGCTGTCTGTTCGCGCTGATCCTGCGCCGACTTTGGCGCTCAGATTCATCCACATCCGGCCTCGCCGGGGGACCCGCCTGGCTCGCGGCCGCGCTCTTCGCCGTCCACCCGGTCTGCGTCGAATCGGTGGCGTGGATCTCAGAACAGAAGAACACCTTGTCGCTGGTGTTTTATCTCCTGTCTGCGCTGGCGTATCTGGAATTCGACGTCCGCCGCCAGCTCCGCGTCTACTGGCTGGCGCTGATTCTCTTCCTGCTGGCCGTGGCGACCAAGAGCGTGACCGCCACGCTGCCCGCCGCCTTGCTGGTGGTGCTCTGGTGGAAACGCGGGCGATTGTCCTGGCGGCACGATTTCCGTCCGCTGATCCCCTGGTTCGTCGTGGCGGTGGCCGCGGGTCTTGTCACGATCTGGGCGGAGCGCACCCTGATCGGCGCGGAGGGTGCCGCGTTCGACCTGTCGGCCGGCCAGCGTGTCCTGCTCGCGAGCCGGGCCATCTGGTTCTACCTCGGCAAGCTCATCTGGCCGGCCCAGCTCGTGTTCGTCTATCCCCGCTGGCAGGTGACGGCGGGGGCCGGGTGGCTGGCGGGCGTGGGCGGCGTGGTGGCAGTGACGGTCGCGTGCTGGTCGTTCCGCCGACGCAGCCGCGGGCTGCTGGCGGGATGGCTGTTCTTCGTCGGCTCCCTCTTTCCGGTTCTGGGTTTCTTCAATATCTACCCGTTTCTGTTTTCCTATGTCGCGGATCATTTCCAATACCTGGCGAGTCTGGGTGTCATCG
The DNA here is from genome assembly GCA_035519475.1 of Opitutaceae bacterium. Classification (GTDB taxonomy): domain Bacteria; phylum Verrucomicrobiota; class Verrucomicrobiia; order Opitutales; family Opitutaceae; genus Fen-1467. Next base: position 19,935 of record DATIWI010000060.1, read on the forward strand.
CGGCCGCAGTGGCCGGCCTCGAGGCGCTCCGGGCGACAGCGTCGTCCCCGATCGGCCGCGGCGGCCGGATCGCCGGCGCGCTGCTGTTGGCGGGGCTGACTCTGCTGAGTCACCGGCAGAGCCGCCTCTATCGCGACAGCGCGACCCTCTATCGCGCCACGCTGGCAGCGAATCCCGCGTGCTGGATGGCCCGGAACAATCTGGGCGTGGAGCTGGCGGCCACGCCGGCCGGCGTGCCGGAGGCTCTCGCGCAATACGAGGCGGCCCTGCGCCTGAACCCGGCCTACGCCGAGGCTCACGTCAATTACGCCAACCTGCTCGCCGCCCTGCCGGGGCGGGAGGCGGAGGCGCTGGCGCACTACGAGCAGGCCCTCCGCCTGAGGCCGGACTTCATCGGCGCCCGCCTGAACCTGGCCAATCTCCTGGTGAAACTGCCCGGCCGCAGGGGGGACGCCCTGGCGCAGTACGAGTCGGTCCTGCGGCACGCGCCCGGCTTCGCCGAGGCGCACTACAGCCTGGCGAACGCGCTGGCCCAGATGCCCGGCCGCGGGCCCGAGGCGCTCGCCCACTACGACCAAGCCCTGCGGCTGAAACCCGATCTCGCCCAGGCGCACGTCAACCTGGCCAACGAGCTCGCCAAGCTGCCGGGCCGCCTGCCCGAGGCGCTGGCGCACTATGAGCAGGCGCTGCGCCTCGACCCCGGACTGGCCACGGCGCACTACGACCTCGCCGTGCAGTTGTCCGAGCTGCCCGGCCGCGAGGCCGACGCGTTGCGCCACTTCCAGGAGGCCCTGCGGCTGCGCCCCGATTACGCGAAGGCTCACAACGACCTGGGCGTGCTGCTTGCCCGGCAGGGCCGCTTCGACCAGGCCCGGCAGCAGTGGGAGCGGGCCTTGCAGCTCGATCCCCACTGCGACGACGCCCGCCGGAATCTGGACCTCCTCCGCCAACGGCAGCAGCGATAGCCGGGTGCCCCGCCGCGAACGGCGATGGTTCTGCTCTCCGCCGGCGCCGACCCCGGGGATTTGGGTTGAAATTCCCGGTCATTCGCACGCATTACCGGAGGCCATGTCTGCGGACACCGCCCTTCCCGCCGGCTGCGAGATCCTGCTGCTCGAGGACGACGCCCTCCTGCGCAAACGCCTCGCCGCGCACCTCCGCCACCTCGGGGCCGAGGTGACCGAGGCGACGCGCCTCGAGGAGGCCCGCCGCCTCCTGCGCGAGCTGCGGTTCGAGTTCGCGCTGGTGGACCTGCACCTGCCGGACGGCCAGGCGCTGGAGCTCCTCCGCGAGGGCGCGTTCTCCGAAAACACCGGAATCGTCGTGATGACCGCGTTCGGCGGAGTGCCGGCGGCAGTGGAGGCGATGCGGCTCGGCGCCGGCGACTATCTCGCCAAACCATTTGAGCCCGAGGAGCTGCCGCTCGCCCTGCTCCGCTGCCGCAGCACGCGCGGCGCCGCGCGCCGCGAAGAGCACCACGCCGCGGAGGCGGCCGACGAAACCGACCGGATCTTCTTCGGCGAGAGCCTGGGCGCGGTGCGGGCGCAGCTCGATACGATTCTCGCCACCGAACGCCGCCTCGAGCGGCAGCTGCCGCCGGTGCTGATCGAAGGGGAGACCGGCACGGGCAAGAGCGTGCTCGCCCGCTGGCTGCACCGGCACGGCCCGCGCGCCGCGGGGCCCTTTGTCGCGGTCAATTGCGCCGCGCTGCCCGAGACGCTCGCGGAGGCGGAGCTCTTCGGACACGAACGGGGCGCCTTCACCGACGCCAAGCGCGCGCGCATCGGCCTGTTCGAGGCCGCCGACGGTGGCACGTTGCTCCTGGACGAGATCGGCACGCTGGCGCCGGCGACGCAGGCCAAGGTGCTCACGGCGGTGGAGGAGGGCAAGATCCGCCGGCTCGGCGGCACGCGGGAGCTGGCCGTGGACGCGCGCCTGATTGCCGCCAGCAACCGCCCCCTGCAGGACCTGGTGCGCCAAGGCGCGTTCCGCGAGGACCTCTACCATCGTCTGGACCTGCTGCGCATCGTCCTGCCGCCGCTGCGCGAGCGCGGCACCGACATCATCGCGCTGGCGCGTCACCTGCTGGCACGGATCGCCGCCCGCCACCGGTTGCAGGGATTGACGATCTCCCCCGAAGGCGAGGCGCGGCTGCTCGCGCAGCCGTGGGAGGGCAACGTGCGCGAGCTCGCGCACGAGATCGAGCGCTCCGTGATCTTCAGCGGCCGCACGACGCTGGATTTTGCGCACTTGGGAGGGGCCGCCGCGCCTCCTGCCGCCGGCTGGCGCAATCCCGCCTGGCGCCTGCCTGAGTCCGGCTTCTCGGTGGACGCCGTCATCGGCGATCTCATCACTGAAGCCCTGCGCGAAACCGGCAACAACGTCTCGGCCGCGGCGCGCCGCCTCGGGGTCACGCGCGAGTTCGTGCGCTATCGCCTGGGACAAGAGAAGAAGCCCGCCGTCTGAACCGCCGGTCCGGTTGCCGGCAACCAGGTCGGACACGGAATCTCCGCGGCGGCCGGTTGACTGCAACCAATGGTGCCGGCCGCTTCGCCGCCGGCGGCTCATCACATCTAGCCTTAAGTCGTTGGTGTCCGGATTCTGGCCGGCAATCGTTCGGCCCTCGACACGCTGCAAGCGTAACAGATATCGCCATGAAGACTCTTCCAGCCTGTCTTCTGCTTGGGTTATTCGCGGCGTCTTCGGCCGCCGCCGCAGATCTATCGTTTAGCTTCGGCTATGGCACCGCCCGACTCGACGGCGGCCAAGCCGGCGACAGTTCCAGCAGCAGTTCGCTGCTGCCGAAGGACGTGGCCGGCTCCGTCAATGTGCTGCGGTTGTCCCTGGGTTTGGCCCTGACAGATAGAATTGGAATTGAGGGATCCTACCTTGACTTCTCCGAACTGACCACCGAACACCAGCTCAACCCCAACGGTCCCGAATCCTTCGTCGCCGTTGACAACCGTTTCCGCCGCAAGGCGCAGGCGCTGGCCGTGGGCCCGACCTACACGTGGATGCCGGCGGAAGGCTGGCAGATCGCGGCGGCGGTCGGCGGCGTGCTCTCGGACCTTCGCACCAACATCGATGGAGGCGGCCACGGGGTGCAGGTCTACAAAACCACCGGCAACCCCGGATGGTTCGGCTCGATCAATGCCAGCTATGCGCTGAGCCAGCAGGTGGCCGTGGGCGTCTCGGTCCGCTACATCGACTTCAATCGCAAGATGGCTTCGTCGAGTTCGCTGACCGCGCAACATGCCGACCTCTTCCTGACCCTTCGTTTCTAGGAAGCACGGCAGTTCAATCGCGAACCGGGGCCCGCAGCATGGCTGCGTGCCCCATGCGGTCATTTGGAAGGTGGTCCGGGCTGCCCCCGCCGGTCGAGGAAGAAAGTTCGGCGGCGGTGTAACGCCGGGCAGTCGGCTCTTCACCAACGCGGATTGCCTGGCCAGATCAGGGCCGGCCCGCCGGTTACCAGTTGTCAAAGGTCCCTGGTCAAATAGGATATGCCGCCGCACGATGCACTGGTTGATTCCCACCAACGGCGCCGCATCCTTGCCTTGATCGTTGGTTGCTTTCACCAAGTTCGGCCGCCGCCGCGCCGCAGTCATTTTCTTTCCGATTTTTCAATCCACGAACTGCCAATGAGTTGATTACCCGATGCGCCGTTTGGCACGGGACGCGCACCATGGCAGGCAGCTCAAACAACCATCCTATATCTACCATGAAAAGATCCTTCATCCTTTCCTGCGCCTTGGGCGCCCTGCTCGCGATCGCCCTGCCGGCAAGATCAACCGCCGCTCCGTGGGACACGAAACTCTACATGACCGTGGTCGCTGACCAGGCGGATCCCGCCGCCAAGTCCCTGCTGCCCGCGGCCGGGCAGTCCGTCTCGTACGTGGCCTACGATGCCGGCTACATCGAGGCGGGCGATCCCATCGGCGGCGAGAAGCCGCCGGCTGCATCCACCATCTCCCAGGCGCTGCGGGCCGCCCTGGCCTCCCAGAATTATCTGCCCGCCGAGACTCCGGCCGCGCCCGCGCTGCTGCTGGTTTATCACTGGGGACTGCTTAATCGCGACTCGTACCAGAACCGCACCAGCTTCAAGCTGCAGCCGAACCTGAAGGCCCGCATCGCCCTCGTGGCCCCGAAGTTTTACGCCGAGCGGATCGAACAGGACCTGATCGACCGGCGCCAACCGCTGCCCCTGCACATCCCGATCCTCGACCCCGTGGAGCGCGATTTGCTGCAGTTGATCGGGGACAATCGCTATTTCGTCATCGTCTCGGCCTACGATTTCGCCTCCGTCACCAAGAGTGCGGCCAAGCTGCTGTGGCGGGTGCGGCTGAGCACCCGCAGTCCGGGCGTGTCCATGGACGCGGCTCTGCCTACGCTCATCCAGGGCGGCGCGCCTTATTTCGGCCGCAACCTGAAGGATATGGAGACGATCCGGCAACCGCTGGCCGCGGCAGGCGCCGGCGCGCTCCTCCCGCCGCCGCCCGAAGCCGCCCGGCAGATCGACGAACACTACCTGCGTCAGCTCATGCGCGGTGAGCGCATCGAGTTCTCCGGCATCTATCCCTCCGATGCCACCGCGGCGGACGAACCGACGCTGCCGAAAATCGCCACCGCCGCCACCTCCTTCCTGCCGCCCGCGTTGGCGAGCCGGATCGATGCCTACCAGCACGAAAAGGCCGCACTGCAGGACGCGGTGGCCGCGAAGATCAAGGATCGCACCCCGGGCGCGGACGCGCGCCAGGCCATTGACGCCTTCAACCAGGAGAACGCCGGGCGCATCGCGGCGCTGACCAAGGAGCGCGAAGCCATCCGCGACGAACTCGCCAAGCTGGCTGCGGCCAGCACGGACGCCGGCGCGAGCAAGTCGTTGAACACCCTCCTGCAGGAGTTCTCTGCCGATGTGCAGCGAATGAACTGAGGCGCGTCTCCCAACCCATGCGAAGGCTGAGTCGAACCGCTGAAGCGGCTTTCCCCGTGACCCGATGCAGGCGGCGAGGGTCTGCGGGCACAAACCCGCTCCCCTGCCCGGCGCGCCGTGCGGGCCCGCGGCCGCCGCCGCCATCCGCCGGCGCCTGACGCGCCGTCTCCACCACCAGCCCCTGCTTCCCTCGCATGAATCCGCGGTTCTCGCGCCTCGCGCTGCCGGCGCTGGCCGCCGGCGTGCTGCTGGTGGCGATCTTCGCCCTCATGGTCATCCGCTTCCAGGCCGAGCTTCGCGCGGAAATTCGCCAGACCATCATCGAGCGCGCCGCCGCGGTGTTGCGACCGGTCGCCCTGCGGCAATTGGCCCAGCGCGAATCCGCCCTCGCCGGCCAGCCGGCCGGGCCGGCGGACCTGCTCGCCGCCGTGCTCGAGAGCGCGCACCAGGAGGACATGTGGGCCATGGTGATCTTCGACGCCCAGGGCCGCGTCCTGCGCGCCGCGCCCGATTCCCTGCTGCTGGGGGAACTCCCGCTCGACGACTACCTGCGGCTCCTCAAATCCGAGTCGATCAGCCGCTATTACCCGGCCTTCCCCCTCGAGCGCTATTTCGCCGGCATCGGCGGGGCCCCGGAGCAGCGGCGGACGCCGGTGCTCGAGGTGTTGTTATCGCTGCATGGACGCGACGCGACCAAGGTGCTCGGATTCGCGCAGTATTATATCGACGCCCGCCCCCTCGCCCAGGAACTGGCCGCCATCGACCAGCGCGTCAATCGCCAGACCGCCGCCACGCTCGGTATCGGCGCCCTGCTCATCGCCGTGGTGGTGGCGGCGGCCTTCTCCGGGCTGCACCGCGCCCAGCGGGTCATCGCGGAACGCAACGAGCGGCTGTTGCGCGCGAACGTCGAGCTCACGCTGGCCGCCAAGGCCTCCGCCGTGGGCCAGCTGACCTCACATCTGATCCACGATCTGCAGGGGTCCGTCGCCGGCTTGCGCGCAGCGATGGCCGGCCCGCCCGCCAACGGCGCCGTTCCCGACTGGAAGGCCGCCACCGATTACACCGAGCGCATGCAGGCGACCATTCAAGAGACGGTCGCCCTCCTCGGCGACACGACCTCCCAGACCACCTTCGATCTCACGGGCCACGAGCTCGCGGAGATCACCCGCCAGCGGAGCGTCGCGCTCGCAGAGAAGAAGGGCGTCGTCTTCACGGTCGCGGGCGGGTTCGACCAGAGCCTCGACAGCCACCGCGGCAGCCTGCTCTGCCTCATCACCAGCAACCTGGTGCAGAACGCGATCGATGCGACCGATCCCGGGCGACGCGTGAACGTCGCTTTCCGCAATGGCGATGGCGCCGTCAGCGTGACCGTCGCAGACGAGGGCCGCGGGATTCCCGCGGAGCTGCGCGAGCATCTGTTTGAACCGGGCCGCAGCGGTCGGCCGGGTGGCTCCGGCCTGGGTCTCGCCATCAGCCGGCTGCTCGCGCGGCAGATCGGCGCCACCCTGGCGCTGGCCTCGACGGGTCCGGCAGGCACCACGTTCCGGTTGACACTCCCGGTTGGCGGGTGAGCGGCCGCCGCCGCGGAACGCCAGCGGGCCTAGGATCGCGAGGCGAGGGCGTTCGCGATTGTCCGGGGACGAAAATCCACGCGGCGGCCCACGACCCGTTCAATTTCAACGCGCCGCGCCGACCAGTGGTCGTACCAGGCATCCGCCCATCCGACATGGCGCAGGTCCTGGGGCAGAAAGGGATTCTCCTCCGCCAAGCCCGCGCGCGCCGCCCGGCAGCCGATGGCGTAGCCTTTACGGTATTCCGGCGTGGAGTAGAGTCTGGCGGGCAGTGGCTGGAGTGGCGGCATGACGGTGAGGGCGGTGGCTCGCGTCCCTCCTTTCTAGTCGGCTCCGCCTTCCGGCGAGATAGGGGAATCATCGCAGGACGCCCCAGGGTTTTGCCTCAGGCCGCCGCCGGCCCGCGCCGCGCGCTCCGGTGCCGGGCGGGCGCCCCGCTTTTTCGCCTTCAACCCGCCAACGGGCCGGCTACAACGGGGCATGCCCACCCTCGACGAGCTCGTCGGCTACTGCGACCGGCGCACGCGCCGCGCCGCTTTCCAGGATTTCCCCGGTGCGGTCAATGGCCTGCAGGTCGCCAACCGCGGCCGCGTCACCAAGATCGGCGCGGCGGTCGACGCCGGCCTCGCGCCGTTCGAAAAGGCGGTCGCCGCCGGCGTCGATTTTCTCATCGTCCATCACGGCCTGTTCTGGGAGCCGCCGCGGCCGGTGACCGGCGCCACGTATCGGAAGCTCGCGGTCCTGTTTCGCGGCGACTGCGCCCTGTATTCGAGCCACTTGCCGCTCGATGCCCACCCCCGCATCGGCAACAACGTGCTCCTGGCGCGCGACCTCGGGTTTACGCCGCGCCGTCCGTTCCTCATCCACGAGGGCGAACCCATCGGCTGGATCGCGTCCTGCCGCCGCCGGCGCGCCGAGCTGCGCCGGAGGCTCGCGGCGCGCTACCCGCGCGTCATCGCCATCGAGTGCGGCTCGCCCGCGCCCCGCGCGGTGGCCTTCTGCAGCGGCAGCGGCAACGGCGCCATGCGCGCGCTCGCCGCGGCCGGCGTCGACACGCTGGTCACCGGGGAGCTGCGCGAGGAATGGTTCAGCTACGCCCAGGAGCAGCACCTCAATCTGTACCTCTGCGGACACTACGCGACCGAGACCCACGGCGTCCGGGCCCTGGCGGCCGAGCTGGCGCGCCGGTTCCGCCTGCCCTGGGAATTCATCGCGACCGGCAACCCGCTCTGAAGGCCCACCGCCAGCCGGCGTCGCGCGGGGCAGGGCTCCAAATCGGTCCTTCCCATCCCGCCGCTTCCTCTGCTAGCTCCAGTAAAGCCCACCCGTCATCCATGAAGAAATTCGCCGTCCTCAACGGCCCCAACCTCGATCGCCTCGGCAAGCGGGAGCCCGACATCTACGGCCGGGCGACGCTTCGCGACCTGGAGAAGATGCTCCGCGCCGAGGCCCGCCGGCTCGGCGTGGCGCTGACCTTCTTCCAATCGAACCACGAGGGCGCGCTCATCGACAAGCTCGGCGAGCTGGCCGACCGCGGGTTCGCCGGCATCGTCATCAATCCCGGCGGACTCGCCCACACCAGCATCGCCCTGCGGGACGCCATCGCGGGCACCGGCGTCCCCGTGATCGAGGTGCATATCTCCGACATCCGCCGGCGCGAGGCCTTTCGCCGCCGCTCGGTGACGGCCGGCGCCTGCGCCGCGATGATCTGCGGCCGGGGTCTCCCGGGATATGCCCTCGCCCTCCGCCGGCTCGCCGAACGGTGACCACCCCGGCGGGCGACCCGCCGCACCTGCGCGCGAGCCCGCCGCTCCCCCATGGCCGAAACGCTGCCCAACTTCGCCGCGCCGCGGTGGTTTGCCTGCCACACCAAGCCGCGGTGCGAGAAGAAATTCGCCGCGCTGCTCGGCGTCGAACGCTTCCCGCATTATCTGCCCCTGGTGCTGAGTGTGCGGCGGTACCGCGACCAGACCAAGCGGTTCACCAAGCCGCTGTTCCCGGGCTACGTGTTTGCGGAGATTCCGCCGACGCGGAAGGACCGGGTCTACCAACAGGACCTGCTGGTCCGCGCGATCTGGGTCGAAGACCAGTCGGGCCTGCTCCGTCAGCTTGAAGACGTGAAGGCGGTCGTGGCTTCGGGTCTGGAGCTGAGCTTGCATCCCCTCCTGAAGAAGGGCACGCGCGTGAAGGTCGCCGGCGGGCCGCTCCACGGCCTCGAGGGCATCGTCGACGATCCCGCGAACCCCCGGGGCGTGGTCATTGCGGTCGACGTTTTGCAGCAGGGCCTCCTGGTGCGCATGCCAATGGAGCACCTGCAGATCCTGCCCTGACTCACCAGACTCCCGTCCCGCCCTCCGCATGATCACCATGGCGACGACCGGTGCCGATGCCCGCTGCAACCGAAGGCGCAAGGCGCTGTCCATGGAGCTGCCCCTCCGACTCCTCTTGCGCTCACCCATGACGCCAAGCCCGTGGAAGATCTGCCTCTGTTGCGGCTCGTTCCTTCTGGCTTCCGTCGCGCGGGGAGCGCCGGACAACGACCCGCCCTCGGCGGTCACGCCCGCTACCGACGCGAATGCGCCGCCCGCGGTCCATGCCGCCACCAACGGCGACCAGGGGACCATTCCCCGAATTCCCGGGCTGTTTGAAATCGATTTGCCGGTCACCGAGCGCCGGGGCGCGGTCAAATTCATCTTTCAGCCGCATTTCCGCGACTTCATCTCCAAGGACTACCTGCGCATTCCCCTCGAGTTCCGCTGGGGCGTAAACGACCACTTCGAGCTCAATAGCGTGACGGACGCTTACTTCGACCACGGTCTCCGACACACCCACAACGGTCAGGGCCTGAGCTCGCTGCACTTCGGGGCCAAGTACGCGTGGCACGAGTGGCTCAAACCGACCTGGAGCACCAGCGTGGGCTTCAACTCCTCCATCCCTGTGAGCCGGCCGCCGCGCGAACTGACCGACGGCCACAACCATTTCACGCCCTACGTCGTGTTCGGGCGGAAGCTGGGGTGGCTGCAGGGCCTCTCCGGCTTCGTTCACGCGAGCGTCGACCTCCTCTCCAAATCCTCCACCCCGGGGAATTTCGGCCGCAACCAGCCCCACAGCAATTCCATGACGCTGACGCCGGGCTTCCTCTACGATCGCAAAGCCTGGCACTACACCCTCGAGGTGGACGGCACGACCACCCGCGTCTTGGGCAAGGGCGACAAGGATTTTCTCACCATCCGCCCCGGCGTGGTCTGGGATCTCCCGAAGAAGCTCGTGTTCAACGCGCGGGGTCGCTGGCTCGCCGGCTTCAACATCACCGCGGTCTTCGGCCCCGACGGAAACACGCTGAGCACCGGCGGCCGGTTCCAGGGCGAGGTGAGCCTCCGGCGTCCGTTCCTCCGCGACCGGCACGAGAATCACTCGACCGACAATCCGCCGGCGGAGCATTGAGAATCCGGGCCGCGAGCGCGCGGGCGCCCTCCCCCTTCTGCTCAGCCCGGCGCGCGCAGCGCCCCCCACACCCACGCCGCCCCGTGCAGCGTCCCGCACGCCGCGAGCGCCGCCGCGACATCATCGGCGACAATCCCCCAACCGCCCGGCAGATCTTGGAGTTTGCGGATGCCCAGCGGCTTGACGATGTCGTAGAGCCGGAACAGCAGGAAGCCCGCGAGGAAAATCGCCCACCGCTGCTGCTGCGCGACATCGAGCAACGCCGGCCAGCCGAGAAAACAGAGTGGCATCGCCGCGCATTCATCGAGGATCACCTCGGCAGGATCTCGCCGCCCCAAACGAAACTCCGCTTCGCCGCACATCGCCACCGCCAGGTACAGGCCGGGCAGGCTGAAAACCAGCGTCCACAGGCCGGACCACGCGGAGAACGCCAGCGGCCAGAAGAAGACGGTGAAATAGAGCAGGCCCGCCGCCGATCCCCAGGTGCCCGGCGCGCGGCGCTGGCGGCCCAGCGGACCCAGGGTCGCAAACGCCAGCACCAGGGTCGAGGGCAGCAGGCGGGGCCAGATCGGTTGCGCCAGTTTCATGCCGGCGGCGGGTCAAACAGCACGTGCCGGTACTTCCGAAGGTAGCCCCACATCGAGGAAAGCATGAACCACAGGGACAGGATGAAGAGCGCGATGCCGATCCAGTGAATCAGCCTCGTCACCTCCCGGAGCGGCGGGGACACCAGCCGCGGAAGGTCGCGCGCAAACATCGCCTCGCCGAGCAGGAATCCCAGGGCGGTCAGCTGGACGATCGTCTTCACCTTGCCGCCGCGCTCCGCCGCCAGCACCACCCCGCGGGCCGCGGCCATCATGCGCAGCCCCGAGACCATGAACTCGCGCGTGACCACCAGCAGCACCATCAGCATCGCGATGACGGACGGGATCGGACGCAGGTAGTCGCGGTCGAGCAGCGCCACCATCACGCCGATCACCAGCACCTTGTCGGTGAGGGAATCCGTGAACTTTCCGAAGTCGGAGACGATGTTGCGCTCGCGCGCCAGCTTGCCATCGAGCCAGTCGGTGATGGCCGCCGCGATGAACAGCCAGAACGCGAGCGTCGCCGCCCACGGCCAGTCGCCATACATCAGCGCGACGATGGCGAAGGTCAGCGGCATGCGGATCAGCGTCAGCGCGTTGGGCAGGTTCATGCGGGGGAGTGACGGCGCAAGGTATGGACCCTTCACGCCGCGGCAGGCAAGGACGTAGATGGGCGCGTACGCCTCCCGCCGTCCCCGCGCATCCCTTCCCCGCTTGCCCTCGGTTCCCCGCTGGCTTTTGCTGCGGGCTGCGCCGCGCCCGCGTTTCCGACCGCGCACGGGCCGTCGCCTTCCTGCCCTGCCATGAGACTCTGCATCTATCCGGGGACTTTCGACCCCATCACTTACGGCCACCTCGATGTGCTGGAGCGCGCCGCGCGCCTCTTCGACCGCGTCCTGGTCTCCGTCGCTCACAATCCCGAAAAGCATCCCTTGTTCACGGCGGAACAGCGCCTCGAACTGATCCAGCCCAACATCGCCCGCTTTCCCAACGTCGCGGTCACCACTTTTCGCGGCCTCCTGGTGGACTTCGCCATGGAGCAGAAGGCGGTCGCCATCATCCGCGGCCTGCGGGCCATGTCGGACTTCGAATTCGAGTTCAACATGGCGCTCATGAACCGCCATCTGCAACCCGCCGTCGAAACCATCTACGTCATGCCCAACGAGGACTACAGCTACACCAGTTCCCACCTCGTCAAGCAGGTCAGCCGGTATGGCGGCGACGTCACCAAGTTCGTGCCCGCCAATGTCGCCGCGGCCCTGCGCACGGCCTACGGGTTCCCGTGAAGCCGTCGGCCCGGCGCTCGGGACCGCCGGGCCGCCGACGCATCGGACACTGTTACTTTGCCGCCCGGAGTGCGTCTTAGCACCAGCCGATCACTGCCTTCCAGCTCTGCCGCCGCCTCCGTGGCTTGCTTCGCGTTGGTAGTCATCCATTATCACTCCTTCATCTCTCGCCATGGCCACGTCCGACCGTTCGAGTATCCGGAAGACCCTCGTTGTGATCACCGCCGTCGCCGCTGTCGCCACCGGCGGGTGGTACCTCTGGCTCCGCGGCTCCGAGAAGGCGCCGGAGTATTCCACCATCACCGTCGCGCGCGGCGACGTCGTCCAGGTGGTCACGGCCACCGGCGACATCGAACCGGTGCTCAATGTCAACGTCAGCAGTCAGATCTCCGGGATCATCTCCAAGCTTTACGTGGACTGGAACTCGCCGGTCAAAAAGGATCAGGTGCTGGCCCAGCTTGATCCCTCCACCTATCAGGCCACCGTCCTCCAAGCCGAGGGCCAGCTCGCGAACGCGAAGGCCAATTGCGAGTTGATCCGGGTGAACACCGAGCGCACCCGGGAACTTTTCAAGAAGAGCCTCGTCACCCAGGCCGATATCGACACCGCCGAGGCCCAACTCCTGCAGGCCGATGCGCAGGTGAAGGTCCAGACCGCCTCGCTCGACATGGCCAAGGTCAACCTGGCGCGCTGCACCATCTACTCGCCGATCGACGGCGTGGTCATCTCCCGGCAGGTGGACGTCGGCAATACCGTCGCCGCCAGCCTCAGCGCGCCGACGCTCTTCATGATCGCGAACGATCTGACGAAGATGCAGATCATCGCCGCGGTCGCCGAGGCCGACATCGGCAGCGTCACGCTCGGACAATCGGTCAATTTCACCGTCGATGCGTTTCCCAACCAGCAGTTTCGCGGCCGCGTCAGCCAGATCCGCAACTCGCCGCAGACGCAGCAGAATGTTGTCATTTATCAGACCGTGATCGACGTCAACAATCCCGATCTCAAGCTCCGGCCCGGCATGACGGCCAACGTCTCGATCATCGTGGACGAGCGGGACAACACGCTGCGCATCGCCAACAGCGCCCTGCGGGCGCGCATCCCCGAGCAACTCCTGCCCCCGGCGCCTCCGCCGGCGGCTGGGACGGCCGCCGGCCAACCGGCCGCCAAGCCGATGACCGACGACGAGCGCCGGCGCGCCATGTTCGCGATCCTGACCGAGGCAGGCTTTACCCGGGGCGCCCCGCCCACCCCGGAAATCCTGCAGCGGGCGCAGCAACTGGCCAAGGACCGCGGCCTGGACCTCGATTTCAGCCGATTCGGACAGGGCCGGGGCAACAGCGGCGGCGGCGCCAATGCGGTGACCGCGCGCACGCTCTATCGATTGGTCGGCACCAATCCGCGCACGGCCACCATCGAACCGGTCGCCGTCAAACTCGGCATCACCGACGGCATCTACACCGCGGTGCTGGACGGCCTGCGGGAAGGCGATGTGCTCGTTACCGCCGTCACCATCCCAGGCGCATCCTCCACCGCCGCCGGCTCGACCGCCAGCAATCCGTTCACCGGCCGCGGTCCCGGCGCCGGCCCCGGCGGCCTCCGGCGCTGATCCCGATCGCACGTCTCCATCGCCGATGGCACCCGTCGTCAAAATCGAGGATCTCCACAAGATCTACGACTCCGGCGAGATTCCCGTGCATGCGGTGCGCGGCGTCACGCTCGAAATCCATCGCGGCGAATTCGTGGCCTTGATGGGGGCGAGCGGCTCCGGCAAGTCCACGCTCATGAACCTGCTCGGCTGCCTCGACCGCCCCACCCGCGGGCGCTACCTGCTCGACAGCATCGACGTCTCGCAGCTCGGGCGCAACGAACTGGCCGACATCCGCAACCAGAAGATCGGCTTCGTTTTTCAGGGCTTCAATCTGCTTGCCCGCACCACCGCGCTCGAGAACACGGAGCTGCCCATGCTGTACGGCCGACAACATCACACGTCGCGCGAAATGCGGAAGCGGGCGTTCCATAGCCTCGAGATCGTGGGCCTGGCGGAACGCGCCGATCATTTCCCCAACCAGCTTTCCGGCGGCCAGCAGCAGCGGGTCGCGATTGCGCGCGCCCTGGCCAACCAACCCGAGATTCTGCTCGCCGACGAGCCGACGGGCAATCTCGACAGCAAAACCTCCGTCGAGGTGATGGGGGTGTTTCAAAAGCTCAATGACCAGGGCATCACCATCGTCATGGTCACGCACGAGCTCGACATCGCCCGTTACTGCCGGCGCAACCTCATCCTGCGCGACGGCCGCATCGTCAGCGACGAGCCGGTGGCGACCCGTCTGCGCGCCGACGAGGAAATGCGGAAACTCCGCGAGGCCGAGGCGGCGGCGAAATTGACCTCCGGCTGACCATGCGCGTCATCAACACCATCAAGGTCGCGCTGCGCGCGCTCCGGCGCAACAAGATGCGCTCCATCCTGACCGCGCTGGGCATCATCATCGGCGTCGGCGCGGTGATCGCCATGGTGAGCATCGGCAACGGGGCCAAGGCGCAGGTCGAGGCGCAGGTCGCCAGCCTCGGGGAGAATGTCATCACCGTCTTCCCCGGCAGCTTCACGGCCGGCGGCATGCGCGGCGGCTGGGGCACCATGTCCACCCTGACCATCGAGGACGCCGAAGCGATTGGTCGCGAGGTGGCCGACGTCCTCGGGTTCAGTCCCGAGGTGCGCGACCGTGCCCAGGTGCTGGCCAACGGCCTCAACTGGAACACGATGATCATGGGGGAATCGCCCGATTATCCCACGATCCGCAGCTGGAAGATCGGCAGCGGCACGATGTTTACCGACCAGGACGTGCGCAGCGTGGCCAAAGTCGCCGTGCTGGGCCAAACGGTCGTCGATCAGCTTTTCCCCGACGGGGATCCCGTCGGCAAGACCGTCCGGATTCGCAACATTCCGTTCAAGGTCGTCGGGGTGCTCGCGGCGAAAGGATTCAATCTGTTCGGGCAGGACCAGGATGACACCGTGGTCATCCCCTACACCAGCCACCTGAAGCGGGTCTCCCACCACACGAACATCAACTCCATCCTCGTGCAGGCGGCCAGCGCCAAGACGATCGACAAGGTGCAGCAGGACATCACCGACCTGCTCATGCAGCGGCGCAAGGGGCGCGAACAGGATTTTACCGTGCGCAACCAGGTGGAACTCGCGCAGGCCGCCACCGCCACCTCAGAGACGATGACCGTGCTGCTGGGGGCCATCGCCGGGGTGTCGCTCATCGTCGGCGGCATCGGCATCATGAACATCATGCTCGTCAGCGTGACCGAACGCACGCGCGAGATCGGCATCCGCCTGGCGGTGGGCGCGCACGGCCGTGATGTGCTGCTCCAATTCCTGATCGAGGCCGTGATCCTCAGCTCGCTGGGCGGCGTCATCGGCATCCTCGTCGGCGTCGGCTCGTCCGAATTGGTCTCCGTCCGCACCGGCTGGCCGATCCTCGTCTCGACGACCTCGGTGGTCGTGGCGGTCGTCTTCAGCGCGGCGGTCGGCATGTTTTTCGGCTACTATCCGGCGCGCAAGGCCGCGCAGCTCGATCCGATCGAAGCGCTGCGTTACGAGTAGCGGAGAGGGAGCGGGCGAGGCGGAGGCCGGGCCAGCGGCCATACCATCCTCGCCCCCAAATTCGCTCACGCCAGTATTACGTCATCCCTCCTCGATCCCATTTCCGGGAATGGCGCATCCCGTCACCGAACGGGAAGGGAGCCCTTCCGCGCGGCGCTGGCGCAGCCGTTCTGCCTAACGCCCTATCAATAGGCACTTTGGGAAGATACCCAAAGCTTGGCACGGCGTCTGCAACAGCCAGGGGCATGAACGAAGGAAACAACATGAAAACCACTCTCAAGCTTGCCCTGCTGGTCCTCGGCGCCGCCCTCCCCTGCATCGCCTTCGCCGGTCTCGTCGGTCTCTCGGCCACCACCACCTTCTTCAGTGGCGAGGTGGTCTTCTCGATCTTTGCCGCCGCCGGTCTGGCGCTGATCAGCCTCAACGATTATACCTATCGCCGCACCGCCATCGAGACGTCGTCCGTCCGGGCGTGCCCGGTGATTCCGTTCAGCCCCGCCCGCGGCCATCGCGAGGGAGTCAACCTCGCCGCGTGATGCCCGCGCCGCGGAGGGTGCCCGCCGGGCCGCGCCTCCGCTCCGGGATCTCGGCGTGCTAATCTCCTCTTGCTCCCGCCAGCCGGCTTTCCTCATGCTGCTGCGCGTCCCACCCCGCGATGACCGCCCCTGAAGCCTCGACCCTCCGGATTCTCGTCGCCGACGATCAAACTGATGTGCTGGAGGCGCTGCGCCTCCTCCTGAAAGCGGAGGGCTACCAAATCGAGACGGTGAAGTCGCCCGCCGCGGTGATCAAGGCGATCGAGGCGCGCGATTTTGCGCTCGTGTTGATGGATCTCAACTACACGCGCGATACCACCTCGGGCCAGGAGGGCCTCGACCTCCTCAACAAGATCCAGACGATCGATGCCTCGCTGCCTGTCGTGGTGATGACCGCCTGGGCGAGCGTGGATGTCGCGGTGGAGGCCATGCGCCGCGGGGCGAAGGATTTCATCACCAAGCCCTGGGAAAATCCGCGGCTCATCGCGATCGTCCGCAACCAGATCGAACTCGGCAACGCGGTGCGGGCCTACCGCCGGCTGGAGCAGGAGAACCAGCTGCTCCGCGGCAAGGGCGGCCCGGCGCTCATCGCGCAGTCCCCGGCGATGCGCCCGGTCCTCGAGGTCATCGCGCGGGTCGGCCCCTCCGATGCCAACGTCCTCATCACCGGCGAAAACGGCACCGGCAAGGGCCTCATCGCCCAGGCGCTGCACGCCGTCTCGGTCCGCGCGTCGCAACCCTTCATCTCCGTCAACATGGGCGGCCTGCCCGAGGGCGTGTTCGAGAGCGAGCTCTTCGGCCATGTCCGCGGCGCGTTCACGGATGCCAAGAGCGATCGCGCCGGCCGGTTCGAGCTCGCCGACGGAGGCACGCTCTTCATGGACGAGATCGGGAACATTCCGCTCAACCAGCAGGCCAAGATCCTGCGGTCGCTCGAGACCGGCGAGTACGAGCGCGTGGGCTCGTCCAAGACCTACCGCGTCAACGTCCGCCTCATCTCCGCCACCAACGCCGACCTGTCCGCCGAGGTGGCCGCCGGCAAGTTTCGCCAGGACCTGCTCTTCCGCCTCAACACCATTGCGATCCCCCTGCCGCCGCTGCGCGAGCGGCGCGAGGATATTCCGCTGCTGGCGCATCATTTTCTCAAGCAGCACGTCGAGCGCTACCGCAAGGCCATCACCGGCTTTGAGGCCACCGCCGTCGAGGCCATGCAGAACCACGGCTGGCCCGGCAATGTCCGCGAACTCGACCACGCGGTCGAACGCGGCGTGCTCATGGCCACCGGCAAGGTCGTCCGCGCCGTCGATCTCGGCCTCACCACCGGCCAGGCCGCCTCGCGCATCGAGGACATGAGCCTCGAGGAGGTCGAGGCTCATCTCATCAAGAAGACCTTGGCGCGCTGCGACGGCAACGCCCGCCGCGCCGCCGAAGAGCTCGGCCTCAGCCGCAGCGCCTTCTACCGCCGGCTGGAAAAGTACAAGCTGTAAGCCTTAAGCCTTCAGCCTCTGAACAAATGATCCGAGCATGCACCTGAGTTCCATCAGCTCCGCGCCAAGGCGCCGGCTGGCGGATTCGTCGAGGTAATTGAGTTCGCGCGCAAGGAGCACGTAGTAATCCAATTCGCAGGCGGAACCCAGCGCAATGGTGAGAAACCGTTTCAATTCGGCGTCGCCATCCCGTCCGCAACCCTCCGCGATATTGGCCGGAATGGAAACGCATGCCCGGCGCATCTGGTTCGTCAGAGCAAATACTTCATCCTTGGGAAAGGGCTTCGTAGCCTGGTAGAGCGAGACGGCCAGAGCATGGCTCCGCTGCCAGATTTTCAAGTCATGGTAGTTTTTCGTAACGGCAATCACCTAGGCTCACCTGGCACGAAAACCAAGCTTTAAGCTTACCGCTTACAGCTTATAGCTTATCGCTCGAAGCCCATGCCCCGCTTCCACCTGACCCACGACCGCCACATCCTGTTCAACGCGCTCCTGGCCGGCGCGCCGGCGGTGATCGTGGCGGCGTGCTTCCTCTGGTTCGGCGACTACAGCTCGAAGGTGCAGTGGACGCTGACGCTGGTCATCCTGGGATTCTGGCTGGGCTTCGCCGTCGCCGCCCGCCGGCGGGTGGTGCGGCCGCTCCAGACAATGGCCAACCTTCTGTCCGCGCTGCGCGAGGGCGATTTCTCCATCCGCGCGCGCGGGGCGCAGCGGGACGAACCGCTCGGCGATGTCTACGCGGAAATCAACTCGCTCGGCAACGTCCTCAAGGCCCAGCGCCTCGGCGCCCTCGAGGCGACCGCGCTCCTGCGCACTGTCATGGAGGAGATTGACGTGGCCATCTTCGCCTTCGACAGCAGCGAAACGCTCCGCCTCGTCAACCGCACCGCCCAGGAACTGCTCTCCGCGCCGGCGGAACGCATCCTCGGGCTCTCCGCCGCCGAGCTCGGCTTGAAGGAGTGCCTCGAGGGCGAGGACACCCGCGTGCTGGGCGCGACCAAGTTTCCCGGCGCCACCGGCCGCTGGGGCATGCGCCGCACGTCCTTCCGCGAGGGCGGCCGGCCGCATACCCTCGTCGTCATCGCCGACCTGAGCGTGCCGCTGCGGGAGGAGGAACTGAAAGCCTGGCAGCGCCTCGTGCGCGTCCTCGGCCACGAGCTCAACAACTCGCTCGCCCCGATCAAATCGATCGCCGGCAGCCTCTCCGCGCTCCTCAAGCACGGCCAGCGCGCCCCCGATTGGGAGGATGACATGCGCTCCGGCCTGGAAATCATTGAGGCGAGGGCCGAGGGCCTCGGTCGCTTCATGCAGGCGTACGCACGCCTGGCAAAGCTGCCGCAGCCCACGCTCACCGCGACAGAGGTGGCGCCGATTGTCCGCCGCGCCGCCGCGCTCGAGACCCGCCTGCCCGTGGCGGTGCAGGGCGGCCCCGAATTCACCGCGAATCTCGATGCCGCCCAGATCGAGCAGGTCCTGATCAACCTGATCAAGAACGCCGTCGAGGCCGTGCACGAGACCGGCGGCGGCGTGCGCGTGGCCTGGTCCCGTCGGGGCGCGTTTTTCGAGATTCGGGTCGAGGACGACGGCCCCGGCGTGGCGAACACGGCCAACCTGTTTGTGCCGTTTTTCACGACCAAGCCCAGCGGCTCCGGCATCGGCCTTCTCCTCTGCCGCCAGATCGCTGAGAACCACGGCGGCACCCTCAACCTCCGGAATCGGGATGGCGGCGCCACGGGGTGTATCGCGACCCTGCGGCTGCCGGTCTGACCTGGTGCCAGCGCCGCTCCGCCGGCCGGAGGGTGACTTCGGCGGCGGTCACCATGAATCCCATTTTCGGGACGCCCCAGTCCCATCCGCGGCGTGCGCCTGCCTGTGCGCATGGGGCCTCCAATGTTTTTCACTTTATCCATCAATCATTTGCATGACAGTGCCCGGCTTGGCACAAGCGATGCAAATGACCTGATGAAAAAGAGCCCCTCATGGATATTCCTCGCCCGAATGCCGCCAAGGAGAAGCGCAAGAAGCAGATCATGATCGGCAGCGCCGTTGCGGTCGCCCTCATTGGCGTGACGTTCGCCCTGTCGCGTCTGAAGCCGGCGGCGCCGACCGTCGACCGCAACCTCGTCTGGGTCGGGAAAGTGGAGCGCGGTCCGATGGTCCGCCAAGTGCGCGGGCTCGGCACGCTGGTGCCGGAGGAGATCCGCTGGATCGCCGCCCGCACCTCCGGGCGGGTGGACAAGATCATCCTTCGTCCCGGCGCCGTGGTGACCCCCGACAGCCTGATTCTCGTGCTGGCCAATCCCGACGTGATCTCCGCCGCCACCAACGCCGACTCGCAGCTTCACGCCGCCGAGGCCCAGCTGGTCAACTTGCGCGTCCAGCTCGAAAGCCAGCTGCTGGCCGCCGAATCCACCGCCGCCAACGCCAAATCCAATTTCGAACAGGCGCGCCTGCAGGCCGAGGTGAACGATGAGCTGTTCAAGGATGGCCTCGTTTCCCCGCTCGAGCTGAAACGATCCAAGGTGCTGGCCGAGGAGGCCGCCACCCGGAACGAAATCGAGCAGAAGCGCTTTGCCTTCTCCAAGGACTCCATCAAGCCGCAGCTCGCCGTGCAGGAAGCCGAGGTCGAACGCCTCCGCGATCAGACCCGGCTCCGCCACGACGAACTCGACGCCCTCAACGTCCGCGCCAGCATGAACGGCGTCCTCTCCGCGCTGCCCGTCGAGGTCGGCGCCCAGGTGCAGCCCGGCACCAACCTCGCCCGCGTTGCCGACCCCACCAAGCTCAAAGCGGAGGTGCGCATTGCCGAGACCCAGGCCAAGGACATTGCGATCGGCCAGCTCTCGTCGATCGATACCCGCAACGGGATCGTCGCGGGTCATGTCTCGCGCATCGATCCCGCCGTGCAGAACGGCACGGTCACGGTCGACTGCTCGCTCGATGGCGAACTGCCGAAGGGCGCGCGTCCCGATCTCAGCGTCGACGGCACCATCGAACTCGAGCGGTTGGATGACGTGGTCTTCGTCGGGCGCCCTGCCTTCGGCCAGGAGCGCAGCACCGTGGCCATCTTCAAGCTCGACAGCGACGGCAGCGGCTACGCGGAGCGCACCCAGGTGCAGCTCGGCCGCAGCTCCGTCAATACCATCGAGATTGTCGGCGGCCTCCGGCCCGGCGATCAGGTCATCCTTTCCGACATGAGCCAGTATGATGCCAATGAGCGCATCCGCCTGAACTGAACCCGGTTCCTCCCCTCAGCCCCAAAATACCCACAACTCCGGTCCGCGCCGGTGTGTGCTTTGACCTCTTCCTTCCCCCTCCACCCCTCCCTTCAACATGAACACTGAATCCAACGGCCAGTCCCTCATCAAACTCGACGGCGTGACCAAGGTTTTCCTGACTGACGAAGTCGAGACCCACGCCCTCTCCGGCATCCACCTCGAGATCCTCAAGGGCGAATATGTCTCGATCGCCGGCCCCTCCGGCTGCGGCAAATCCACGCTGCTCTCCATCCTCGGCCTGCTCGACACACCGACGGAGGGTGAATACCGCCTCAACGATCGGCCCGTGCAGGGCCTCTCGCTCGCCGAGCGGGCCCGCATTCGCAACCGCGAGATCGGATTTATCTTCCAGTCCTTCAATCTCATCGGCGACCTCACCGTCTATGAAAACGTCGATCTCCCGTTGACCTACCGCGGCATGCCGGCGAGCGAGCGCAAACAGCGCGTCAACGAGGCGCTCGAAAAGGTTGGGATGGCCCACCGCGCCAAGCACCTTCCCTCTCAGCTCTCCGGCGGCCAGCAGCAGCGCGTCGCCGTGGCCCGCGCCCTCGCGGGTTATCCGTCCGTGCTGCTCGCCGACGAGCCCACGGGCAACCTCGACTCCAAGAACGGCGACGCCGTCATGGAACTCCTCTCCAACCTGCACCGCGCGGGATCCACGATCGTGATGGTGACCCACGACCACCGCTTCGCGCGGCATGCCGTGCGCTCCGTCCACCTCTTCGACGGCCGGGTGGTGGAGGAAAGCGCCATCACCAAGGAGGCGGAAACCTCCCTCTAGGCGTCACGGCACGGACCTCGATTCGCCCACTCTGCTCGGACCCAGCGCGCGCCAATCCCAGACGGTAATCAGTGCGACGAGAGTGATTGTGTGAGTGATCGTGGACGAGCGTGGGCGTCGGGCCGGCGGCGCTGCCCGCGGCTTCGCATCGTGCGACCTTGCCGCTCCCACTTTCGCCATGAACAATCTGCGTTTCGCCTTCCGTCTGCTGGCCAAGTCGCCCGGGTTCACCGCCATCGTCGTGTTCACGCTGGCGATCGGCATCGGAGCCAACACCGCCATCTTCAGCCTCATCAACAAGACGTTCCTGAGCGCACTGCCGCTGCCGGAGCCCGACCGGCTCGTCCACGTTTCCGAACGCAACAGCCAATGGGACGACATGTCGGTGTCGTACCCCAACTTCCTCGACTGGCACGCCCAGCAGGATAGTTTTTCCGGGCTCGCCATCTATCATCCCGAACCGGCCAAGCTGAAGACGCCGGCGGGCGGCGAGTTGGTGTCGACCCTGCTCGTTTCGGGCGATTTTTTCGCGGTGCTGGGCACCCGCGTCAACCAGGGCCGTGCCCTCTCCCCGGAGGACGACCGGGTCGGGTCCGCGTCAGTCACCTGGGTCACCCACGAGGCCTGGCAGAGGTATTTCGCCGGCGACCCGACGCTGGTTGGCCGGTCCATCCTGCTCGACGGGCAGGAGATTGCCGTGGCGGGGATTCTGCCGGCGGGCTTCCGGTTTCACCACCGGGCCGACTTCTTCCGGCCCATCGCGCCCTGCGCGGAGCAGCGATTCATGACCCTGCGCGCGAGCCACAACGACGCCTACGCGATCGGGCGCCTCAAGGCGGGCGTGACGCTGGCGGCGGCCCAGGCGCAGATGACCGCGATCGGGCAGCGGCTCGAGCAGGAATATCCGAAGGACGACAAGGGCATCGGGGTGCGCGTGCGGCCGCTCCGCGAACGCCTCGCCGGCGAGGCGCGCACGCAGCTCTATCTGTTGCTCGGGGCGGTCGCCATGGTGCTGCTGATCGCCTGTGTCAATGTGGCCAACATGCTGCTGTCGCGGTCCTTCGCCCGCGAGAAGGAGATGGCGATCCGGACGGCGCTGGGGGCGTCCCGCCTTCAGTTGCTCCGCCAGCTCCTGGCGGAAAGTCTCCTGCTGGCGGCCGCCGGCGGCGTGGTGGGCACCCTGCTGGGCCTATGGGGCGAAGGCATCGGCCGCCGGATGGTGCCGTGGGAAATGCAGCCGATGGTGGAGGGAACTGGCGCCGTGGACCTGCGGGTCCTAGCGTTTGTCGCCGGCATCACGCTGGTCACCGGCGTGGGTTTCGGCCTCGCCCCGGCCTGGCAATTGTCCCACGCCAACCCGAACGACGCCCTCAAGAATACACGCCGGGCGGTGCGCACCCTGTTTGGTCGCCTCCGGTTAAGCGACTTCCTGGTGGTCGCCCAAGTGGCGCTGGCGTTGATGCTGCTCATCGGCGCCGGCCTGCTGGTCCGCAGTCTGCGGCAGTTACTTCAGGTTTCCTCCGGCATCCGGCCCGAGCGCGTCCTCACTCTGCAAGTGACGCCGCCGCCCATGGCGCAATTCCAGCGTAATCCGTACACTTTCTCGACCTTCTACGAGCGGATCGTTGGCGCCGTGGACCGGCTGCCCGAAGTCGAAGGGGTGGCGGTGGCCTCGGCGCTGCCGTTCACCTGGAGCACCTCGTCCATCTGGTTCTACCGGGACGGCCGGCCCACCCCCAAACCCGGCGAGTTCCCCTCCGCCAACAACCACTCCGTCACTCCGGACTACTTTCGCACGCTGGGCATCCCCATTCTGCGCGGCCGGACGTTCGACGGCCATGAAACGCAGCCGGCCGTCCCGCCCGGCCTGGATCTCTCGCCCCAAAACCTCGCGATCGTCTTCAAGGGCGTGGTCTTCGACGGCATCATCAGCCAGCGGATGGCGGACGAATTCTGGCCGGGCGAGGATCCCGTCGGCCAGCGCTTCCGGCTCGGCACACCCGACATGGGGCTTCCGTGGGTGCAGATCATCGGCGTGGTGGGCAACACGACCCAGACTGGCCTCGACCGCGGCGAGCCCGCCGAATTCTACCTCTCCCTGCGGGAATTCCCGGTGCCGATTGGCATGCACCTGGTGGTGCGCACGCGGATGGACCCGGCGGCTGCGGTCGCCTCGATTCGCACGGCCGTGCAGGCGGTCGCCACCGACGAGCCGATTCACGACGTGCAACTCATGACGGAACGCATGGCCGGCTTCGTCTCCGGGCGCCGGTTCAACATGAATCTGTTCGCCCTCTTTGCCGGCACCGCCCTGCTGCTCTCGCTGATCGGCATCTACGGCGTCCTCTCGTTCGTCGTCAGCCAGCGCACCCGCGAGGTGGGCATTCGCATGGCTCTGGGCGCGCAACGTCGCGACGTCTTGCGCGACGTGCTCGGGCGCGGCTTGCGGCTCGCCCTTCCGGGCGTGCTGCTCGGCCTAGCCGGCGCCTGGGGAGTCGGCCGCCTGCTGCAAAGCCAGCTCTTCGGCGTCACCGCGACGGATGCGCCGACCTACCTCACCAGCGCGCTGCTGCTGCTCCTGGCGGCGTTGTTTGCCTGCTGGATCCCCGCGCGCCGCGCCACGCGCGTGAACCCGACCGAGGCGCTGCGCAGCGAATGACGGCGTCGGCCCGTGGTTTCGGTCACGGCCAGCCCACCGACCACCTTCCCCCGCCTCCTCCGCACCTTCAACCTCAGCGCCCTCTCGCGGCCCGACGACCTTACGCCCGAAACCCGCACTCGCATGATTGCCGATCTCCGCTTCGCCTTTCGTCAGCTCGCCAAGTTTCCCGGCTACACCGCCGTCGTCGTGCTGACGCTGGCGTTTGGCATCGCGGTCAATACCCAGATCTTCGCGATGGTGAGCGCGTTCTTCCTGCAGCCGATGCCCGTCCGCGATCCTGACCGCCTCACCGTCATCGTCCAGCGCAGCAACATCATCAACTTCCCCTACCAGCTGTCCTTTCTCGATTTCCAGGACATCCGCGCCGGCTCGAAGGCCCTGGCCGATCACATTGCCTATTTCTCGCAGCCGGCGCACGTCAGCACGCAGGGCCAGCCGCCCGAGCGGACCTGGATCGAGGCCGTCACTCCCGACGCCTTTGCGAAGCTCGGCGTCGCCGTCGCCCTCGGCCGCCCGCTGCAGGCGGGTGACGGCGAAATGCCGCCGGCCAATCCCGTCGCGGTGCTCACCTACCGGTACTGGCAGACGCACTTCGGCGGCGATCCGGCGGCCATCGGTCGCAGCGTCACCGTGAACGGCAGGGCCTTCACGATCGTGGGGGTGGCGAAGAGCGGTTTCGACAGTTTTTCGTGGTCGCTCGCCGTCGGGCTCTTCGTGCCGTCGGGCACATTTCCGCAGTTGAGTGCGAACGGCGACGGCTATTTCAAATACCGCGGCACCAGCGCCTGGAACGTTCTCGCCTACCGGACCCCCGGAGCGACCATGGCCGAGGCCAACGCCGAGCTCGCCGTCTTTGCCCAGCGCTTCGCGAAGGACTTTCCCGAAGAACATCGCGGGGTGCGGTTTCAGGCGGCGCCGGAGCAACGCGCCCGGCCCGCCCCGGCGGCAATGGACCTTCTGCCCGTGTTCACGGTGCTCTTCTGCGGATTGGTCGCGCTGGTGCTCTTCATCGCCTGTGCCAACGTGGCCAATCTCATGAGCGCCCGCGCGCTCGCCCGCGAAAAGGAACTCGTGGTGCGCTCGGCGCTCGGCGCCTCGCGCTGGCGGCTGATCCGCCAGCTCCTCCTGGAAAGCGTCGTGCTCGCGGCGCTCGCCGGCATTACGGGTTATGGGCTCGCGGTCTGGGGCGGAGGCGCCTTCCGGCAATTCGCCCCCACTGGCGACATCCCCATCCGCCAGGTGGCCGGTCCCGACTGGCAGGTCTGGATTTTCACGGCGGTGATCTCGCTGGTCGCCGGCGTTGCAGCGGGCTTGTTCCCCGCCCTCCGCTCTTCGCGCGTCGATGTGAACGAAGGTCTCAAGCAGGGCGCCGGTCGGCAGACGTCGGGCGGGCGCCACCGGATGCGCAACCTGCTCGTCATCGGTCAGGTCGCCACGTCCTGCATCGTCTTGCTCGCCGCCGCCCTCTTCCTGCGCGGCCTGCATGCCGCCCGCGATCTGAAGCTCGGTTTCCGGCCGGATCGGCTGACCATGCTTTCCTTCGATCTGAACTTGCAGGGCTACGATCAGGCGCGGGGCCTGCGTTTCCAGAAACAGCTTCTCGAACGCGTCCGCGCCCTCCCCGGCGTCGAGGGAGCGAGCCTCGCGCAACACGTGCCGTTCGGCAATTACATCGTCATGCGCGACCACTGGCCCGACAATCCCACCGGCAACGTGCCCGACGGCCACACGCCGGTCGCGCTCTCCGCGGTCGATCCGGGCTTTGTGACCATGCTCGGCGTCCCCCTGCTGCGCGGTCGCGATCTCGCGCCGACCGATGACGAGAGAGCTCCGCACGTCGCCGTGATCAACGAAGCCATGGCCAAGGCCTTTTGGCCCGGCCGTGACGCGATCGGCCAGCACTTCCGGCGGGATTGGAGCGGCGGCGCGCCCATCGAGGTCGTCGGGATCGTGGCCACCGGGAAATACGTCATGCTCACGGAGCAGCCGCGGCCGTATTACTACGTGCCCTTCGCCCAGTACTACGGCATGCCGGCGACGCTGGTGGTGCGCGCCGCCGGCGACCCGCACGGGCTGGCGCCCAGCCTCCGGGCCGCCATTCGAGCGCTCGATCCTGACCTGCCCGTCTACAGCCTCGTCACGTTCGACGAACACATGGCCACCAGCGTCTTTGCCCTGATGCCGCTGCGCATGGGCGCCGCGATGGCCGCCATCCAGGGCGCGATCGGCCTGCTGCTCGCGATCCTCGGACTCTACGCGGTGGTATCCTACGGCGTGACCAGCCGGACGCGCGAAATCGGCGTGCGCCTGGCGCTCGGCGCCACCAGCCGGAACGTCGTTCAGATCGTTTGCCGTGAAGGCCTCCGCCTCACCCTGATCGGCCTCGGCATCGGCCTGGTCCTGGCGCTCGGGCTTTCCTTCGGCCTCTCGCGCGTGCTCTTCGGCGTGCAGGCGGTGGATCCGATTGCCTTCCCCCTGGTTGTCGCCGTCCTCCTGGCAACGGCCGCGTTCGCCTGTTACTGGCCGGCCCGCCGGGCCACGCGCGTCGATCCCGTCATCGCCCTGCGGGCGGAATGAGCGAACGATGTTCAGGAGTCAGCCCCCAGGCACCCAGGAACCCACCGGCTCTCCGCCTCCCGCTTATCGCTGAACTCTTGCCACTCCCGTGCTCGCCGACCTTCGCCTCGCCTGCCGCACCTTGTCCCGATCGCCCGGGTTCGCTGTCGTTGCGGTGCTCACGCTGGCGCTGGGCGTCTCTCTGAGCACGTCGGCATTCAGCCTGGCGAACACCTTCCTGCTGCGCACGGTCCCGTATCCGGACAGTCATCGCCTCGTCGCCATCTTCCGCACGACGCCGCAAACGCTCCAGGCGCCCCAGGCCCCGGGCAATGCACTCGATCTGCGGGCTGCGTCCACCTCGTTCGCCAGCCTCGCCTTCTTCTTCCAGGATACCGCCAGCCTCGCCGAGCCCGGCCAGCCGGCCCAGCAGATTTTCGGTCTCAACGCCTCCCCCGCCCTCTTTTCCGTGCTCGGCGTTCAGCCGTTCCTCGGCCGGGGCTTCCGGCCCGAAGAGGAGCAGCCCGGCAAAGGCAGGGTCGTCATCCTCGTCCACCGGACTTGGATGCGCCGGTTTGGCGGCGATCCGAACGTCATCGACCGCCCGCTGCGTCTCGACGGCGATACCTACACGGTCGTGGGCGTGCTGCCCGCCAGCTTCGACGCGCCCCTCGTCTGGGGTCCGGTCGAAATCGTGCGCCCCCTGACGATCGAGCAGCATTTCCCCACCCTGCGCAACAACGCCTGGTTCCGCACCGTCGCCCGCCTCAAGGACGGCGTCAGTCCCGCCCAGGCCCAAAGCGAGCTGGACACGATCGCCGCCCGCCTGGCGAAGGATTACCCGCGGGACCTGGGCACCGATGGCCTGCGCCTCACCGAGCTGAACGCCGCCAGCACCGATGACGTCAGCCGGAGAATTCTTTGGTTGATGGTGGCGCTTTCGAGCACGGTGCTGCTGATCGCGTGCGCGAATCTCGCCAGCCTCCAGCTCGCCCGTGCCTTCGGCCGTGCCCGCGAGTTCGCGATCCGCTCCGCGCTCGGCGCCGGTCGCTACCACCTGATGGCGCCGCTGCTCATCGAGAGCGTGTTGCTGGCGTTCGGCGGCGGCGCGCTGGGCGTCCTCCTGGCCGCGTGGAGCAACGAGCTGATCGGCCGGAACCTCATCATCAACACCGAAACGGGGTTCGCGATTCCCATCGACGGTCACGTGCTGATCTTCACCCTCCTCATCTCCCTGGTCAGCGGCGTGGCCTTCGGCCTTTCCCCGGCTTGGCTGGCCAGCCGCACCTCGGCCAGCGAGGCTCTCAAGGAAGGTGCCCGCGGCTCGACCACCGGCCGATCCCACCAGCGCCTGAAATCGCTCATGATCGTGGGCGAACTGGCCGCGGCGCTCGTGTTGGTCGGCGTGGCCACGTCGTTCGGCCTTGGCGTGAAGAAATTCCTGCACCGCCAGGTGGGCTGGAATCCGGACGGCCTGTTCGCCGGCTATCTCTTTCTCCCGTGGAACCGCTACAACGACGACGCCTCCTGCCGCGAGTTCCACCGCGCGCTGCTGGAACGCCTGGGCGCACTGCCCGGGGTCGACCGGGCCGCTCTCGGTTCCGGACTGCCGTTCTATTCCTTTTCCGAGCGGCGCAATCTGGTCGTCGAGGGGCAGGCCCCGGTGCGGCGCGGCCAGGAGCCGCTGGCGCAAACCGCCTCGGTGTCGCCGGACTACTTCGCCGCGCTGCAGATTCCGCTCGCGCAGGGCCGGCTTTTTGCCGCCGGCCTCAAGCCGGAGGACCCGCCGGAGGTCGTCGTCAACGCTTCGCTGGCACGCCAGCTGTGGCCCGGCGCGGATCCGGTCGGCAGACGGATGCGGTTTCTGGACAATGATCGCTGGATGGAGGTCGTCGGTGTGGTTGGCGATGCCCGCATGGCGGTCAACCTCGAAGAACCTGACACGCGCCTGCAAGCCTACCGTCCCCTGGTCCAGGAACCGCAGCATAATTTCGCCATTGCGCTGCGCACCTCCCTGGCGCCCGAGGCGCTGGCGCCGGCGGTCCGCCAGATGGTGGCCGCGCTCGATGCGGACTTGCCCATCGCGCAGCCCGGCTCGCTCCGCGCGTCGATCGAGCTGAATCTGGCGAATCTCAACCTCGTCACCGCCAACCTCGCCACGTTTGCCTTCATGGGTCTGCTGATTTCCGCCCTCGGACTGTATGGCGTCATCTCGCAACTCACCGCGCAACGCACCCGTGACATCGGGGTGCGCATGGCGCTGGGCGCGCAATACGGCGATATCCTCGGCATGATCCTGCGCCAGGGGGCGGCGTTATTCGCCGTGAGCCTGGTGGTGGGTGTGCCGGCCTACTTCGCCGCCAACATGGCGCTCCACCGCGCGATGCCCGAAATGCCCCTGCCGGGCTGGTGGCTGCTGTGCACGAATCTGTTGGCCCTCGCCGCCATCGCCTTCCTCGCCTGCTGGCTGCCGGCCCGTCGCGCCGCCCGGACCGATCCGGTCGTCGCGCTCCACGCGGAGTGAGGACAGACGTGCGAGTGAAAGTGACGGTGAGAGTGTCACTTCCGGCACCGCCGACCACCTGACGTTCAACCTCATCGGTCGCCTTCGCGCCCACTCTCACTTTCACCCTCACCATCCCTTTTCCCTCCCATGCTCGCCGACCTCAAGTTCGCTCTGCGACAGCTCGCCAAGGCGCCCGGCTTCACCGCCGTTGCCGTGCTCTCCCTCGCCCTCGGCATCGGCGCCACCACCACCGTGTTCTGCTGGATCCAGAGCATCCTGCTGCACCCGCTGCCCGGGACCGAGGCGGAGGACCGGATGGTCGTCCTCGCGACCGTGCATGACAAAGAGGTCTGGGATACGGTGTCGCTGCCCGACCTGAAGGACTACCGGGAGCTGACGGACGTGTTCGCCGGCGTGATCGGGTCGCAGGTGACGCCCGCGTGCCTCACGGTCGGCGACAGCTCCGAATGGATCTACGGCCAGATCACGACGGCGAACTTCTTCTCGGTGCTCGGCGTGCGACCGCTCCTCGGCCGAACGTTCCTGCCGGACGAAGACCAGAAGCCGGGCGGGAATCCGGTGCTGGTGCTGAGCGAGGCGTTTTGGCGGCGGCGGTTTGGCGGCGATCCGGCGATCGTCGGCCGCGACGTCGAGCTCAACCGTCATCCGTTCACGATCGTCGGCATCGTCCCGGCGGCCTTCCACGGCACGATGACCGGGCTGATCTGCGACTTCTGGGCGCCGGCGTCGATGCACCAGGAGGTCGCGAACTTCGGCTCCCTCACGCACCGCGACGACCGCTGGCTCCACACGCAGGCGCGGCTGCGTCCCGGCGTCTCGCTGGCCCACGCGCAGGCGGTCGTCGACACGCTCGGCGCGCGGCTGGAACAGACCTATCCCGACACCAACAAGCTGATCCGCCTGCGCGTGCTGACATTCCTGCAGGCGCCCTACGGCGCGCAGCCCATCTTCGCCCGGGCGCTGTCGATCCTCCTCGCCGTCGCCGCCGGCGTGCTGCTGATCGTCGCCGCCAACGTGGCGAACCTCCTGCTGGCC
>DATIWI010000061.1:0-6526 GCA_035519475.1 Opitutaceae bacterium
CCTCGAGGGCAATCCCGACCGGGATGAAATCATCGCCGACATCGAGCAGGC
This sequence comes from Opitutaceae bacterium, assembly GCA_035519475.1. Classification (GTDB taxonomy): domain Bacteria; phylum Verrucomicrobiota; class Verrucomicrobiia; order Opitutales; family Opitutaceae; genus Fen-1467. The sequence goes on from DATIWI010000061.1 coordinate 52, forward strand.
CATCGCGGACAAGTGCCGCGCCGTGCTGGGCGCCTACAAGAACGTCGTCGTCGCGCCGGAGGTCTCCCAGATCATCGCGGAGATGGGCCCCGTGCAGGACGCCGCGGCCGAGGGCGAGGAGCGTCCCGCCGGGGGAGGGTCCGCCGGGGCGGCCGGAACCGCCGCCGGCGCTGCGGCCGGCCCGGGCGCGGCGGCGGAGGCCGCGCCGCCGCCGCGTGTCCGCCGCCTGTACAAGATTCACGAGGGCGCGATGTTCGCCGGCGTCTGCAACGGCCTCGGCATCTACTTCGGCATCGATCCCACCCTGGTGCGCCTGCTGTTTGTGCTGCTCACCTTCTTCTGGGGCTTCGCGATCCTGGTGTATATCGTCCTGATGATCATCCTGCCCTCACCCGCGACGCCGGCGGACAAGACCGCGGCCTACGGCATCCCGGCGACCGCGCAGGAATTCATCCGGCGCGCCCGCGAGGGTTACTACGAGGGCATGAAGACCTGGGGCGACCGCCGCGCCCACCGCGAATGGCGGCGGCGGTTCAAACACGAGATGCGCGGCTGGGGGCGCCGGCTCAAGCAGGAGATGCGCGCGAACGCCTGGCGGGCGCAGCAGCAGTGGCACCAACACTGGACGCCGCCGAACGTCCCGCCACCGGGTTGCCCGCCCCCGCCCTCCTTCCTGCTCCTGGTCGCGCTGCCCGTCCTGGCGCTGCTGCGTGGCGTGCTGGTGGTGGTCGGCCTCTGTGCCCTGGTCTCGCTGCTGGTCACGCACACGGTGTTCGGACTGGCGCTGCCGGCGAACCTGCCGCTGTGGGTGGCGGTGATTTTGCTGCTCGTGCTCTACTGCCTCGTGGCTTGGCCGCTGAAGGCGCTGCGGCATGCGTGGTATTGGCACGCGGGCCGCGGACCGGTGCTCGTGCCGCCGGTCTTCTGGTTCGCCGACGCCGTCGTCGGTCTCGGCTGCGCGGTGCTGGCGCTCTGGCTCATCGACCGCTACGTCCCGCACGCGCACGAGGCGTTCCAGGCGGCCCTGGCGATGCTGCATCAGGCGCTTGACGCGGTGAGGCAGTGGTGGGCGTCACGCTAGGCGGACGACGGCGCGGCGCCGCGCTCGCTTCGCGTTTGACCTCCGGGGGGTGGCCTCGATGGTCTGTCGCCATGAAGCTCCTGAACCCGGTCCGGTGGTTGGCGGCGGTGGGCAGCGTCATGGCGGCGCAGGCGACGCCGCATGTCTGGGAGAAGGTCGAACTCACCTTCCACGCCCAGCGCCAGTACGCGAATCCCTACACCGAGGTGGACATGTGGGTGGATCTGCAGGGGCCGGGCTTCAGCCGGCGCTGCTACGGATTCTGGGATGGCGGGGACACCTTCCGCGTGCGCGTGCTGGCCACCGCGCCCGGCGCCTGGAGCTGGCACAGCGGCTCGAATCAGGACGATCCGGGCTTGAACGCCCACACCGGCGAATTTGCGGCGGTGGCTTGGAGCGATGCCGAGCTGGCCGCCAATTTGCTGCGCCGGGGATTCGTCCGCCCCACGGCCAACGGCCACGCCTTCGAACTGGCTGACGGCACGCCGTTCCTCCTGCTCGGCGACACCTGGTATGCGGCGGCCACCAACCGCTTCGAGTGGTATGACGACGATACCGAGCGCGCCATCGGCCCCAAGGCGGGTTTCAAGGATTACGTGCGCCTGCGCCAGACCCAGGGCTACAACAGCGTCGCGATCATTGCCGCCTTTCCGAACTGGGCCGATGACGGCCAGCCTTGGGAAATCTGGTTGGATCAAGCGGCGGACCTCGGCGTGCGGTCGGCCTGGGTGGATCAGGGCGAGATCGCCAACCACCGGCCGCGCGAGCGCTGGCACGCGAAGGACATGGCGAACGAGGGCGGCCGGGCGTTTCTGTTTCCCGGCCGGGTTCCGGGCTACGAGCAGGTGTTCCCGGATGTGCAGCGCCTCAACCCGGCCTACTTCCAGTACCTCGACCGAAAGATCGATTACCTGAATGCGCACGGCTTCGTGCCGGTGCTCGAGGTGGCGCGGCGCGATCTGACCTCCTGTTGGGTGAAGTTCTATCCGTGGCCGGATTCCTACAGCCGCTATGTCCAGTATGTGTGGAGCCGCTACCAGGCGAACAGCTGCCTGTACAGCCCGGTGCACTACGACTGGCCCGCCATGACGGCGACCACCCGGCAGCTTAACGCGGCCGCCAACCTCGTGATCGAGCGTTATGGCCCTCCGCCGTTCGGCACGCTCGTCTCCTGCAACTCCTCGGTGTCGAGCCTGCTGAATTTCGGCGGACCGGAGGAAAATCACTGGCTGACCTTCCACCAGATCGGCAACGGCCGGGAGCACGACTACTACTGGTATCTCACCGAAATCTACCACGCCACGCCGGCGCGGCCGGCCCTGAATGGCGAACCCTACTACTCGGGCATGGCCGACAAACGCTATACGCCGCCCTACCGCTACGGCGCGCCGGGCGGAACCGAGGCGGATGATCGCGACGTGCGCTCCGGCATCTATGGAAGTTTTCTGTCGGGCGGCTTCGCGGGGCACATCTACGGCGCGGAAGGCATCTGGGGCGCGGACATCGAGGCGGGATCGAATCCGTTCATGTGGGAGGCGTTTCGGTGGAACTCGGCGAACCAGATGACGCATCTGCCGGCCTTCGCGCTGAGCGAGGGGCGGCGCTACGCCGACCTTGTGCCCGATGCCAACCTGGTGACGCCGAACGCCACGGCGCAGACGAAAAGCTTCGTCGGCTGGGCGTACTGCGCCCGCACGCCGGCCCGGGATTTCTTCCTCGCATACTTCGAAAAGGACTGCCCGGCCGGCAGCCGGATCCGTGGCGCGCGTCCGCATGCAGCCTACCGGGCGCAATGGTTCGATCCGCGGACCGGACGGTGGTCTCCGGCAGGCCAGGGACTGCTGCGGGCCAACCAGTGGGGCTGGATCGACGTGCCGGATTTTCCGTCGGCCGACGACTGGGGGCTGAAACTGACGCTCAGCCTCGACACGCCGTCTGGCGGCCGGTAGCGCAGACAGGCCGGCGCGGAGGCCGGCCCTCCAGGAACCGGCGTTTTGGAGGGCGCCGCTCCCCCGGTGCGGGTAGGGATCAGGCCGGCTTCTGCAGGCAGTAGGAGCGATAGGAGAGGTCTGCGCGCAGGACGGCGTTGTAGATGTGCGAGCCCGGCACACCCGCGAAGTCCCGGCCGATCCGGTGCATGAACCGGGGCAGATGGCGGGCGATCAGCCCCAGCGCACGCGGCGCATTGCGATCCATGCCGCGCAGCACCTCGGCGTTGATCACGCGCGAACGAAGCAGTGTAAGCGAAGCCGCGGCCAGCGTCTGCTCCCAGGCGGTCACCTCTTCGTTGTACCGATAGTCCGCATAGAGAAAATGCCCGCCCGGGCGGAGCACCCGTGTAACCTCCGCGAGAAAGCGCGGGAACTCCGGGTAGCAGTGCGACGCCTCGATATTGATCACGGCGTCGAAGGTCCCGTCGGCGAACGGCAATTGCCCGGCATCACCCGGCACGAAAGTCAGACCGTCAACCCGGTGGCGCTTCTGGCAGAAGCGGATGCCGGCCGGATTGCGGTCGAGACCGGTGAAGGCCGCCGGCCGCAGCGTGCGCGTGAGATAGGAGGCGCCGCCGCCGTGACCGCAGCTGACCTCGAGTACGCGCCGGCTGCGCAGGTCGACCTGCGTCGCCACCTGGTGATAGAGTTGGATGCAGGCGCGGTCGGGTTCGTCGGCGGGGGAGAGCGGCAGGCCCAGCGGCGGCTCCGTCTCAAATCCGTAGTTGAGGAACAGGACCTCCTCGCCGCGCAGTCGCCGGGTGAGAAAGCGATACCAGAGGCGCACCATCACCGGGCGGACGCTTCTGACCGCGAAAAGGTAGTCGACCAGGCGCATCGCGAACGGGGGAATGTGCACCATTCCCGTGGCGGTGCCAACCACGCTTGGCATGCGGCCAGTCCGCGCCCGGCGGCGCTCGGCTCGCACCGTCGCGACGAACGCGCGGGACGCGTCCCGCACCGGTTGCGGTCCCGGAACCTTTCCGCCGGCCGGCGCGCCCTCAGGGTTCCACCATGACCGGCAAGCCGACCCAGACCAGATCGAGCAGGGTCGACGCATCCCAGTTGGCGAGGCGGAAGCACCCGTGCGATTCGGTGCGGCCCACCTGTTCGGGCGAAGGCGTGCCGTGGATGCCGTAGCCCGTCCGGTCGAGGCCGATCCACGCCACGCCCACCGGGTTGTTTGGACCCGGCGGCAGGATGAGCTTGCGCCCCAATTCGCGGGCTTCCGCCGATTCGGGGAACACCTCCGGATCAAAGGTGAAATCCGGATTTGGGATGATCACGGTCACGTGCAGTCCGCCCACCGGCCGCTTCTCGACGTCGCGCGCGATGCTGACCGGGAAATGGGCGAGCAGACTGCCGGCGTCGTCGCGGGCCTCCAGGACGTGGTCGCCCAAGCGGAGGCGGAGGAGGGCGACTTTGGCGGCCACCTCGACGCGGCCGACCGCCGGCGCGAGCACGGACGTGGCGGGCGAGATCGCCGCCCAGTCGACCGACGGATTGAGCTGCCGGAGCAGCGCCGGATTGGCATGGGAGCGCTCGGCCACCAATTCGAGGGCGGTCTCGAAGGCGAGGGCGGTCTGTTGGGACTTGCCGAGCCAGGTGGGACTGAGCGGCTGAAGGCCGGCCAGATCCTCCGCTGTCACCGTGATCGGCGCGAGCGGTGGCGCGGAAAGCACAAGGCGGGCGCGGGTCTCGGGGTCGAGCTGGCCAGTCGCCTCCAGACCCTCGTTCTCCTGAAACGCCCGCAGGGCCGCGACCGACTGGGCGCCGCCGATGCCGTCGATCGAGCCGGACGAGATTCCCCGTCGCGCCAGCTCGATCTGGGCCTCGAGCCACGTCGTCACGGGGCGCGGAAACGTATCGATCGCCGGCGGGGTGACCAAGGGAGCGGGCGCGGCGGGTGACGACGAGGCGGCGGGTTGAGGCGGAAGCGCGGGGGAGGTCTTGGGCCGGGCCGCCTGCTGGGCAGGCGCCGCCGGGTGAATCGCCGTGGCCGGCGCGCCGCGCCGGTGCCGGGCCGGGTGGCGCGACCAGGGATGGAGCCGCAGCGACACGCCGATCGCGAGAAACACGAGGACAAGGGCGATCACCCACCTGCTGGTCAGGCTGTCGCGGAGGCTACGCATGCTCGTGCGCTGAGATTGCTGGCCGGGGGAAGAGCCCGGATGGGGAGGGAAGAGCGACGGGGGTCTGGCTGGTTTGGGCTTTCCGGCGCGAGGTCATGACGCGCCCCGGTTTGATCCGCCCGGGGCGCGGCTCCGGCTACGGCAGTTCCTTCAGCCGGATGCGGCGGTACTCCATCTGCCCGCGATCGCCTTCGAGACCGACCGGGCCCGTAGGCGGCACCGCGAAGGCGGCTTCCAGCACTTCACCGTTGCAGGTACAGCGCGCCGTGCCACCCGTGACGGTGACCTCGATTTCATTCCACTCCTGCGGGCGGTAGCGGGTGAGCTGCTTGTAGGGCCCGGCGAGGAGGTAGTCGCGGCACTGCAGCTGAGGACCGCGAATGTAGATGCCGCTGTCGGCGTTGGGCGTGGCGCGAAACTCGAGGCGGAGGATGAAGTTCGTCGGAAACTCGCGGGTGGTCCACAGTTGTTGGATCCGGCGGCCTTCCATCGGCGTGGTCACGATCAGGCGCCCGGCCTTCGCGACGTAGCGGCCGTCGGGGCTCGCGACCTGCCCGTCGAAGCTGGCCGCCTGGGTGACGATCGGCCACGGGGCCGCGTGCGGATCGCGCGCCTGCCAGCGCTTGGCCGACTCGATGTCCGCCGCCGACGTCGGCCGGAAGCCCCAGCCGGTGAGATCGTGACCATTGAACAAACTGACGAAGCCTGGCTCCGGAGCGAAGGTGTCCGGTTCGTTCTCCGTCAACCCGAGCGTGGCGAAAATCGGGCGCAGAGCCGCGGCCCATTTGGCGTAGCCCGCCGCATTCGGGTGCAAGAGATCCGGAAACTCCTCCGGCTTCGCGTCCCCCTCCGCATTGGCGAACAGCGGCCAGGTGGCGAGCAGCGTCACGCGCGCGTCGCTCTTCACCGCGGCCGCATACCGCTCGTTGATCTCGCGAATCGCGTCGGCGGGGCGGTGCTTCGTCGCCGAGCTCGGAAAGACTTCGCAAAGGACGACGGGCATCCGCGGATCCGCTTGCTCCAGTTCGGCCAGAATGAGCCGCAAGTTGTCGGCGATGGTCGCGGGAGCGGCATGCTCCTCGAGGTCGTTCGTGCCGATGAGGAGGACGACGCCCGCGGGATGCAGGGTAAGCACATCCTCGCGCAGACGGATGAGCACGCCCCGGGTGGTGTCACCGCTGATGCCGCGGTTGGCGACCTTCACGCCCGGAAAACTCCCGCCCAGGTCGTCGCCCCACTGCTGGGTGATGGAGTCGCCGAGAAAGACCAGC
>DATIWI010000062.1:0-3059 GCA_035519475.1 Opitutaceae bacterium
CGCCACCATCAACGCCCCCATCCCCAGCGTGCTGACCATGTACGCGAGCCCCATGAGGACGACGATGGTCAGGCCGAGCCAGTAGGCGCTGAAATTGCCGGCCACGAAGCCCGACAGGACGTTGAGGGAAGCGCCGCCCTCGCGGGAGGCCGTCACCACCTCCCGCACGTGGGCCGACTCCGTCGAGGTGAAGACCTTGACGAGCTCGGGGATGACCGCGCCGGCCAGCGTGCCGCACGTGATGATGGTGGAGAGCTTCCACCACAGGCTGCCGTCGCCCAGGGTCGGGATGAGGATGTAGGAGGCCGCGTAGGTCGTGACCACGGACACGATCGACGTCAGCCACACCAGCGAGGTGAGCGGCGACTCGAAATTCATCTTGGCGGCGCCGGCGTAGCGGCCGCGGGCCACCGCCTCGTTGATGAGGTAGGAGGCGCCCGAGGCCACGATCATCAACACCCGCATGGCGAAGATCCACACCAGCAGCTGCACCTGGACGGCCGGCTCCTTCACCGCCAGCAGGATGAAGGAGATCAAGGCCACGCCGGTGACGCCGTAGGTCTCGAAGCCGTCGGCGCTGGGCCCGACCGAGTCGCCCGCGTTGTCGCCCGTGCAGTCGGCGATGACGCCGGGGTTGCGGGCGTCGTCCTCCTTGATGTTGAAGACGATCTTCATGAGGTCGGAGCCGATGTCGGCGATCTTGGTGAAGATGCCGCCCGCGATGCGGAGGGCGGCGGCGCCCAGCGACTCGCCGATGGCGAAGCCGATGAAGCAGGGCCCGGCGTAGTCGCCGGGGATGAAGAGCAGGATGCACAGCATCAGGAACAGCTCGACGCTGATGAGCAGCATGCCGATCGACATCCCGGCCTTGAGCGGGATCGCGTAGACCGGATAGGCCTGGCCCGTGAGGCTGGCGAAGGCCGTGCGCGAGTTGGCGAAGGTGTTGATGCGGATGCCGAACCAGGCCACGCCGTAGCTGCCGGCGATGCCGATCAGGCTGAAGAGCAGGATGATGACGACCCGGGACGCCTCGAAGTGCAGCAGGAACCCGAAGTAGAGGACGATGATGGCGCCGATGAAGACCTCGAGCAGCAGGATGAACTTGCCCTGGGTGACGAGGTAGGTCTTGCACGTCTCGTAGATCAGCTCGGAGATCTCGCGCATGGAGGCGTGTACGGGCAGGTTCTTGAGCTGGCGGTAGATCACCAGGCCGAAGACCAGCCCCAGCACGCACACACCGAGGCCGAGCATCAGCAGCACGCGGCCGTTCATGCCGGCCACCTGCACCGAGTCGAGCGCCGGGATCTTGAGGTTGGCCTCGCCCCCGGCCGCCGCCTGGGCCACGGCCGGCAGCACGGCGAGCAGGGTGAGGGCGATCAGCGCCAGCCGGGCGAGCCCGGCGGCGCGGGAGGTGCGGGCGACGTTGCCGTCCATCTGTGGGGTCTCCTGGCGGGGTTCGTCAGTGAATGTGAATGACGGCGACACTTTACGTGACCCCTCGCCGACGGTCAACCGTAAATGTCACGGAAACGGGCGCGAAGTGCGCGAGTTGACAGCTTTTGCGCGGGGCCGGTACGATTGGTCGATGTCGCGCGTGACCTGCCCGAATTGCCGGATGCCCGCGTCGTGGGGCGGCAACCCGCACCGCCCGTTCTGCTCGCTGAGCTGCCGGCTGATCGACCTCGGCGACTGGCTCGACGAGCGCTATCGGATCCCGAACGAGCCCGCCTCCGAGGACGACGCCTCCCGTGTTCCGTAAGACGTCGGGCTCGATCCTCTGCCCGTCGTGCGGCCGGCTCACCAACGCCGACGCGCGCGAGTGCCTGATCTGCGGCCGCCGCAACCCCGGCCTGTGGGGCTTCGCCGGCCCGCTGCAGATGCTCTTCCGCCGGCACAGCTTCGTGGACGTCGTCACGGTGGCCTGCATCGCCCTCTACATCCTCACGCTGCTCCTCGACCCCGCGGCGGCGATGCGGGGCGGCAATCCCTTCAACCTCTTCGCCCCGAGCCCCCGCGCGCTGATCGACGCCGGCGCCGCCGGTGCCCTGCCCTGGCAGGCGGGGCGGTGGTGGACGGTGCTCACCGCGATCTACCTGCACGGCGGGCCGCTGCACATCCTCTTCAACGTGATGTGGATCCGCCAGCTGGGACCGGCGGTGGAGGAGCTCTACGGCCCGTCACGTCTGGTCGTGATCTTCACGGTGGCGGGCGTGGTGGGCTTCATTGCCTCGAACATGGTCGGCTACGGCCTCACCATCGGCGCCTCCGGCTCGATCTTCGGGCTGCTGGGCGCGATGGTCGCCTTCGGGCACAAGCGCGGAGGCGCGTTCGGCGCCATGGTGCTGCGACAGTACGGCCAGTGGGCGGTGCTCCTGTTCATCATGGGCTTCCTCATGGCGGGCGTGAACAACGTCGCGCACGCCGGCGGCTTCGTGGGCGGCTTCGGCGCCGGCCTGGTGCTGGCGCTGGCCGAGCGCCGCGGAGAAACCGGCCTCGATCGGCTGCTGGCCGTCGCCTGCATCGGGCTCACCGTGCTGGGCTTCGGGCTGGCCTTCTGGACCGCCTTCGTCGGCTGACGCCGTCGACGCCGGCCCCCTCAGGACGACCATCACGACCGAAATGAAAACGCCCGGGGTAACAACCCCGGGCGTCGTGATTTTAACCCGGCAGCGACCTACTCTCCCACGCAGTTGCCCACGCAGTACCATCGGCCCAGGAGGGCTTAACTTCCGTGTTCGGGATGGGAACGGGTGTGGCCCCTCCGGCAACGCCACCGGGAATCGAGTTGTCCTTCGACAACCGAATCCCGAGATCCTCGAGCGCAACCCTCAGCGATGCGCATCTCTCCGTATCGAACGATCGATGATGAGTGCAACGTGGTCAAGCCGCACGGGCGATTAGTACCGGTCAGCTGAACACCTCACGGTGCTTACACCTCCGGCCTATCAACCTGGTCATCTACCAGGGCCCTTCAGGGGGCTTACGCCCCGGGAGATCTCATCTTCAGGCGGGTTTCGCGCTTAGATGCCTTCAGCGCTTATCCCTGCCGGACATAGCTA
>DATIWI010000063.1:0-2028 GCA_035519475.1 Opitutaceae bacterium
GCCGAGCCGGGGTCGAGGCGCATCACCCGCATGCCGTAGAGGATGCGGCGATGGACCGGCTTCAGCCCGTCGCGCACATCCGGGAGCGAGCGCGACATGATGGTGGAGAGCGCGTAGGAGAGGTAGCGCTCGCCCAGGGCCTCGGCGAGGTTGGTGATCTTGATCTCGTCGCCGGGATCGCGTGGCGGCGTTTGTTCGGCTTTAGCCCGTTTGGCCATGAGGGAACGACTCGACTGGGATTGCGTGATGGGCCCTATGGATAGGGCCTCACGCGCTCCCGTCAAGCGATCCCGCTCATCTCAGGATGGCGGCTCAGGAATGCGGCAAATATCCGATCCGCGCCGCGATCCGCCCCGTCTTCCCCGGGGATCGCGGCGCCGAGGCGAGATTACTTCTCGGTGCTGCCGGTGAACGGACCGGCGTTCGGATGGAAGGTGCCCGAGCAATAGCTCGGGTTCTGGACCGAGGCGTTGCCGGAGCAGTTGTTGTCGAACATCCGGCTGCTCGCGAAATCGCAGGCGCCGAGCAGGCTGATGAGGCCGCCCAGGATCGTCAGTTTCACCAGTTTCTTGCGCATGTGTCCCGTCCCTTGGAGTGAAGACTCCGATTGAAGATAGCGACTGCAAAACAGTCGAGCGGGGACCCGCGTTCCCTTCCCCGAGACGGATTTTACACCAATGCCGGCGCGAAAAAACCCTTCCCTTCCGCCGGTAAAACACGAGAATGCGGCCGGATATTAACCTCCCGATCGCGGCAGGAGTGCGCATGAGCCGGTTTTTCGCCCTGATCTTGGCTTTCACCGTGGCAATAGGGGCGGGAATCGCCACGGAAACCACCGGGGCCGCGGCGGATTCGACGACCCCCGAGCAGCAGATCCAGGCCCAGGTCTACGGGAGCTGCGTCAAAGCCGGGAAGCTCGGGACGCCCGGCGGCGAGCTCGAGGCCAATTGCCAGTGCGAGGCCCAGGTGGCGAGCTCGATCCTGACCGACGACGCCAAGCAGGCGATGGCCAACGGCACCTTCCCCGGCGGCTTCCAGGGCCCGCTCTTCAAGGTGGACCAGGAGGGCTTCAACCGCCTGGTGATCAAGTCCTGCCCCGGCGTGCGCCCGGTCCTCACCCGCCAGATCTGCGACCCCAATCCCGACAGCCCCGCCTGCGCCAAGCTGAAGCAGGCGCTGCAGGCGCCGTAGGCTCCTGGTAGCGAGCGCTGGATCTGAAGCGCTCAGGCTGCAGGCCCCCACCCAACCCTCCCCCTGAAGAGGGGAGGGCTTTCGATCGAGCCGCTGTGCCGCTGGAACTCCTCGGCTCTCCGCTTGAAGAGGGGAGAGTTTCGATCGAGCCGCTGTGCCGCTGGAACTCCTTCCCCTCTTCAGGGGGAAGGGGGGATGGGGGCATGCAGCGGTGATGGTTCCCCTCGTCGCGCGCTAGAAGAGCCAGCGCCGTCTCTCAGAACCGGTCGATGCGGAAGGGGCTGAGGTCGAAGCCGGGGTTTCTTCCGGCGACCAGGTCGGCGATGGTCTTGCCGGTGATCGGGCCGAGCGTCAGGCCGAGATGGCCGTGGCCGTAGGCGAACCAGGTGTTCGCATGGCGCCGGCCGCGGCCGATCACCGGGAGTGAATCCGGCATCGAGGGGCGGAAGCCCATCCAGTCGCTGCGCCCGGTCTCGTCGAGATCGCCGAACATGCGGCGGCCGTGCTTCATCAGGACCTCGGCGCGGGCGTAGTTGGGCGGCGCGTCGAGACCGCCCAGCTCCACCGTGCCGGCGAAGCGCAGGCCGACCTCGAGCGGCGTCACCGCGAAGGAATGGTCGCCGGAATAGAGCGGCATGCGCGGCATCTTGCCCGGTTTCGGCAGGGTGACGTGATAGCCGCGCTCGGTGTCGAGCGGCACCTTGTGGCCTAGCATCGCGGTCAAGTGCTTCGACCAGGCGCCCGCCGCGACCACCACGCCGTCGCAGGCGATCGACTTGGCCGTCGTGTTTACGGCGTTCGGTCCGTTGGGGCCGAAGCCGAAACCGGTCACCTTCT
>DATIWI010000064.1:0-10327 GCA_035519475.1 Opitutaceae bacterium
AGGAGGTGTAAAGCATGCTTGTCAGATGTCAAGCAAACTTGTCATGCTTTTGTCCAGTCTTTGTCCCGCGGGTGGCTCGGCCCGGGCGTCCGCGCCCCGGCGGTCGATGGGTGGCCGCAGTCGCGCGTGGGGCGGCGTTTGACTCCGCGCCCGAACGGGGCAGTCTTCTCAGATCCTCCCGGCGGGTCCGGTGCCCGCCGGCTTCTCGGCGCCAAACGCACTCGCTACCCCATGCAAAGTGATGTCTCCGGTCCTGCGCCGGAACTTTCCTTCCCCGTCCAGTTTCAGGTCTTTGGCGGTTCCGACTACAATCTTGATTTCCGCGGCAAGGGCTCGCTGACGATCCGGGCCGCCGGTCCGACCTACACCTTCACGGGCCGGCGGCGCCGGCCCTTCATAAGTGGCCCGACAGTCGCGCTGGAGTTCGGCCCGGATGACATCTGGAACGTGACCGTGAGCGAGCGCACGGTCCGCTTCAGCACCACGCTGGGCAAAGCGGGGAAATCCACGGGACCGTTCATGTTCGTGTGCCGCGACGCGGCGACCGCCGCGAACGTCGCCGCGCTGCTCCCCCAGCGGAAGGACGAGGACTTTGTCGCCGCGAAGAATTTCACCGCCAAGTTGAACTCCATGTCCGGCGGCGGCCCCGCCTGGCGATCCGTCACCAACCTGATCATTGCGGTCAACGTCCTCGTCTTCGCGGGCATGGCCGCCGTCCTCGGGACAGGCTGGTTCGAGGTGGCGGACATGCTGCCGTACGTGCGCTATGGCGCCAACAACGGCGCGGCGACCACGGATGGCGAATGGTGGCGGCTGGTGACCTGCATGTTCATGCATTACGGGATCATCCACCTGGCACTGAACATGTGGGCGCTGTTTCAGGTGGGCCGCCTGCTCGAAAGGCTGCTGGGCCGGGTGCACTACGCGGTCGCCTATTTTGGCAGCGGCATCGTGGGCAGCCTCGTCAGCATCCTCTGGCACGGCGACCGGATGTGGAGTGCGGGTGCCTCGGGGGCGATCTTCGGGATCTACGGTGCGCTCCTCGGCTACATGGGGCGCGAAAAGCACGGCATGCCCCGCAGCCTCTTCCAGCCGCTGTTCAAGAGCACGGCGGGATTTGCCGCCTACAATCTGTTCTATGGCCTGGTCCATCCGGGCATCGACAACTCGGCCCACCTCGGCGGATTTCTCAGCGGCATCGTGATCGGCTGGCTGGTGGCGCTGCCGGTGGAGGCCGAACCGCGCCGGGCGCTCGGGCGCCCGCGCCTGCTCCAGGGCCTGGTGGTGTGCGGCCTGATGATCGGGATCGGGGTCGCCGTGGCGCCGCGTTATGACTACCGGCCCGTGGAAGAGCTCTCCTGGGAGTCGGCTCTCAAAGACGTCGGTGCCCGCGAATCCGCGCTGGTCCAGGACTACCAGCGCCGGGTGGCGGATTATGGCAAGGATCCCGCCGCGGCGGGCGCAGCCTTGGGCACCTTTCTCGGACAGGAGTTCATTCCGTTCTACCAGGAGCTGGCCCGGCAGCTCAGCGGGCTGCGTTATTCGGCCAATCATCGCACGGAGCGTCGCCGGCTCGGCCTGCTCAATTTCGCCGAGGCCCGGGTCGCCGCCGGCGGACAGTTGCTGGAGGGTCTGCGCGCGGGCAATCCCGCCGCGCTGGCGCAGTACCAGCAGAAAGATGAGCAAGCCGCGGCGGAGTTGGAGCAAGCGGTGGGACAGGCGCCGAAGAAACCGTAGGTCGGTCCCGGCCGGCGCCGCCGCGGAGTCGCCACGTTACCCGGCTCAGCAGGGACCGCGCGCCCCGAGCAGGCGGGCGGGCAGGAAGAGCAGCGCCTTGATCAGGGAAATGGTCGCCTGCACGCAGATTCCAACCAGCCGGAACGGCAGGGCCACCAGCCAGACCAGCGGGGTCAGGACGACCGCGAGCAGGGCCAGCGGCCAGCAGACGGCCAGCAGGAGGCACCAGAGGAGAAAAATGCCGATGATCTTCATGGCGTTGTCATCAATATAACCGCCGGCGGTGTCCTGAAGTTACAGTAATCTTGACGATTCGCCGGCCGGCGGGGACGCCGGCCCGTGGGCTCGACAGCGGACAGCCCTGCCATCGTGGAAGGTGGCGCCGGTCTGAGACCAGCGCTACCGGACGCGCGCAAGATTCCGCCGGTTTTCGGCTGCCCTCCGCTCGGGCGAATTGATATTTGAACGTCGGCAATCCCTCCACCGATGAAGACCATACTCCTCATGCTTTCATTTCTGGCGGCCGCGTCCGGGCTCGCGGCGCAGGAAACCCGTACCGAAAGGACCAGCCCGCCGAACGCCGCCGACGCCAAGCCGAACAGCGACCAAGTCCCCGCGGTGTACGCGATCGACGGGCGATTCGAGCGCATCGTGGTGCTGCGCTTCAAGTACCAGACCGATCTGCTCGCCGGCCTCGAAAGCATGGTGCAACAGCAGAAGATCCGGAACGCCGTGATCCTCGCCGGGCTGGGCTCGGTCCGCAGCTATCATTTCCACGTCGTCAGCAATCGCGAGTTTCCCTCCAAGAACATCTTCGTGCGCAATCCCGCCGCACCCGCCGATCTCGTGAGCATGAACGGCTACGTGATCGACGGCCGCGTGCATGCCCACATGACGCTGTCGGACGAACGCCACGCATTTGGCGGCCATCTCGAGCCCGGCACGAGCGTGTTCACCTTTGCGATCGTCACGCTCGGCGTGCTGGGCGACGCGACGAACTTCGACCACTTGGACGATAAGAATTACCGCTGATCGGACCCCGCCGAGTTGCCGGCGCGGCCCAGCCGCCGCCCCCTCGCCCGGCCCGGGGCCTACAGGAACAGGTACACGTAGGCGGCGAAGGAGACGGCGCCCAGCCCGGCGGCGGCGGCGAGCGACCAGAGGATGCTCCGTTGGCGGGCGGCGATGGCGAAGGTCGCGACAATCACGGCGGTCTGCGCGGCGAGCATGCCGTAGAAGAACCGCTGGCTGCGCCGGTGATGCCGCTCGGCGGACAGGTTGCTCTGGCGCACCTGCAGCTCGTGCAGGTTGGCGATCGCCTGGTTCAGCCGCGCCTCGGCATCGTAGCGGAGCGCCGAATAGCGGAGGCGCAGCACGGTGAAATCCCTGCTGAGGGCACGGTGCTCGGTCGTGGTAGGTTCGAGCACGTCACTGAGGCGGTCGCCGGCGCTGATGATCGGCCGCATGATGCCATCAAAGGCGCGCGCGCGATCCTGCGCGGCGCGCAGGGCGACGGCGACAGCTTCCGGTCTGACCGCATTCAGAATCCGCGTCAGCTCAGGCTCCGGCCGGCCCTGCTCCACGGCGTCGAGCGCGGCTTGCACGGGGGCCTCGGGCGCGGGCGCCGCGGCCATCTCGGGCAGCCGGCCGGCGAGCAGACAGTCCAGGGCGGTCCGGACGGCGGCGGGATCCGGCAGCGTCGCCGCCAGGGCGCGCAGACCGTCGGCGTCGGGCGCGCGGTCCGCGACCGTCGCTTCGACGACGTCGAGCGTGCCCTGCTGCACGGCGCTGCGCAGGCGCTTGGCCTGGAAGAAGCCCCACTGGTCGCCGGCTTTCGATTGCTGCTGCGCGGCGAGGGAGCGGTCGTACTGCGCGTTCGTCATTTCGCCTGAGGCGAGGGCGGCGAGCAGGGTGGCGACGACCGCCATGACGACGGGCGTGGCCAGAAGTATCTTGCCCCACAGGGTGGACGGGACTTCTGCCTTCAGTTCCTCCGGGATTTCCGTTTTCATGGGCCGGGGCCAGCCTAGCACAGGCGCAGCCGAACTTAAGAGAAATCTCGCGGGCGGGGCGCTGGCGCCGGAGAAACGTCGCTGGCGGGTTGACGCCGACAGCCACCTCGGGAAACTCTGCGCCATGGCTGGATCGATCATGAACGACATTCAGGAACTCCAACGGCTGGCGTCGCCGGCGCCCAAACCCCAATCCCTCGCCTGGGACGGCGCCACCCTCTGGATGGGCTCGATTGAGACGCAGCGGGTCTACGCGATCAATCCCGCGACGTGGAAGGTCAGCTGGGAGACCGCGGCGCCGGGCAAGCCGTGGGGCATGGCCGCGGTCAACGGTGAACTTCGCGTCATCTGCGGCGAGACGGGCGAGGACCACCGGATCATCCGGCGCTGCCTGCCGGGCCATGGCTTCGACGCCGGATTCGGCATTCCGTGCCCCGACGACTGCGGCTCCCAACTCGGCTGGGACGGCCGGCGGCTGCACGTCAGCCAGTGGCATCCGCAGAAAGTGCTGACGCTCGGCGACGATGGGCAGGTCGAGCGGGTGATTTCCATCCCGCACGGGATATGCGGGCAGGTCTTCGTCAACGGGATTATCTTCCTCGTGACGACCGATGCGGAGGAATCGACCGACTACTGGCTCACGCGCGTGGATCCGCGGCCGGCGACGCCGCGGATCGACGATCTCGCCCGCATCCCGTTCGCGGCTCGGGCGCTGGCGTTCGATGGCACCCGTTTCTGGACCAATCACCGGGAGAAACACCAGATCGTGTCGTTCGCCCGCCCCGAGTAGGCCGGGCGGCGGAGCGCACCGCATCGCGGTGGCCGGCGGCACGGCTCCGGCGCCATGCTGTCACGGCGCTTTCTCGATGATGTCGCGCGCCGCCGCCGCATCGAGGGCAACCACCCGGCGAACGCCCAGGTTGGTCTGCACTTCGTACAGGTTGGAAGTCCCCACCGGCTTGACGAAGTTGATGGCGTGAACGACTTCCTTCACGGTGTCGGGCTGGGACTCGCCGATCGGGGAGAGGCTTTGTTCGATCACGAGGGCGCCGCCCTTGGCCGCCTCAGTCTTCAGATCGAATTGCGGGAGTTCCGCCCACGAGTTGACGATGTGGAAGGTGCCTTCGCGGGTCTCCTTGTTCCAAGTGAAGCCGTTGATGACGATCTGATGGCCCACGGAGCCGCCGCTCCACGGATGGGCCGCCACAACGCTCGGCGGAAGCGCCTGCCAGATCTCCCGCGGGAAGGCGCCGAGAATCGGCCGGCCCCGGCGCAGTTCCTGCCGCGCCCATTCGAAGGCGTTTGTCGCGGGAGGCAGCGGATGGAGCACCGGCCTCGGCTTGCGGTTGGAGATGATGGTGGTGAGCCCTTCGACGTAATGGCGCGCCCGCCAGGGCGCGTCAGGGGGCGTATTGTTGATCACCTGGTAAATGGCGGGCAGATCGACGTAGTAGCCTGCGATGTCGAGCCAATGGACGCGCGCATAAAGCATGCAGGTGCCGCCGAGCTGATCCCGAAAAATGCTGGGCGGGCATAGCTGCACCGTCTCCACCGGCCCTTCGGCTTTGGCCACCTCGATGGTCTTCTTCACTTTCACCGCGGCAGTTTCCTTCACGACGGTGACCTGCGACTTGCCGCGGCCGAGCGGGCTTCGCTCGCTGAGCTCCGTCAGCCAGGCCTGGTCGGCGGGATCGATCGAGGCCAGCGGCACGAGGTCCCGGGAGCCGTCGGCGTAGAGCACGACGACGCGGCCGTTTTCGATGCGCGCCTTGACGGCGTCCTGAAACCGGCTGGTGACCGCCAGCGCCCGCGCCGCGCCGAGCAGCGCGACAATGACCAAGAGCACTCGGGCAGGCATTCCGGGAAACGACATGTTTTGGCAAACTGGAATCCACATTCCCGGAGGCAATCCGAAAGCGCGCGAAGGCGTTCTTTAACAGAGAATTCGAAAACGGCGGGCGCGGGCCGTTTCGGCCGGCGCCGGCTGCGCGCGGGGCCAGGAGCTCTTGCTCATGACATCGGATCCTGGAGGCCTCTGCGGCATTCACCGCAAGGGTGGGTTGGTTGGCGAAATTGACCCGTCCTCGATCTCTGTCATCCCTCGGATCGCGTCCGAAGGTTTCCCCTGACGTTTTTTCGACAACAACGTTGTTGGGAAGCAAGGCGCTCGCGTGAACTCACCATTCCGAAAGGTCAGCAAGGCAGCAGTTGGCGACGCGCACGCCATCTATCTTGGAGTGTACGACTGGCTGAAAACCAAGGGAGTCCGCCAATGGCTGCGGGCGTCGCCCGAGGACGCCTTCGCCGAGTTTCAGCGAAAGGGGCAGTTGTTCGCCTATTATATCGATGACCGGATGGCAGCAGTGGTGATCGTGGCGTTTGAGGCGACGCCCTATTGGGCCGAGGTGCTTGGCGGCGAGAGCCGGTGGTGGATCAAGTCGCTCGCGGTGGATCGGGTTTGGCGCGGCGCGGGAATTGGCCCGCGCGTATTGGCAGCATGTGAGTCATTCATCCAAGAGGCTGGAGCGACCCAGGCCTATCTCGATTGCGTTGGCGCCGGCTTTTTGCCCGGCTACTACGCAGGGCTTGGCTAT
This sequence comes from Opitutaceae bacterium, assembly GCA_035519475.1. Lineage (GTDB taxonomy): Bacteria > Verrucomicrobiota > Verrucomicrobiia > Opitutales > Opitutaceae > Fen-1467. The sequence continues at coordinate 6,344 of DATIWI010000064.1, forward strand.
GAGACGCTGGCCCGCAAGGAAATCACCTACCCCTCGGGAAACACCTTCGCGATGGCTTTGATGACGAAGAGACTGGCCAATCAGGAGGCGGCGCCGACTCGCGCCCACCTCACGCTTCGTGCCAACTCTCGTGCTGAGCCGCGGGAGGACGGCACCCCGTGCGCCGGGCCCACCGCCGACAGCGGCGCTGGCGGTGACACGAGTGGCCTGTGCGGATCGCCCTGACTGCCACAACCCGCGTGAAAATGAAGATGACCATCGATCGGCTGCTGCGAGGGCTGGAAATCAGCCTGCTCCAGCCGGCTTTTCGCAAGTCCGCGCAGGCGCCGGCGCTTCTCGCTGACGAGTTCATAGAGTTTGGCAGTTCCGGGCGCGTTTTCACGAAGGCGAGGATCGTTGGCGCCATGCGGGCCGCTGCGCCGGTCAAGGTCATCGCCACGCATGTCAAGGTTCGACGGCTCACGCGGGGCGTCGCCTTGGTGACCTATCGCGCTCATCGGCACAGCGATCCACCCGTGGATTCCCGGCGCAGTTCCCTCTGGGTGCAAAGGCAGGGGCGGTGGCAGATGCTTTTTCATCAGGGCACGCTTATCCCGCCGCCTCCATGAGCGTGGGCAACGCCAGTTGAGCTTTGCGTGGCGCGTCGCCGGGCTGGCCGGATGCCGGCCGGTTTCCCCTGGCGATGCGCGCCCAGCTTGTGGGCTTGGATCACGCCCGGTTTTGCGTCAGCGTTGTCCCGCCGATGAATGATCAACCCGCCGACCGTCCGCCTGCCCCGCCGCCGGTGCCGCCCGCCGCCAAGGTCGCGTCGGATCGGGTGAGCTTGGAGACCTTGCGCGTCGATCCGGCGCTCGCCGGCCGGCGGCTGGCCGCGTGGTGGCAGCGAGCCGCGGGCATGGCGGTCGACGCGGTGGTGCTGGTGGTTCTGTCGGCGCTGGCGGGACCGGTGCTCGGGTTCTTCACGGGTCTGACCGTGGCGGCGCTCGGCGATCGCGCGGTGAGCCCCGCCCGCATCTGGGGCATCTTCCGGTGGGTGTTTTGGATCCTGGGCGGTGCGGTAATGCTGGCCTCGGCGCTGCTGATGACGGGCCGGCCCATCTTGCGGACCGGGGCGTTTAACGTGGACCGCGCGGTGCTGCAGCAGGCCAAACAAGGCGAGCTGACCCTGCCGCCGTCGCCGACCTACAGACAGCTCGAAGACTACGCCGGCCGGCTTGCGACCGACAACCAGCGCTTGCGCGAGAGTGTGCGCGGTTCCTCATGGCTGAACGTGGTCGCCGATGTCAGCCGCACGTTCGGGCTGACCTTCGGGTGGGCGGGGGTTTATTTCACGCTGTGCACGGCCTGGTGGCGCGGCCGCACGGTGGGGAAATTCATCGTCGGTACGCGCGTCGTGCGGCTGGATGGCCAGCGGCTCACGGCCATGGACACGTTCACGCGCTACGGCGGCTATGCGGCCGGGCTGGCCACGGGCCTGATCGGCTTCGCGCGCCTGCTGTGGGATGACAACCGGCGGGCGATCGAGGATCGGATCGCCGGGACCGTCGTGGTGCGCACCCGGTGACGGCTCGACCGGCCGAATGGGACCGGTGGCCGGACCGACTGCGGGAAGCGCTACTCCAGCGCCTGGTAGGCCAGCAGGTGCACCCGGCGGTCGAGCGGCAGGTCGCCGGTCGGATGCAATTGCGCCATAAAGATCACGATCATGTCCTCCTTGGGATCGATGGAGAAGGACGTGTAGAAGAAGCCGCCCCAATTGTATTCGCCCGGCGAGCCCAGTTCCGACAGCGCGCCGTGCGCCCCGGCAATGCCGAACCCGAGTCCGAAAGCGAAGTCGCCGTCGGCCTTCACGCCGCGCAGATGATCCGTGGTCATCAGCTCGACCGCTTTCCGGCTCAGGAGCCGGACCGTGCCCAGGCGGCCGCCATTGAGCATCATCTGGCAGAAGCGCGCGTAGTCCATCGGCGTGGAGACGAGCCCGCCTCCGCCGGAGAAGAGCTTCCGGGGGCCGCGGTACGGGTAGTCGGCGGAATAGACGAACGCCCCCTCGGTGATCGGTTTGTCGGGGAATCGCTGGAGCCCTTTGCCCGCGTAGTAGGTGTAGGCGGTGGCGAGGCGAGGGGCCTTGTCGTCCGGCACGAAAAAGCACGTGTCCTTCATCCCCAGCGGTTCGAAGATCTGCTGGCGGAAGAATTCGTCCAGCGGCTGGCCGGAGACGACCTCGACCAGGCGCCCGAGCACGTCGACCGAGAGGCCGTATTCCCAGCGGTCGCCGGGATTGAAGAGCAGGGGGAGCTTCGCCAGGGCCGTGACGGCGTCGGCGATCGTCCCGTCGAATTGGAGCAGCCCGCTGGGCACCTTCGCGTCAAGGTACCGCTGGCCCAGGTCGGCGTTCCATTGGTAGGTGAGCCCGGACGTGTGCCGCAGCAAGTCGAGGATCGTGATCTCCCGGGTGGCCGGGATCGTGTAGGGCGCGCCGGGGGCCGCCTTGACGAACACCTGCGGATTCTTGAATTCGGGCAGGTACTTCGACACCGGATCCTCGAGCAGGAATTTGCCCTGCTCGTAGAGCATCATGACGGCCACGCTCGTGATCGGCTTGGTCATGGAGCAGATGCGAAACAGCGAGTCCGGCTGCATCGGCCTGCCCGCCTCGCGGTCAGCCATGCCCTGCGCCTTGAACCAGGCGACCTGGCCATGGCGGAGCACCAGGGTGACCGCGCCGGCGACGCGCTGGTCGGCGATGTCGCTCTGCACGGCCGCGGCCATGCGCTCGAGGCGCTCCGACGACAGTCCGACCGACTCGGGCTTGGCGATGGGTAATTCCTGCGCGACCGCGCTGACGGCGGCGAGCAGGGTGGCGGCGATCAGACGAAGATGCGTACGATGGTTCATGGCGGTGGTGGCGACAGATTTCCGGGCGGTTGCGGGTGGCGACGCGAACTGGCTTCCGACAAGAAGGCGATTTTCACGGACGAGGCAACCTCGCGGCATCCGTCGCTCCGGCCGGCCCAGCCAACGCCCCGGGGACAAAGGGCGGCGCGCCCGGACGGTCGCGGCCTGCTTGCCGTGGGCGGGGCCGCGAGGTACGGTCCGCCTGCCCGGGTTGCGGACCAGCCGGGCGAAGTCGTTGCCGGAACGCCATGAAGCCGTTGGTTGCGTCGCTGATTTTTCTCGCCATCCCCGCGGGTGCCGGAGCGGCCGCGCTGGCGGTGGCGGAGTTCGTCAACGAGCGTGCGCCCTATCCCGAGTGCCACGCGGCCACCATCGCGGAGGCCGCGCCGGGCTGCCTAGTGGCGGCTTGGTTCGGCGGAACGCGCGAAGGCAACCCCGATGTCTGCATCTGGGTGGCGCGCCGCGAGGACGGCCGCTGGCTCGAGGCCACGAATGTCGCCAACGGCCTGCAGACCGACGGCCGCCGTTATCCGACGTGGAATCCCGTCCTCTTTCAGCCGCGGTCCGGTCCGCTGGTGCTTTTCTACAAGGTGGGGCCGGCGCCCGACCGTTGGTGGGGCATGATGACGACCTCGCGGGACGGCGGGAAGACCTGGAGCCCGCCACAGCGACTGCCCGAGGGCATCCTCGGTCCCATCAAGAACAAGCCGGTGCCCCTGCCGGACGGCGCCTGGCTCTGCCCGTCGAGTGCCGAGGGCGGGCCGGGTGGCTGGCGCGTGCACTTCGAGCTGACGCGGGATGCCGGGCGCACTTGGGAAATCATGGGCCCCGTGGAGAGGGGCCCCGACCTGCAGGCGATCCAGCCGAGCGTGCTGTGGCACCGCGCGGGACGTCTGCAGGCCCTCTGCCGCACGCGGAACGGCGTGATCGCCACGACGTGGTCGGACGATGACGGCCGGAAGTGGAGCGCGCTGGCGGTGACGCCGCTGCCCAACCCCAACTCGGGCATCGACGCGGTGACGCTGGCCGATGGCCGCCAGTTGCTGGTGTACAACCACTCCGCTCCGCCTCCGAACCAGCCGGGCAGAG
>DATIWI010000065.1:0-12940 GCA_035519475.1 Opitutaceae bacterium
TGGGACGTGGACACCGCACTCCAGAGCGCGACGCCCGCCAGCACGAGCGTCAATGTCTCCAGCAGGATCCGCCCTCCGCCCGGCGAATGCCGGCGGTCCGGCGCCGGCCGTTCACTCGATTGATTCCCCATGTTGCCATACCGCTAGCCGGGAAACGCGACGCGGCAAGTGGACGCCCACACGCCGCGCCCTGTCGGACCCATCGACCAACAATCAACCGCCGGCGTGAATTCGTAACGCAATCCGTCAAATACTGCGTCGGATCGCCGGCGGCCGCATCAGCGCCGGGGCCGCGTTGCCCGAAGGGATTCGCGCGCCGCGATTGCGAGCGCTTTCACGATGGTATCCAACGACAGGCCGCCAGACCCAGCTTTCGCCGGTGCCTCGCCGCCGCGCCGGTGCTGCGGCCCTGCCAGCGGCGGCACGTGGATGAATCCGCCGCGCACGGCGCGGCGGCCGCGCTGGATGGGAGCGCCGCCCTTCGCTCGCTCTGCCAGGGCGTGCATCAGGCCGTAGAAAACGTGGTTGCAGACATAGGTTCCGGCGCTGGGGGACACCCGCGCGGGAATGCCGCGCCGGCGCAGCGCCCGCACGATGGCCTGAACCGGCAGCGTCGACCGGTACGTCGCCGGCCCGCCCGCGATGATCGGCGTGCCAGTCGGCTTCCGTCCGGCATTGTCCGCGATGCGGGCGTCATCGCGATTGACCGCCGTGCGCTCGGGGGTGATCTCCGCCCGGCGCTCCGCCAGTCCCACGCAGAGCACCAGCGCGGGGTTCACCCTCTGGATCTGGCGCTCCAGCGCGCGAAGGGACCGAGCGAACTCCACCGGCAGCCGGCGGGCGACGATGCGGTGGCCGCCAAGCGTCCGGCCGTGCAGCCGCTTCGCCGCGAGCCACGACGGATTCACCCTGGCGCCACCAAAGGGCTCAAAGCCCGTGAGCAGAATTGTCTTCATGTCGTCCGCGGATTGCCCGGACAGGCGCTGATCACAGCATAGCCATTCGCGAATCTCAACGCCGGCCGCGAAAAAAACGGGATCCCCTCCCCGCCCACCCGGGGTCCGCCAAATCGATTTCGGCCGTTGTCCTGCGCTCCCCGGAACATGTCAACTGATAGTTGACATTCGGCCCCGCGTGGCCGTCCGCCGGCGATCCACGCCCCGCGGGACCGAATCGCTTCAGAATCGATAGACGCAGAACCACATCAGGAGCACATTTGCGATGAAGATGACGGCGGCGATCGGCGCCTGGGCCTTGATGACGCCGTACCGATCCTTCAACTCGAGCAGCATGGCCGGCACGATGTTGAAATTCGCGGCCATCGGGGTCAGCAGGGTGCCGCAGTAGCCCGCGAGCATGCCGATCGCCGCCATGATGGCCGGATTGCCGCCGTGCTGCTGAACAATCAGCGGCAGGCCGATGCCGCCCGTGATGACGGCGAAGGCCGCGAACGCATTCCCCATGACAATGGTGAAAAGCGCCATGCCCGCGCAGTAGGCCAGCACCGCGACGAACGCCGACTGCGTCGGGAGGGCCGACGCCACCAACCCGGCGATGACCTCGCCCACGCCCGCGCGGGAGAAGATGCCGCCCAGGGCCGCCAGCAACTGGGGCAGGACGAGCGCCCAGCCGATGGTTTGCAGCAGCCGGCTGCCTTCGGCCAGGGGCGCGGCGGGCGGTGCGCGCGTCAGGCGCAGACCCGCGCCAAGCGCGAGCAGCGCGCCCAGACTCAGCGAAATCAGGGTGGTTTGACCGCGATCGATCAGCCACACGCCGCCGATATGCACCCGGCCCAACAGCAGGGTGCCCGCCACGGCGGTTGCCGGGATGAGCAGCGCCGGCCACAGCAGCCGGTGCCGCAGGCGCTCCTCATGCGCCAACCGCTCGGCCCGCGATCCCGCGTGCTCGGTGGGACGCCCCACCTGCTTCGCCGCCGCGAGCACCGCCATCGCGAGGACGAGATAGCCGGTCACGACCGGGGGAAGCACGTCACCGAGCAGGAAGGTCACCGCCAGGAGCGCCCAGAACGCCGCGGAGCCCCAGCGTTTCGGATGCGTGGCATCCCGCGCGATGCGCGCGGCCACCAGCAGCAGGACGGCGCCGCCGATGACGTAGAAGGCCTCCATGGTGACCAGTTTCATGGTTCGCCCCCTGTCTCGGCGCCGGCCCTGTCCGCCGCGGCGCGTGCCGCGCGCCGATCGAGGCGGCGGCACCGCCACCACATGGCGCCAAACGCGACCAACGCCGTGGGGATGCCCCACAGGGCCATCGACCAGACGCCAACGTTCAGACCCATGGCCTCAAAGAACCCTTTCATCAACAGCACGGCGCCCACGGCAATGAAGATATCCTCGCCGAAGAAGTTCCCCACGTTTTCCGCCGCCGCGGCGTGCGCGCGCACCGCCTGCACCAAGTCCTCCGGCAGATCCCCGTGGCGGGCCCGCGCCGCGCCCTCGGCCATCGGCGCGATCAGCGGCCGCACCGCGCCGGCGTGCCCACCGATGCTCACGCCCAAGGCGATCGAAACCTGCCGCACCGCCGTGTAGAGCAGCAGCACGCGGCCCGCCGTCACCGCCCGCGCGCCGCGGATGAAGCGCTCGGCATGCTCCTGCAAACCATAGCGCTCCAGCAGACCAACCACCGGCACGATCAACACCACCGGCAGTGTCATGTAGCGGTTCTCGACGAAAAGCCGGCCAAACTGCGCCATGATTTCGTGAAAGGACAGGCCCGCGCAGAGCCCGGTTGCAATGCCCGCCGCCATGACCACGAGCAGCGTGTTGAACCGCAAGGCGAAGCCCACGGCCACGACCAGGACGCCGATGAGTTTGATCATCGTAAATCGGGGTGACTCCAACGGCATGGCGGCGGACGCGCGCAGCCGCAATTCATTCGTGATGATCCCCGGCTCCGCCTTGGCAAAGGCCAGCCAGTGGCGCTAAGGGGCCCAGGCTTGGTCCGAAACTACCAAAAAATGAGTGCTCGGCGTCTCAGCAAAACCGTTGAGGGTGTGCTAGTGTGTGGTCCGTTACCCTTGTGCTCAAACCCCTGCCTGCTCCCGCGGATAACGGCCACGCGGTCGGTGCAGCCGGCCCGCGGCAGGGGAAGCCTGCATCCGGACGGAAACCCCGCGGGGATGGACCCCGGCGGATCCATCCCGGGCCACCCGGGTTGCCTGGCTCCCACTGAAGGGCCCGGTCAGGTGGCCGGCGCCCGCCGGGCACAAAATGCTGAATCGCGTTTCCCATAATCAATCGCGCCCGCCCGCATGAAGATCACCGAGGCATTGGTCGCCGAGCACAGGATCTTTCTGAGCGTCTTCGATCAGATCGAACGCGTGCTCACGCAGATGACCACGGTCGCCGAGATCAAGGCGCTGGCCAGCGTCATCGAGGGCATGCTCGAGAGCCATGCCGGAACGGAAACCAACCTCGCCTACCTGGCGCTCGATCACGTCATGCATGAGAAAGGGCAGCTGGACCAGTTGCACGAAGAGCACCACGAGATCGATGCCAGTCTGCGTCGCGTCCAGCAGGCTCTCGACTGCCCGGAGGCGCGAAGCCTGTTGCAGACGGCGATCGAGGCGTCACGCCGCCATTTTCAATTTGAGGAGGAGGTCGTGTTCCCCCTCTTGGAGCGGGTGCTGCAGGACGAGACGCTCGCCGAGCTCGGAACGACGTGGTCGCAGCGGACCGCGGCGATGCAAACCGCCGTTTGAACCGGCGGCGAGCCCGGGCCCGCCGCGCCGCCCGCGGGTATTTCTTGCGCAGGGCGGGCGCCGCCTCTAGACGACTGCGGCGATGATTGCCCCCTCCGCTCAGCCGCCCGCCGACGGCGCAGATCCGAAGGCGTGAGCAGCGCGCCGATCATCGCGGCAGTCCGTCGACCCTGGTCTAGCACCCTTCCACCCCAATCTCGTCGTCTAAAACCCGGCCTGCGACCCTCTCATGAAACTGGGGCTCATCGACATCACCATCATCTGCAGCTATCTCGTCCTCACCGTCATCATCGGATTCATCCTGACGAAGCGCGCGGCCAAGGGGTTGAACTCCTATTTCCTGGCCGACAAGGGACTGCCGTTCTGGATCCTGGGTGTCTCGGACGCCGGCGGCATGTTCGACATCACCGGCACCATGTGGCTGGTGTACATCGTCTTCGTCTACGGCCTCAAATCGGTCTGGCTGCCCTGGCTGTGGCCCGTATTCAACCAGGTCTTTCTCATGGTCTACATGTCGAAGTGGATGCGCCGCTCGAATGTGATGACCGGAGCTGAATGGATCGGCACCCGCTTCGGGAGCGGGCGCGGAGGGGTCCTGGCCCACCTCAGCGTGGTGGCGTTTGCGCTGGTCAGCGTGATCGGGTTCCTGGCCTACGGTTTTGCGGGCATCGGCAAATTCCTCGCGCCGTTCCTGCCGTGGGATTTCTCCCCCAACACGTATGCCATGGTGCTGATGCTCGTGACGGCGGTCTATGTCGTCGCTGGCGGCATGTACAGCGTCGTGCTGACCGAACTGCTTCAGTTCACGGTTCTCACCGTCTCCTCCGTCGCCGTCGCGGTGGTGGCGATCATCAAGATCTCGCCCGAAGCGGTGACGGCGGCCGTGCCGGCCGGATGGAAGCACCTGTTCTTCGGCTGGCACCTGAACCTCGATTGGTCGGGCGTGATCCAGTCCGTCAACGCGAAGATCGCCGAGGACGGCTATTCGCTCTTCACGATTTTCTTCATGATGATGCTGTTCAAGGGCGTGCTGGTCAGCCTGGCCGGCCCGGCGCCGAACTACGACATGCAGCGCATCCTGGCCACGCGCAGCCCGCGGGAAGCTTCCAAGATGAACTGGTTCGTGTGCTGCTGCCTGTTCTTCCCGCGCTACCTCATGATCTCCGGATTCACGGTGATGGCCCTGGTGTTCTTCAGCCCGCAGATCCGGGCCATGGGCGCGCACATCGATTTCGAGCAGATCCTGCCGGACACGCTGAGCAATTTCATGCCGGCCGGGGTCCTGGGCCTGGTGCTGGCGGGGTTGCTCGCCGCCTACATGTCGAATTTCGCCGCCACGGTGAATGCCGCGCCCGCCTATGTCGTCAACGACATCTACAAGCGCTACGTCAATCCTCAGGCCAGCCGCCGCACGCTCATCGTCATGAGCTACGTCGTCTCGTTCGCCTTTGTGGTCGTCGGCATCCTCTTCGGCCTCCACGCCAAGGATATCAACCAGGTCACGCAGTGGATCGTGTCGGCGTTGTGGGGCGGCTACACGGCGGCCAATGTGCTTAAGTGGTATTGGTGGCGATTCAACGGCTACGGCTACTTCTGGGGCATGATCACCGGGATCGCCGCCGCCCTGATCCTCTCCAAGTTCCCGTTCCTGTATCTCTGGCTTTATCCCGACATCGCCGCCAACCTCTATCCGCTGTATTCGTTCCCGGTCATCCTGGCGCTCTCGACGGCCGGCTGCCTGCTCGGCACGCTGCTGTCCCCGCCGGAGGAGGACGAGATCCTCATGCGCTTCTACCGGCAGGTGCGCCCGTGGGGCTTCTGGCAGCCCATTCACGCGAAGGTCGTCGCGGCGGATCCCGGCTTCAAATCCGACGCGAATTTCCGGCGGGACATGTTCAACATCGCCGTGGGCATCGTCTGGCAGACGTCGCTGGTCGTGCTGCCGATCTACATCGTGATCCGCGAGCACGTGCCGATGTTCGAGGCGATCGCCGTCCTCCTCATCACCTCCCTGATCCTGCGGAAGACGTGGTGGAAGCACATCACGGACTGAAGCCGGCGGCCCGGGGACCGCGGGTCGAGCTTCGAAGACATCAGCCGCGGGCGGCCCCACTTTGGGGTCACCGCGGCCCCCTCGCGCGAACCTCGCCACGCGGCGGCGTCACTACGCCCCTCTGCCCCAGAAAACTTGTCAACTATTAGTTGACATGTCGCTGGGCGCGACGCCGGCGCGTAAGTTTGTCATTCATTCAACGGCAAAGGATTCTTCTCCGACCGGCGGAGCGCGGCCGAAATGTCAGCGACGCCCCCAGTCCCTTTGTCACGCATTACTTGGTCAACGCCCGCCCGATCGCCGCGGCCAGCACCCCCACATCCCCGCCGCTGCCCCGCGGCGCCCGGTCGCCTCTCCGTCCCACGCGGCATGTCTACTATTGGTTGAAATGTCGCTGGGCGCCACGGATGCCGTATTTGGCGATCGGCGCGCCCTTCCGCCCCCGGCAATATGTCAACCAATAGTTGACATGTTACGGACCGCCGCGTCGACGCGCCGGTCTGTCACTCAACGGAGGACCAAGAAGTCCGCCCTCGGGGCCGGACGCGCTCGCCTCACCCCGGGCGCCCCTGATCCAGTCGTCTCCTAGTGCGTAGCGTTCGATCGCCGCGCCGCCGCTCTCCTGCACACGACGCCTCCTCGCGGCGCCGACGCGCCTGATCGACCCGGGCCGCGTGTCGGCCAGGGCATGTCTTCAAAACGCTTGGTCATCGCGAGGCTCGCAATGCGGGCCGCGGCGATCCAGTCCCGGATTGGTCGGGGGCGTGACACCGCCCTCGGCGTCGAAGCGCCCTTCCAACCCGGGCAACATGTCAACCAATAGTTGACATGTAGCCTGGCGTCCGGCACCGGGAAAACCTTGGGGTCACTAGCCGGACACAGTCGGTGCCCGCCGTTCAATTCCCGCCTGTCTCAGTTCGCGGGCCAGCCGCTGGACGAACGCCACCGCGTGGGGTCCGTCGCCATGCACACAAACCGTCTCGATTGCGAGCGGCACGTCCGTCCCGTCCGTGGCGCGCACCCGCCCGTCTCGTACCATGCGGAGCACCTGGGCGGCCATCGCGTCTGCCTCTTCGATGAGCGCGCCCGGCTGCGATCGCGGCGTCAGCGACCCGTCGGCCTGGTACGTCCGATCAGCAAATCCTTCCGCCACCACGCGCACATCATCGTACGCGCGCGCGACCCGCTCCAGTGCGCTGCCCGCCAGCGCGAACAGCACCGGTTCCTTCGCGGTCATCCGCGCGATGCGCACGATGGCCTCGGCCAACGCCCGGTCCCGCGCGGCCCGGTTGTAGAGGGCTCCATGAAGCTTCACGTGACGCACCACGGTTCCGAGATCGAACGCGACCTCCTGCAGGGCTTGGATCTGCACCCCCACCTGGCCGGCGACATCGCTGGGGGACAGCGGCAGGTCCCGGCGTCCAAAATGCTCCCGGTCGGCAAAACCCGGGTGCGCGCCGACCGCCACCCCGTGCTTCAGCGCCAGGGCCACCGCGGCGCGCATCGTCGCCACGTCCCCCGCGTGCCCCCCACAGGCGATGTTGGCCGAGGTGATGCACGGCATCAGCTCCGCGTCGTGCCCTGCGCCCTCGCCGAGGTCACAATTCAGGTCGATGCAGTGCATTGCTGATAAAGCTTACCACGGATTCCACCGATTGACACGGCGGTTTGGCTCCGGAGCTTCACGGCCATGACCCTCGTCAAAAGGGCCTCTTTCCGTGGGCATCCGTGGCATCCGCGGTGGAAAGGGACTCACGCCGTGTGCAGCGCGATGCCCTGGCTCACCGTCGCAAACTGCCGCTCGGCCGCCAGCCAGAGCTCGTGCGCCTCCGCGAGGGAGACCTCGCGAAAGCCCACCGTGTCGCCCGGGCGCAATTGGGCCAGCAGCGACTGGTCGATGGAGGCCACGTTGGCAATCTTCGGATAGCCGCCGATCGTCTGGCGGTCCGCCAGCAGCACGATGGGCTGGCCGTCCGGCGGAACCTGCACGGTTCCGGTGGCCACGCCCTCCGAAACCATTTCGCGCCGTCCGTCCGCGACCAGTCCCGGAGCAGCGGTCGTCAGCCGCAACCCCATCCGGTCGGACCGCGGCAGCACGGTGAACCGATCCTGCAGGAAACGCTCCCGGCTCCCGGCGCTGAACCAATCCCATTGCGCTCCGCGCACCACCCGGACGATCGGCGCCGCCGCATAGGAAGGCCGGGCACCCATCCCAATCTCCCAACGTGCGGCCGAGACCGTTCCGCGGTGCGCGAGCGCGGCGGCGAGCCGCCGGGCCCAAGCCGACGCCGGCCCGCTCTTCAACACGTCGCCGGCCCGCAGCGCGCGGCCAGCCAGGCCGCCGAAGCCGGCCGACACGTGCGTGCCGCGTCCGCCCAGCACGCGCGGCACGGCGATCCCGCCCGCGACCGCGAGGTAGCTCCGGCAGCCCGTGCGGAGGACGCCAAAGGCGACCTCCGCGCCCTGCTCGAGGCGGATCGGCCGCCACGCCGGCAGACGGACTCCGCCGGCAGCGACGTCAGACTCCGCTCCACCGATGGCGACGAGCGACGCTTCCGCAAACCGGAGGGTCGGGCCGACCAGCGTGATTTCCAGTCCGGCGGCGCCCGCGGCGTTGCCGACCAGCACATTCGCAAACCGCAGCGCCTGGGCGTCCGCCGCGCCACCCGGGGTCACGCCGTGCCGTTGCCACCCGGGGCGCCCCAGATCCTGCACCGTGGTGAACATGCCGGGCTTGAGCACGTGAATGCGCGCCATCCGACCACTCCTTTCATTCCGCGCCCTGCGAGGGATGCCCCGGCCAGGACCCGAACGCCGCCAGCGTGACCGGCTGGAAACGCACCCGGTCCCCCACCTGCAGCAGCGCCGGCGGCCGTGCATACGGATCGAAGAGCCGCCACGGCGTGCGGCCGATGAGATGCCAGCCGCCCGGAGTTTCGAAGGGATAGATGCCGCTCTGGGTTCCGCCGATCGCCACCGAGCCCGCGGGCACGCGGCTGCGCGGGGTGCCCCGGCGCGGGGTGTGCAGCCGCTCCGGCAGCCCGTGGAGGTAGGGAAAGCCCGGCGTGAATCCCACCGCGCTGACGAGATACTCCGCGCCATGGTGCAACGCCACGACCTCCTCGGCACCCAAGCCGTGCGCCGCCCCCACGGCTTCGAGGTCCGGCCCGAATTCGCCGCCGTAGCACACCGGCACGGTGAGCAGCCGCCCCTGCGGATTTCCGCCCGCGCCGGCGGCGGCGGCGCGTTCCTCGATCCAGGCGCGCAGCCGTTCGAAGGGCGGCGCACCCGCCGCACTCGCGATGCGCACCGGATCGTAGTAAACGGCGACGCTCGCGTTGGCGGGAACGCATTCGGAAAATCCCGCGATCGGGTCTGCCTCCAGCGCGGCCGCCAGGGCCTGCGCCACGGCCACGGTGCCGGCCTCCGCCGCGCCTTCCAGCGTGACCACCACCGCCGCGTCCCCGAGCGGGTTGATCTTCATGATGCCGCTGGCGCGGCCGGAGGGGCGGCCGCGGGGGGTGGACCCTGGCGCGCCCGCACCAACACCCGCACCAGATAAACCACGACGATGCTATTCACCGTCAGCACAGTCACCCGGGGCCAGGTGACCGCTTCCCACAGCTTGTAGAGTTCGAGCGGCAGGAAGATTCCGCCGGAGACCGCGCCGAACCACTCCGCCCAGCGCCGTGCCCGCCACAATCCGAATGCCTCGACGAACCTCACGGTGGCATAGAGCACGGCTCCCAACGCCAACAGCCGCAGGTGGGCATCGTTGAACCAGACTGAAGCATCGATGAAGACCCTCGGATAATGGCTCGCCGGATTGAGATTCAAATGCCGCACCAGCCGCTCGGCGGCCGCCTGCACGTCCCCGTGCATCAACTCAAACAGTCCGAAGCCGGCCACCAGCACGATAAAGCCCTTGGCCGCTTCGAAGATCGCGACCATGCGCAGTCCGAAACGCGACGACATGACCGCCGATGATAACACCGAACCCGTGGTGCTCCGCAAGTCCCGGCATCGCCCGCCGGCGACCGCTTCCTCACCGTGCCGTGCGCGGGCAGCAACGCCGCGCATCGGTTGACCCGGCCGGCCATCACTCCACCCGGCTCCTTATGCGGGCGGCGATCCGTTCTTATTTGTCCGGAATGGTTTGAAGTTTCCTCCGGTTGCGTAGATTCCTTGTCTCCGTCCTCATGGCGTCGCACTGCCGTCTTCGATTGTTCTTGCTGCTCACCGCGGGTCTTCTCCTCGCCGGCTGCGGGGATTCGCGGATCAGCGCCTACCGTGTGCCGAAGGAAGCGCCCTTCACCCCGCCGTCGGCGGCGCGGAGCGGCGCGTCGGCTCCCGCCATCCGCTGGCAGACGCCCCCGGGGTGGCAGGAACAAGCCGGCGACGGCGTCCGCCAGGCCAGCTTCGTGGTGGCGGGCGCGGACGGCACCCAGGCCGACATGTCCGTCATCACTTTTCCCGGCGACGTGGGCGGCGATCTCGCCAATGTCAACCGCTGGCGCGGCCAGGTCCAGCTGCCGCCGATCGGCGAGCCGGAGCTGCCGAAATCCCTCGAACGCGTGGCCGGCCCGGCGGGCGAATTCCTGGTGGTCGATCTGCTCAGCGACGGCCCGGTGCCGGAGGGCGGCCGCCGCGTGCGCTTGTTCGGGGCCATCCTGAAGCAACCCGCCCAGACCTGGTTCTTCAAGCTGATGGGCGAGGCCGATCTGGTCGCTTCGCAGCGAAACGCGTTCCTCGGCTTCCTGCAATCGGTGCGCTTCACCCCCGGGGCCGGCGAGCCGCCCGTCGCCACTCCCGAACGCATCGCCAACACCAACGATCTCCCCGCCTCGGCCCGCGGCGTGCCCGCCGCCGGTTCGCTGGCGCAGGGCGGTCTGCCGCCGGGCCATCCGCCCATCGACGGCGCGTCCGGCGCGCCGGATATGGCGGCGCAGCCGGTGGCGACCGCCGCCGGCCAGGCGCTGGTCTGGACCGCCCCGTCCGACTGGACGCCGAAGGCGGGCTCGGCCATGCGCAAGGGCAGCTATGCGGTCAGCGGACCCGAGGGTGCGGCCGACCTGTCCATCACCGCCTTTCCGGGTGACGTCGGCGGCGATCTGGCCAACGTGAATCGCTGGCGCGGCCAGCTGCAGCTCCCGCCGGTGGCCGCCCTCGAAGGATCGGCGGAGACCCTCGAGGTCAACGGACTCCGCCTCCTGGTGTTTGACGCGGGGAACGGCGGCTCGCGCATCCTGGGCGCGATCGTGCCGCGTCCCGGCGAAACCTGGTTCTTCAAACTGACGGGCCCCGACGCCCTGGTGGCGCGCGCCAAGCCCGCCTTTCTCGAGTTTCTCCACACGGTACGGGCCCCTTGAGCGTCCATGAACCCCCTGGCCAAGCCCTTCGTCCAGTTCTTCACCTCGCTGCGGGTGACCGTGATCCTGCTGGCCCTCTCCTTGGTCCTGGTGTTCCTGGCGACTCTGGACCAGGTGAATCTCGGAGTGTGGGCGGTGCAGCAGAAGTATTTCCGCTCGCTGTTTGTGATGGTGCATGTGCCCGGCACCCCGGTGTCCGTGCCCGTCTTTCCCGGCGGCTATCTGATTGGCGGCCTGCTGCTGGTGAACCTCGCCGCCGCCCACGCCTATCGCTTCCGCCTCGGATGGCGGAAGGCCGGCATCTGGCTCGCGCACCTTGGCCTGATCCTGCTGCTGTTGGGCGAACTCTTCACCGGCCTGTGGCAGCGGGACGGTGTGATGCGGCTCGATCAGGGCGCGACCAAGAATTACTCCGAAAGCGCCCTGAAGACGGAGCTGGCGATCCTCGACACCACGGATCCGAAGTTTGACAGCGTGGTGGCGATCCCCGAGAGCGCGCTGCAGGCGATGGGCACCCTCCAGCATCCGGCGCTGCCGTTCACGGTCCGGACGGTGCTCTATTTTCCGAACTCCGTGCTCCAGATGCGGAGCCGGATCCCCAATGCCGCCCCCTCGCCGGCTGACCAGGGCTTCGGGCCGGAACTGGTCGCGCTGCCGGAGAAGATCACCTACAAGCCGGACGAGCAGAATACGCCCACCGTTTTCGTCGAACTGACCGGAGCCGAGGGCCGCATCGGCACGTGGCTGGTCTCGACCCTGCTGGTCGAGCCGCAGACCTTCTCCTACCAGGGCCGTTCGTGGTCGCTGGCGCTGCGCCCCACCCGCTACTACCAGCCCTTCTCGATCAGCCTGATCAAATTCTCGCACGACCGCTACGCCGGCACGGACATTCCCAAGAATTTCTCGAGCCGCGTGCGTCTTCGGTCCGAAGACGGCCGCGTGGACCGCGAGGTGCTGATCTACATGAACAATCCGCTGCGGTACGGCGGCCTCACCTTCTATCAGGCGGGTTTCGAGAACAATGACCGCACCTCCATTCTGCAGGTGGTGCGCAACCCGAGCTGGGCCATGCCCTATGCCTCGTGCGCCCTGATCGCGCTCGGCCTCGTGATCCAGTTTGGGATCCATCTCGCCGGCTTTTTCCGCAAGCGCGCCGCCGCCGCCGCGGCCATCCCATGATCTGCCGCGACGATCGCCGATGCATCCCGACAGTGAGTCACTCGATCCGTGCCCATCCGTGTAGTCCGTGTTCCCTCCGTCGCTGATGAAACGATTCCTCCCTCTTCTGATACTGCTGCTCGGGCTCGCCTACCTCGGATCAACCCTGCTGCCGCCGCGCGCCGCCTCCGATTTCGATCTGCGCGGCTTCGGCCGGCTCCCGATTCTCCTCAACGGCCGGATCAAGCCGCTCGACACCGTGGCCCGCACCTCGCTGCTCGTGATGCAGGGCCGGCAGCGCCTCGCGGCCCCCGACGGCCAGCCGGTCCAGCCGATCGAGTGGTTGCTGGACGTCCTGTTCAATCCCTCGGTGGCCGACAGCTATCAGGATTTTCTCATCGAGAACCCTGAGGTCCTGGCGATCTTCGGCCCGGAAGCGGGTGCCCAGAAGCGGTTTTCGTACAACGAACTCCGGGGCGGACTCGCAGAGCTCGAGCGCCAGGAACACCTCGCCGAGCCGGTCGAGGACGCGGCCCGGACCGCCTTTCAGCGGGAGGTGGTCGACCTGTACCAGCGCGTGGCGCTTTACCAGCGCCTCAAGACCAGCATGAATCTCGAGGACAGCCCGGATTTCCTCGCGGA
>DATIWI010000066.1:0-15203 GCA_035519475.1 Opitutaceae bacterium
CACCTGCGCAGCGCGCTCGTCGCCATCATCATCCTGCCGGTGGCGGTGCTGGCATCGTTCCTGATCATGTATCGGCAGGGGATCAGCTCGAACATCATGTCGCTGGGCGGCATCGCCATCGCCATCGGCGCCATGGTCGACGCTGTCATCATCATGATCGAGAACGCCCACAAGCATCTCGAGCGCGACGGTGGCCGCAAACCGCACTGGGACATCATCCGGGACGCCTCGATCGAGGTCGGCCCCACCCTGTTCTACTCCCTCCTGGTCATCACCGTCTCGTTCCTGCCGGTTTTCACTCTGCAGGCGCAGGAAGGCCGGCTGTTCAAACCGCTCGCATTCACCAAGACCTACGCGATGGGGGCGGCCGCGCTGCTCTCCGTCACGCTCGCTCCGGTGCTGATGGGCCTGTTCGTCCGCGGCCGCATTCCGTCCGAGGAAAAGAACCCCCTGAACCGGATCCTCATCTGGCTCTACCATCCGCTCCTCGACCTGGTCGTCCGTTTTCGCGGGGTCGTCATCGGCGGCGCGGCCCTGATCGTCGCGTGGGTCTTCTTCCCGTGGAACCAGCTGGTGGTCGCCCATCTGCCCGCGGGCCGCCTCCACGACTGGGCGGCGAAGGCCGGCGTCGCCTTTCCCTACCAACGCCTCGGCTCCGAGTTCATGCCGCCGCTCTACGAGGGCGACCTGCTCTACATGCCGACCACGTTTCCCGGCATCTCGCCCACCAAGGCGCGCGAGCTGTTGCAGCAGACCGACCGGATCATCCGCGGCTTTCCCGAGGTGCAGCAGGTCTTCGGCAAGGCCGGGCGCGCGGAGACCGCCACCGACCCCGCGCCGATGGACATGATCGAGACCACCATCATGCTGAAGCCCGAGGACGACTGGCCCGCCATCGACCTCCGCGACGACGCGGGCAAGCTCATCGCGCATCGCCGGCGCACCCTGGACGAACTGACGGACGCCCTGAACCGCGCCGTGCAGTTTCCCGGCCTGACCAATGCCTGGACGATGCCGATCAAGACGCGAATCGACATGCTGGCCACCGGCATCAAGACCCCCGTCGGCATCAAGGTCGCCGGCCCCGACCTGCCCGAACTCGAGCGCATCGCCGCGCGCATCGAAGCCATCATCCGCCGCGTGCCCGGCACCAGCAGCGTGTTCGCCGAACGGGTGATGGGGGGAAACTACGTCGAATTCGAAATCGATCGCGACGCCATCGCCCGCTACGGGCTGACCGTCGGCGACGTGCAGGATGTGCTCGAGGTCGCCCTCGGCGGCATGCCGCTCACCACCACGGTCGAAGGGTTGCAGCGCTACGGCGTGATCCTGCGCTACAGCCGCGACTATCGCGACAGCCTCGATGCGCTCCGCCAGATCGCTGTTCCGGTGCGCACCGGCGGCAGTCCGGCTGCGATGGGCGGTGGCCTGGGCGGTTCTCCGGCCATGGCGGGCAATCCGGCCACGTCCGCCCCGCTGGCGCAGGTCCCGTTGGGGCAACTGGCCCGGATCCGGGTAGTGGCCGCGCCGATGGGCGTGAAAAGCGAGGGCGCAGTGCCGAACGCCTGGGTCTACGTCGATGTGCACGGCCTCGACATCGGCACCTACGTCGCCCTGGCCCGCCGGGCAGTCGGTGAGGCCATCGCCAAGGGCGAACTCACGGTGCCGGCCGGCTACAACCTCATCTGGAGCGGCCAGTACGAGTACCTGCAGCGCGCGCGGCAGCGGCTGATGATCGTCGTGCCGCTCACGCTGTTGATCATCCTGCTCATCATCTACCTCAACACCCAGTCGCTGACGAAGACCGCCATCGTGCTGCTCGCCGTGCCCTTTTCCCTCGTGGGCGCGTTCTGGATGCTGGACCTCTCCGGCTACAATCTGAGCGTCGCGGTGTGGGTGGGCATCATCGCCCTGGCCGGTCTCGACGCGGAGACCGGCGTCGTGATGCTGCTCTACCTCGATCTGGCCTTCGCCGACTGGCAGCGCACGGGCCGCCTGGAGGGCCCGGCGGACCTGCGCGATGCCATCTACCATGGCGCCGTCAAGCGCGTCCGTCCCAAGGCGATGACGGCGGCCGTCATCATCGCCGGCCTGTTGCCCATCCTCTGGAGCCACGGCGCGGGGGCCGACGTCATGAAACGCATCGCCGCGCCCATGGTCGGAGGCGTGGTGACATCCACGCTGATGGAACTGCTCGTCTACCCGGCCGTGTATTTCGTGTGGCGCGCCCGGGCCCTCCCCGCCTCGCCTCGGGGGCGGAATCCGTGACCTGACCGGGTTGGCGCCGCCGGGGAAACCTGGTCCGTGAGCGTGGCGCCACCGGCCGAAAGGGCGCCGTCCCGTTTGAAAACCGGACGCAACGGGCGTAGACTCCCGTCCGCCCCGCCTCGCTCCGCTGCGCACGACCATGCCCCAAGAGGCTCCATCGTACCCCAAGAAGTATTGGTGGCTGGTGGCGGTGATACTGCCGCTGGCCCTCGCCGTCATCGCGGTCTTCCCGTCCCTGCTGCGGCGGCAGGCGGGCGAGGGCGGTGGCACCACGGTCACGCAAGGTGGCGCCGGCAATGTCCTGCAAACGGGATCAGGCAGCATCGCCCAGAGCGGCGGCGTGAATATCCTGAACAGCGATCTCTCCACCAAGTTCTACGTCACCACCCTGTCGGTCATCGCCCAAGAGTACGAAAAATCCTCGGGCCAGCCGCTCAAGGATGAGGATCTCCGGCGACAAATCGAGCAGGCGCTGAGCGCCGCCGAGGCCGGCCGGCACAGCGAGAGCATTGCGCTGTTCGAGAAACTCGCCGGCACTCTCCCGCTGCCGGCCGTCTACAACAATCTCGGCGTCGAGTACGCCAAGACCGGAAATGCGGATGCCGCCCGCAAGGCCTTTGACCAGGCGACGGACAAGGACCCGCATTACGCTCCTGCCGGCCTGAATCGCGGCCTGATCGCCGTCTCCCAAGGGAGACTTCAAGACGCGCTGCCGGACCTGCAGGCCGCCGCCGCGCTCGCCGCCGCCAAACCCGTCACGGAGGCCGTGCAGCAGGAACTGACGAAACCAACGCACGATCTCGAGATCGAACCCAACGACGATTTGTTCACCCCCAACGCCATCCCGTTGGGGACCGGGGTGCGCGCCGCCGTCTCCGCCGCCAACGACATCGATTGCTTTCAGTTCACGACTCCGCCGGTCTACCGCGATATCGTCCGGATTTACCTGGAGAATCGTTCCACCACGCTGCAGCCCGGAATCAGATTGTACGACGCCCAGAAGTCCGCCCTGGACCAGCGCGAAAACGGGACTCCCGGCGCAAATCTCGAATACCTCCTCTCGGTTCAGCCTGACACGACCTATTACGTGCAAGTCTATGGGCATTGGTCGTCGACGGGGGCTTACCTCCTGTCGGTCACCCCGCTCAACCGGCACGACGCATACGAGCCGAACGACGACATCCTGCGCGCTAAATCAATCCAGATCGGCCAGATGATCGAGGCTGACATCATGGATGTTGCCGACATCGATTTCTTCCAGATCAAGACCGGCGCGGACGCGGGCACCGCCAAGGTGTCCCTGGAGAATCGCTCCACGACGCTCCAACCTGGAATCATCGCCTATGACGCCAACAAATCCGCCATCGGCCAGCAGGAGGACGGCACCGCCGGCGCCAACCTTCAATATTCCTTTCCGGTTCAGCCCAACACGACGTACTACGTCCAAGTCTATGGGCACTGGCACACCAGTGGCGGCTACGCCCTGACCGTCACGCAGCAGTGACTCGCGGGCGCCGGCAGCACGCGGCTGCCGCTGCCCCGAGAGCTTTGCTTCGCGGGAATACAGCGGCCGTTTGCATTCTCCCACGAGATGGCGAACGTTAGGTCCTCTCGTGTTCGCCGCTTCTCAACCTCAATCCTGAATCGATTCCTCATGAAGCACTTCAGTCTTCTCTCCAAATTCCTTGCCGGGTTGGCCGCGGGCGCGGCCTTGGCGCTCGCCGCCCATGCCAGCGACATGCCCATGTCGGGCGACACAAAAGGCCACATGGACATGCCGAAAAGCGGCAGCATGATCACCGTCACCGGCGAGGTGCTCGACATGGCCTGTTACTTGGATCACGGCGCGCACGGTGACGGACACGCGGCGTGTGCCGAGAAATGCATTTCCAGCGGACTGCCGGTCGGCCTCAAGAGCACGGACGGCACGGTCTACCTGCTGATCGGCGAGCACAAGCCGGCCAATGCGGAGCTCGCGCAGTATGCCGCCAAGACGATCACGGTGAAGGGCAAGTTCGTGAACCGCGACGGTCTGAATCTGCTCGCGAATATCGAGATTGTGAAGTAGGCCCGCCGCGGCGATGCAGCTTCTGTGGACGGAATTCTGGCAGGCCCTGCGCCAGCCCGAATACGTCCACGTCCTGTTACACCCGCTGCCGATCTACGGGTTGGCCGCGGGTGTTTTTTCGCTCGTGGTGGCCCTCGTCGCGCGCAGTCGCGGCGGGCAGGCCATCGGTCTGGTGGTGATGATGCTGGCCGCCGCCTCGGCCTGGGTCGTGGCTCACTTTGGCCATGCCGGCTACGACCGGGTCTATGCGATGTCGAACGACGCGGCGCAGAAGTGGCTCAATTGGCACCAATATCTGGCGGAACGCATCGTCTGGGCCTACTACCTCGCCGCGGCCGCGTCCGCGCTCGCCCTCCTCGGTCTCTGGAAGTTCCCGCGGCTGCAGCGCCCAGCCGTGCCCCTCAGCCTTGCAACCGCCGTGGCCGCGGTAAGCCTGGGCGGCTTCCTCGCCTTTGTGGGCGGCAAGATCCGCCACCCTGAATTCCGCTCCGGGAATCCGCCCGCTTGGGCCCACACCACGGCGGAACCGGATTGACGGAGCTCATTCGGGGATTGCGTGCGCCGTTGCGCGCGGCGAAGGAAAGAGCCATGCGATCCTCCCGTGTTCTGCTCGGCGCGCTCGGCGCGCTCCTGGCGGTCGTCTCCACCGCCGCCCTCGATCGGCCCGAGGTGACCTTTAAGGTTTTTCAATTCCCGGCCGACAAGATTCCGCGGGTTGACGGCAACCCGGACGACTGGGCGTTGGTGCCGGACGACTATGTCATCGGCATGGACCAATTCGTCGACGATTCCAGCCGACACGCCACGCCCGACCCCAAGAACCTGGACGTGAAGATCCGCGTCGGCTGGGTCAAAGGGCTCAACCGTCTGTACTTCCTCTACGAGGCCTTCGACGATTACTGGGACTTCGCCCTGCCCGGATTGCACAATGACACGTTCGAAGTCGTGGTGGACGGCGACGCCTCCGGCGGGCCGCTGATCGACAAGGGCCACCAGGAATTCTGGACACCCGACGAGGTCGGGACGGCGCGCGCGGCGGCGGACGAGCGGATCAGCGTGAACGAGGCGCACTGGGCGATCCACGGCGTCCAGGCGCAGAACTACCACATCTTCACGCCCGCCGAGGGCAAGGATTGGTGCATGGCGTGGAGTTCCGCGACCTGGCTCAAGGAACTCCCGTGGGCCAACGCCGCCACCGCCTACCGCTTTCGCCCCGGCCAGTCCGGGCGACTCGTGCTGGAGTTCTGGATCACACCCTTCGATTACGCCGGCCCCGAGGGCCCGCCGCGCGCCGTGGAGTCGGTGCTCGCCGAGAACAAGATCATCGGCCTGAGCTTCGCCGTGATTGACTACGACGACGTGAACAAGCGCGGCAGCAGCGCGTTCTGGAACCTGTCGCGGCACCACACCATGTATGGCAACGCCTCCGAGCTGTGCGCCTTCCGGCTCATGCCGCTCGAGCCGCAGTTCCGGAAGAAGATCGAGGCGCAGTGGACCTGGCGGGTCATCGACATGGATCGCCGCCTCGTCGCGTTCCAGGATCTTTCCGGGGGCAAGATCACCGCGTGGAAATGGGATTTCGGCGACGGCGAGACCTCGGCGGAGCAGAACCCGATTCACCAGTACAAGGAGCCCGGCAACCTGGTCGTGGTCTTGGAGGTGAGCGGACCTGACGGCACTGCGCGCCGCTCCAAGGTCTGGGATGTGCAGTTGAAGTAAAGTCCGACAGGTCAGCGAATAGTTGACCTGCCGTCGAGCGGGGCGACCCCGAAAACCGAGCCTGTCAGCACGGCCAGGCTCATCGCGCCGGCCGCTTCGGCGGAACTGGTTTGCCGTGCTCCGGTGGACAAACCGTTCCGGCAGGCGGACGAGCCGCCACGCGAAATCGACGGGGACCTCGAGAGCGCTTGTCAACGATTGGTTGACAAGTCCGCCTTCCGGCCGGCGGTGAGCCGTTTGAGCTCAGCGTAGAGTCTCTCCAGATGCGGCATCGCCGCGCCGGCGGCCTGCGCGCGGCGCAGGGGCTCGCCCCAGATGGCCTCGACCTCGACCTCCCGGCCGGCGAGGTAATCCGTGAGACTGGAAGGCCGGTAGGCGCCCATGCGGCGGGTGTGCGCGAATTGCTCCACGACAAAATCCGCCGGGATCACGTAGCCAAACCGGCCGGCTGCCACAACGATCTCGTCGATCAGGGCCCGCACCTCGCGTTCCCACTCGGGGGAATCGAGGATTCGATCGGTGGTCAGGCCGCCCGCGGTGATCGTCAGGCCGTTGTACGGGATGTTCCATAACAGCTTCCGCCAGCGAGCCTCGTCGAGATTGTCCACCGGCTGGCACACCACCCCGGCGCGCTGAAAAAGCGCGACCAACTCATGCACGCGCGATCCCGCCGGCCGGCCGAATTCCCCGAGCGTCACGTGCCCCGGGGTGTAAATGCGAATTTCCCCGGGGGCTTCGCGCACCGCCGCGATGAACGCCAGGCCGCCGACGATGCGCCCTGCGCCGAACAACGACGCCAGCAATTCATCGGCCCCCAGGCCGTTCTGCAGGGTGAGGATCGCCGTCTTCGGTCCAAGCAAAGGCGGCAGCAGCGCCGCCAGCTGGTCGTTGGCCGTGGTCTTGAGGGTGACGAGCGCCACGTCGACTGGCCCGATCTCGGCCGTCGCGCCATGGACCGCCGTCCGCTCCGGCGGCAACCGCCATTCCCGCTCCCCTTCCCGCAGCGTGATTCCCCGCGTCCGCATCGGCGCCAGACCGCTGTGCACGAAAAAATGCACCTCGCTCCCCGCGAGCGCGAGCCGCGCGCCGTAAAAGGTGCCGATCGCCCCGGCCCCGACGACGGCAATGCGGTGAAAACGATCCGGTGTCACGACGGCCCACACAACACCGCGTTTCCCTCCCGGGCAAACTCTCTGTCGCCACCCCGCCGGCGGCAAGCCGCCTTGCCGACGCCCGCCCTATTTCCCCGCGAGCTGTCTCATGATCTGATCGGTGAGCTGCTGCACGAGGGCCTCCAGCTGCGGGTCCGCCTGCCCGCCACCGGCCCGCGCGCCTTCCGCGGCCGGCACCTGGCAGACCACGCCCGGGCGGAACTCGCTGTTGTCGCACAGCTCGCACTCCTTCAGGCCCTCGCGCCGGTCCTGCATGCCCAGCGTCTTTCGCAGCGCGATGAGATCGCGGAGCTTGTCGGGACCGATCGAGTGGAGGCTGCCGCCCAACTGCGAGGCGATCCACACGGTCTGGCAATAGGCGTCGGTGTTCTCCAGCTTCCAGTAGGCGTCCTCGACGTCCTTGCCCCACACGATCACGCCGTGGTTCTCCATGATCACGGAGCAATGGTCGACCGCCACCGTGCCCACCTCGTCCGCGACGGCGGGCGTGCCGGGTGTCTGGTAGCGGGCATAGCCGATTTCACCCAGGAAAACCTCCGCCTCCGGGATCATGCAGGTGGGCGGGCGCACGGCGGCGACGGCAAACGCGGTGGCGTGCGGCGGGTGGGCGTGCACGCAGGCCTTGGCCTGGGGCTGGCGCTTCATGATGGCGAGGTGGGTCATGGCCTCGCTGGTGCGCTTGCGCGCGCCCGCCAGCTGCCGGCCGTCAAGATCGATCAGACCCACGTCGGCGGGGGTCATGAAGCCCTTGGAAATGAGGGTCGGCGTGCAGAGCACGAGATTGTCCCCGACGCGGACGGTGATGTTGCCGCCGTTGCCGTCGACGTAACCCTTCGCCCAGATGCGGCGGCCGATCTCGCAAATGCGCTCCTTCAGCGTTTGGACGGCCGGCGAGTTGAAGAAACGCTCGATCTCGGTCGCAGTCCGCGGGTCGGCGCCAGCTGTCCACCTGAACTCAAAATCCGGCACGATGAATTCCTTGCCCGCGGCGGGTGCCGGCGCAGGCCGGGCGGCGGGCGGGCCGCCGGGCCGTCCGTGGCCCCGCAGAACATCGCGCGCCGACGGCGTGAGAATGGCATCCGCCGGTGCGGCCTGCCCTGTGCGCAGGAGTTCCTCGGCTTCGCGGGCGGTGATGACTTTGCGCATGGTGAAAGCGGCTCAGGCGGGTGGCGTGTAGAAGATCTGGTCGACGATGGCGGCGCTGTAGGCATCGACCGGCGTCGGCTGATCGAAGGGCATCGCCGCCTCGGAGCCCTCGGTGAAGCCCACGATGTGCCCCACCCCGGCGCCCAGCCGGTCATAGACCACCAGACTGACGCCCGGGGCGAGCGGTGTCATCGCCGCGCCCGCGTACTGGGCCTTTGACAGCGGTTGCACGAGCAGGAAGCGCCCGCCCCGATAGGAGGGATCCTGCTTGGCCAGCGTGACTCTGCCGATGACGTGTCCGAGGCGCATTGCTTCGAGATTGAGGTGTAAAGTGTAAGGTGCGGCTGATTCCGACTTCCGGTCTCTTGATACTTGGTACTTGTCACTTGGTACTTCCCGCGCCGCCCTCCGCGGCGGCATCGGCGACGCCAATGATCATGTTGCGCAGCGGCGACTGCGGGTCCTTGACGTAGTCGCGGGTGGCGGAGCCGTCGGTGGAGAGAATGACGCGCTGGTGCAGCCCCGCACTGTGCGGATCGACGGCGAGGACCGGCGCGCCCTCGTCGCGCCCCTGCGCGTCGAGTGGTTGACAGATGATCGTCCGGCAGCCGCGCAGGCTCGGGTGGCAGACCGTCGCAACGATGACTCCATCAACGCGGGCGAGAAGCATGGCGGTCAGTAGATGCGGAGGTTGTCGACCATCACGCAGCGGCGCGTGCGGGTGAAGGTGCGCGGATTGGTGATCCCCTCGCCGGTGGTGGTGGCGATCGAGTAGCTCAAGTACCCCTCGCCGCCGAGTCCCAAGCCGGTGATGCTCGGGCCGTTCTTGACAAACAGCGTGGTGTCGAGCGCCCGGGCCATCTGCGTCATATGGTCGACGTTGAGCGAATGGATGATGGCGGAGTGCTTGTAGCCGTGCTCCGAGCGCAGGGCGTATTCGACCCCCTGCTCCACGCTCTTCACGCGCACGACCGGCAGCATGGGCATCATCTGCTCCTCCATCACGAACGGATGTTCGAGCGCGGTTTCGGCAAAGAGCATTGGCGTGTCCGCCGCCACGGTGGCGCCGGCCTCCCGGGCGAGGACGGCGGCGTCGCGTCCGATGAGCGCGCGGTTGAGCACCGCGTGCGAGCAGCCGCCGGCATCCTTGGACACGGTGAACGCGGCGGCGGTAAGCTTCTCCACCTGCGCGGCGCTCAGCTTCACCGCGCCGGCGGCCAGCAGGCCCGCGATGAACTGGTCGGCCACCGCCTCCAGGACGAACACCTGCTTCTCACCGATGCAGAGCAGATTGTTGTCGTAGGCGCCGCCCTGGATGATGTCGCGCGCCGCCTTCTTCACGCAGCCCGTCCCGTCGACGAGCACCGGCGGGTTGCCCGGGCCGGCGCAGATGGCGCGCTTGCCCGAACGCATGGCGGCCTGCACCACGCCCGGACCGCCGGTGACGCAGAGGAGGCGGACGAGTTCGTGCTTCGCCAGGGCGTCGAACGACTCCAGCGTGGGCTTTTCGACGACGCACACCAGATTCTCGATGCCGAGGGCGGCCTGGATCGCCTCGTTGTACGCCCGCACCGCCGTGACCGCGCAGCGCGCGCCGCCAGGATGCGGGTTGAAGACGACGGCGTTCCCCGCCGCGACGATGTTGATGATGTTGCCGCTGAGCGTTGGCACCGAATGCGTGACGGGCGTGATGGCGCCAACCACGCCAAAGGGGGTATTCTCCTCCATCGTGATGCCGTGATCGCCGCTGAGCCCGTAGGGGCGCAGCCACTCGACGCCCGGCACGAGCCGCACGATCTGGAGCTTTTCGATCTTATGCTCCAGGCGGCCGATCTTGGTCTCCTCGAACTCGAGCCGACCCCACTCAACCGCCTTCGCGGTGACCAGCTCCTTGACGATGTCGACCACCTTGGCGCGCGCCGCCACTCCCTTCGCTTTGAGCTGCAGGAACGCTTCGTGGGCGGCCGCGCACGCTTCGTTGGCATCCGCGAACACGCCGTAACGCGAACCCCGGCGGGCGGGAGCCGGACGGACCGGTGCGACCGGCGCCGCCGCGGGCGGCTGGTCACTGCCCCGGGCGGGCGCCTCCCCCGTTCGGTTCGTGGCGGGACGGCCCAATCCGCGCAGCACCTCCTCGACCACGCCGCGGAGGGTGTTCTCATCAATCTGGAAGTCGGTGGCCATGGTGGGCGGGCGGGAGTTCAGCCCCGGACGGCGGAGGCATGCGGGTGAGCTTCAGGCGCACTGCACCGCCGCGGGCGCCGGCTGACTCACTTTTTCGGAGGATAGATCTTCTGGTTCAGGACATCGACGGTATCGACGATGCCCGTGACGACAGCATCGACCGGGAGCGATTTCATGCCGGCGGCCTGCCGCGCGGAACTGCCCTGGCAGAACAACACCAGTTCGTCGGTGCCGGCGCCGAGCGCGTCGACGGCCACGACGGTATTGACGCCCGGGCGGAACTGCCCGGGGCTGGCTTCGTCCACGAGAAGGGGCCGAAGGAGCAGCAGTTTGCGGCCTTTCATCGCCTCGTCTTTCTTCGTGGCGACGACCTGGCCGATGACGCGTGCGAGAAACATGGTGAATGGCGCGCGACCCGGCCCGTCAGCGGACCCCGATGGCGAGTCCGGTCGCGGCGCAGCAAGGGTTATTTCTTCGCCGCCGGCTTGGGCAACACGGTCTGGACATCGTCGTGCGGGCGCGGAATGACCTGCACGCTGACGACCTCGCCGACGGCGCGGGCGGCTTGGGCGCCGGCGTCCGTCGCGGCCTTGACGGCGGCGACGTCGCCGACCACCACCGCGCTGACGAGCGCATTGCCGACCTGCTTGACCGGGCCGACCAGCGCCACGTTGGCGGACTTCAGCATGGCGTCGGTGCCGGTGACGAGGGCGGTGAGGCCCCGGGTTTCGAGGAGTCCGATGGCTTTGGACATAGGTGGGTGGAGTTGGAGTTGCGGTGGGAGTGAAATTCAGTTGCGCGCGGCCAGGGCGCGCAGGGTCTCGCGCGCGACCACGAGTTCCTCGTTGGCGGGAATGACCAGGACCTTCACCCGCGAGGACGGCGCCGAGATCTCGGCCTCGGCGCCACGCACGGCGGCATTCCTCGCCGGATCGAGCACGATGCCGAGGTCGCCGAGGTCGCGCAGACTGGCGGCGCGGAGCTCCGCATCGTTTTCGCCGATGCCGGCGGTGAAGACGATCGCCTCGCAGCCGCCGAGCTCGAAGTGCAACGCGCCGATCCAGTGCCGGGCGGAATGGATGAAAACCTCGAGCGAGAGCCGGGCGCGCGTGTTGCCCTGGGCGGCGGCGGCGCGGATGTCGCGCACGTCATTGCCCACACCGGACAGCCCGAGGAGGCCGCTCTCCTTCGTCATCTGCCGCTCAACCTCCGCCAGGGGCAGGCCGAAGGTCTTGAGCACATAGGGCACGGCGGCGGAGTCGAGGTCTCCCACCCGGTTGTTCTGTGGCAATCCCGACTGCGGGCTGAGCCCCATGCTGGTGCCGACGGCCAACCCGTCGCAAATGCCGGTGATGGAACTGCTGCCGCCCAGGTGACACGAGATGACGCGCAGCCGGGGCCGGGCGGGACTCCCGGGCCCGGGTCCATCCTGGTAGAGGCGGCGGACCCGCTCGGCGATGTCGGGCCGCCCGAGCAATTCGGCGGAGCGTTCCGCCACGAATTTGTGGCTCGCGCCGTGAAAACCATAGCGCCGGACGCCGGCCCGATGCCACGTTTCGGGCACGGCATAGCGGGTCGCGGCCTCCGGCATCCACTGGTAAAAGGCGGTCTCGAAAAGCGCGACCAGCGGCACGCCGGGCAGCTTCTCCTGAAACCGCCGGATGCCTTCCGCGTAGGGCGGATTGTGGGCGGGCGCGAGCTCGCGGAAACCCTCCAGCGCGGCGATCACCCGTTCGTCGGCGGGAACACAGCCGGTGAGATCGCGGCCCAGCACCGTTTTGAAGCCCACGCCATGCAGATCCCCCGCGGCCCGGACATGGCCGGCCGCCTTGAGTTCGGCCAGACAGTCGTCGATCGCCCGGCCATGGTCAGCGACGCGCTCGAAGCCGCCGCGCGCCACCAGCGTCGCGTCTTCGCCGGCGAACCGGAAAAGTCGGAACTTGAAGGAGGTCGAGCCCAGATTGGCGACGAGAATGTTCATGGAGGCTGGTCGCGCGCGGAGCGGTGGATCGCACCGGCGGGTCGCCGCGACGAGCGACGGGCGGAATCGCCTCAGGCCGCGCCGGAGATCCAGCGGCCGAGCTGGGCCAGCTCTTCGTGCGGCCGCGGAATGACCTGCACGCTGACCACCTCGCCCACGCCGCGGGCCGCCTCGGCCCCGGCGTCGATCGCCGCCTTGACCGCAGCAACGTCGCCGCGGAAGAACGCGGCCACGTAGCCGCTGCCGACGGCCTCGTAACCGGTCATCACCACGTTGGCGGCCTTGAGGGCGGAGTCCGCCGCCTCGAGCAGCGCGCACAGCCCCTTTGTTTCAATCATGCCGAGTGCTTCTTGTGTCATGAGGAAAATCGTTGAAGTGAGCGTTGAGCGCCGGATCAGAGGCCGATCTGTTTCAGCAGTTCGGGATGCGGGCGCGGAATGACGTGCGAGCATACGAGCTCGCCGACGCGTTTGGCGGCTTCGGAGCCCGCCTCGATCGCCGCCTTCACGCTGCCGACGTCGCCTTTGACGATAACGGTCACATAACCGCCGCCGATCTGAATCTGCCGGGCCAGCGTAACGCTTGCGGCCTTGACCATGGCGTCGCTGGCTTCGACGGAGCCGACGTAGCCACGGGTTTCTACCATGCCGATGGAATCACTCATGTGGGTTGGTGGGTGAGGGTTGAGGTTATTTCGAGAAATGGCGGCGGTTTCACTTAAGGAGTTCAACGGGGGTATCCGGCTGGAGGGCACAGGCATTGCCCTCATCAGTGTCAATATGCACCTCGAGCCGGAAGTCCGCGTGAACGCGCACCAGGAGGCGGTCAAAGGTCGTCGCGCACGATCCTCCTACGCGGAGCTTCAGGTAGTCGCCCGGCTTCACCCCGTAGAACGCGGCGTCGGCCGGGCTCATGTGCACGTGAGGCGCGGCGCGAATCACCCCTTCCTTCATTTCAAAGAAGCCGCCTGGTCCCATCAGCATGCAGCCCGGCGTTCCCGCGACGTTTCCCGACAGACGGATGGGGACATCAAAGCCGAGGGCGATCGCGTCAGTTAATGCGAGTTCGACTTGGTTGAGGTCGCGACAAGGCCCGAGGATACGCAGGTTGGAGATTACGCGGCTGCGCGGCCCGACCAATGTCACCGTTTCCTGCGCGGCAAATTGGCCCTTCTGGTAAAGCCACTTCATCGGCGTGAGCGTACGCTCTTTCCCGAAGAGAGCCTCGACCGCCGCTGGAGTCAGGTGACAGTGCCGTGCGCTCACGTTTACCACGAGCGGGTTGGGCGCCAGCGCCCCACGCGGAACCGTCCGGCCCAATCGCTCATAAAGAAGCCGTCGAACCAGATGCTCGACTTCGGAGCGATGGGGCAATGGGGGTGGGGCTATCATGGAATAATATGATAGATTACGACTGTTTCTGAAAGGTATGTTGAAATTAGTCAAAGAAAAAGTTGCATTTTAGTTCATAATCTTCCAATATCTATCATGAATGAATCCTGAGGAGCGCCAAGCGAAGATAGGAATTCGTCTTCAAGAGGCCGAATTCGCTTCGCTCGAAGAGCTTGCGCAGCAGGTGGGAGTGTCGGTGTCGACGGTCAGGCGGGACCTCACCGCCTTGGAGCGCCTCGGCATCGCGAGGCGTACCCACGGTGGTGCCAGAACCCTCCAGCCAAAATCGGACGAATTTGTCTTCAACATCCGCGAGACGCGGCAATTCGATGAGAAGGAGGCGATCGGCGCAGCCTGCGCATCTCTCGTCCAGCCGGGTCAGACGGTTAGCGTTGATGGCGGCACCACCTGTTATCACGTCGCCCGGCATTTGGGCGACTTGGTCGCGCAGGTCATTACCAACTCGCTCCCCGTGGCCAATTTGTTCTCCGGTTCCAGCCGCCTCGAGGTGCTCGTTGCCGGTGGCACCATCTATCCACGGCTGGGAGTGCTCGTCGGTCCGCATGCCGTCGAGACGTTCTCCCGCGTGCACGCCGATGTGGCGTTCCTGGGAGGCAGCGGCATTTCAGAGGAGGGTATCTACAACTCGCATGCCCTCCTCGTCGACATCCAGCGCGCGATGATGGCCGGCAGCGCGAGAGTCGTGTTCTGCCTCGACCATACAAAGTTCAACCGGCGCTCGACGTTCTTTCTTTCAGACTTTGAGCCAATCGATTCGATCGTCACGGATGCCCAAGCTCCGGAAGCATTGATCGCCTCTCTTCGCAGCAAAGGAATTGAGGTGATCGTCGCCCCGCTGGCCGCTCAACTGGCCGCCGGATGATCCGGCGATCAGTGAAGCCGCCCGTCTGTCTTCTGCTGAGAACGCAGACTTCTTCACAGGGATAATTTACAATCCCGTCACCGGGACAAAGCCGCCCCGCGCAAGGGGGAAAAGCTCGCGTCTCCACTCTGATTCCCTTCTTCCCGCCGCAACGCCGATATGACCTCTGCCTTCCGAGAATGGCGATCGATGGCCCGGTGAGATAGCCGGCGGTCCGCCAAGGGCGAGCCGACTTGGGCCCGCGTACTGCAATTGCGCGTTTAGCAGATTCGCCTTCAACATCTTGCGAATCCAGTCTCCGCTGTTGCGCTCGTTCGATTCGCGACGAAACACTCCTTGACTCCTTCAGGTTCGAAGTTCTTCCGTTTGACCACAGCACCAATCGCCGGTT
>DATIWI010000067.1:0-5503 GCA_035519475.1 Opitutaceae bacterium
AACGCCCGCCACGCCGTCCTGGAAGCGGTTAGAAAACAGCAGAAGGAGGGCCAGCTCTCCGAGGACGACGCCCGGCGGATCGAAAAGGAGCTCCAGATTACGACGGATCGCTTCATCAAGGACGTCGATACCCACCTCGCCGCCAAGGAGAAGGAGTTGCTGACGATCTGACCGCCGGCGCCCCGACCGAGGGGAAACGTCGCGACCGGCCGCCGGGTTCTTCGCGGTCGCCGGCGCCACCGCGGCGTTGACCGCACGCACCCCGCGGCGCCAGCATCCTGCCGCCGCACCTTACGGTGCCGTCCGTGTCCAAAGCCAGGGCGTTTCGAGCGCCACCGTTTCCCATGAAATCGTCACGCGCAACCGCGCGAGCCGCGGTCCTGCCCGGACTGGTCCTGCTCCTCGGCTTCGGTGTTCCCGGAGTCGGGCGGGCCCAGAGCGTGAGCCTGAACGTCGACGCCACGCAGACCGTCCGCGTCGTGGACGAGCGGGTCTTCGGCGTCAACGCGGTGATCTGGGACCCGCAGGCGGCCTCGACCCAGACCATCAGCCTGCTGCAGGCCGCCGGGCTGCGCGTGCTGCGCATTCCCGGAGGCTCGTTGTCGGACGCCTACGACTGGAGCACCAACAAGAGCTATGCGAGCGCCGGCGTGCTCAATACCTGGACCTGGTCCTCCGGCTTCGACAAGTTCTCCCAGCTCATCCTCGGCGCCGGCACCCAGACGTTCGCGACTGTCAACTACGGCTCGGGCACGCCCCAGCAGGCGGCCGCCTGGGTGGCCTATGCCAACGCGAGTGCCACCCTGCTCGGCACCTCCAGCGACGTGAATCTCGGCGTCGATTTTGCGGGCGTCGATTGGAGGACCGCCGGCTATTGGTCCGCCCTCCGCGCCGCCGCGCCGCTCGCGACCGACGATGGGCGCAATTTCCTCCGCCTGAACCGCCCGAGCCCCATCGGCATCCGGTACTGGGAAATCGGCAACGAGTGCTACGGCTCCTGGGAGACCGACTATCACGGCAGCGCTTGGGATTCGTTTTATCACGGCGCCCAGTGGGATCCGGTGACGTATGCGACGGTGGCCCGGGACTATATCGCGCGGATGAAGGCCGTCGATCCCACCATCAAGACCGGCGTCGTGATCGAGGTGGGCGAGGACGCCCTCGACTCGCGGTCGCCCGTGCACAATGTCACGAACCCGCGCACGGGCATCGCGCACCACGGCTGGACACCCGTCGTGCTGGCCACCCTGAGATCACTCGGGGTGACACCCGATTTCTTCATCGACCACCGCTACGAGCAGGCCCCGGGCGCCGAGTCCGACGCCACCCTGCTCCAAGCCCCGCGGACCTGGCCGAACGACGCCGCGGGCTTGCGCCAGCAGTTGACCGACTACTTGGGCACCGCCGGGGCCGGCGCCGAGCTCGTGGTGACCGAGAACAATTCGGTCTACTCCAATCCCGGCAAGCAGACGACGAGCCTGGTCAATGGCCTGTTCCTCGCCGACGCCGTGGGCAACGTGCTGCAGACCGAGTTCAACGCGCTGGTGTGGTGGGACACGCGGAACGGACAGGACAACACCAACAACAACAGCGCGTCGCTGTACGGCTGGCGCGCCTACGGAGACTACGGCGTGCTCTCGACTCCGTCCACCTTCGGGTCCTCCACCTACTACGACCCCTACCCGACCTATTACGTGATGAAGCTGCTGTCGCACTTTGCCCGGGGCGGCGACACGGTCGTCCGCGCGACGAGCAGCAGCACCCTGCTCCCGGTGTTCGCCGTCAAGCGCGCCGACGGCTCGCTCGGCCTGCTCGTCATCAACCAGAGCCCGACCGGCACGCTGGCGGCGACCGTCGCGCTGACCGGTTTCACGCCCCAGGCGACGGGCACGACCTACTCCTACGGCATCCCGCAGGACGACGCCGCGCACACCGGCAGCGGATCGCCGGACATTGCCACCGGGAGTCTCGGCAACGCTGGCGCGTCCTTCCCCGTCTCTTTTGCGCCCTACTCCGCGACGATCCTGTCCCTGCAGCCCGCCACGGCCGTTCCACCCTCAATCACCACGCCGCCCGTTGGCCAGACGACCACGGTCGGGCAGAACGCCATTTTCTCCGTGGTGGCGGGCGGCAGCCCTGCGCCGAATTACCGCTGGCAGCGCCAGGCGAGCGGCGGCAGCACCTGGCAGGACCTCAGTGACACCGGCGCCTATAGCGGCACCGCCACTGCGACGCTCACGGTCGGTTCGGTCACCGCCGCCATGAACGGCGACGCCTTTCGCTGCGTGATCACCAACGCGAGCGGCAGCGTCACCACCGTGCCGGTGACGCTCGTCGCAAGCGCGCCCCTCACCGTGAGCACACTGGCCGGCCAGGCGGGCACGAGCGGCACTGCTGACGGCACCGGCTCCGCCGCCCGCTTCTCCGCCCCGGCGGACGTCGCCGTCGACAGCGCTGGCACGCTCTACGTCGCGGACACCGCGAATCACACGATTCGCAAGATCACTCCGGCTGGGGTGGTCACCACCCTGGCGGGCCAGGCGGGAGGCCCGGGCAGCGCGGATGGCGGTGGCTCCGCCGCGCAGTTCCGGCATCCCTCCGGTCTGACCGTGGATGGCGCCGGCAACACCTTTGTCGCCGACACCGACAACGACACCATCCGCAAGATCACCCCGGCCGGGGTGGTCACCACCCTGGCGGGCCTGGCCGGCGCGAGCGGCAGCGCCGACGGCGCCGGCTCCGCCGCTCGTTTTTCCGGCCCATCGGGTTTGGCGGTGGACTCCGCCGGCAACCTCTATGTTGCCGACACGCTCAATCATACCATCCGAATGGTGACGGCCGCGGGTGCAGTCAGCACCCTCGCCGGAACCGCCGGCGCGAGCGGCAGCGCCGACGGCATCGGTGCCGCAGCCAGTTTCTACGGGCCGCAGGGCCTGGCCATCGACGGCAGCGGCAATCTCTACGTGGCCGACACCAACAACCAGACGATCCGCAAGGTCGTCATCGCCACCCGCGCGGTGACGACCGTGGCCGGACAAACCGGCGTCTCCGGAGCCACTGACGGCGCGCGCGCTCAGGGACGCTTCAATGATCCCTCGGGCGTGGCCGTCGACAGCGGCGGCAGCCTGTTCGTCGCGGACACCGACAACCATGCCATTCGCGAGATCGCCCCGAACGGTGCAGTCAGCACCATTGCCGGGATGGCCGGCGTCGGCGGCACCGCCGACGGCATGGGGTCCGCCGCCCGCTTCAATTTTCCCACCGGAATCGCGGTCGACGGCGCGGGCAATGTCTACGTGGCCGACACGGACAATGATATCGTCCGCGTGGGCTTCTTCCCGGCCGCGCCCGTGATCACGATGCAGCCGCAAAGCCAGACGGTGACTGCCGGGTCCAATGTCCAGTTCTCAGCGACGGCTTCCGGCCGGCCGGCGCCCGCCTACCAATGGAATTTCAACGGCGCCGCCCTGGCCGGCGCCACGAGCAGCAGCCTGACCCTCTCCAATGTCCAATCGGCCAACGCGGGAAACTACACCGTCACCGTCAGCAACAGCTCCGGCAACGTGACCAGCAATCCAGCGTCGCTCACCGTCAGCGCCGCCAGCGGAGGATCCGGTTCCGGCGGCGGAGGCGGTGGTGGCGGCGGCGCCATGGCGGAGTGGTTTGTCGTCGCACTGGCCATCGGGGTGGCGGCGGGGCGGATGGGGCGAAGAAGCCAGGCCCGCGAAGCTCCGGTCGCCGCGAGGCGGCTGGCCTGAGCCCCCGCGGCCACGTCTGCCGCCCTCGCTCCTTCCCCGGGGCTTGACGGGATCGGTCTCCCCGCGGGGTTAAGCTCACCACGAGCGCGCGCCGGTCTCGCGGGCCTTCCCTCGCACGCGAACCGGACTGCGCTCACGATGATGCGCCCATTCCGTGACAGCCTGCCTTTCGTGCTCGGCTTCTGCCTGGTGGCGACCGCCGCGCCGGCCCTCCAGCGCCAGACGGCGCAATCGGCCGCCCTGGCCAACGTCTATGCCTTCCAATACCTCCTCTATCTGCCGGCCGGGTATGGCACGGACGCAGCGGCCCGTTGGCCGCTGATGGTATTTCTGCACGGCTCCGGGCAGCGCGGAACGAACGTGGAGGCGGTGGCCGCGAACGGCCCCCCGTTGCTGATTGAGCAGGGGCGCGATTACCCCTGCGTCGTGGTTTCACCGCAGTGTTCCGGCGTCTCGTGGGACTCAGCGGCGCTCGAGGCTTTCATCCGGGATCTCGTGGTTCGCTATGGCATCGATCCCGACCGCGTCTATGTGACCGGCCTGAGCATGGGAGGATACGGGACGTGGGATCTCGCGGCGCGCAGCCCCGGCCTGTTCGCCGCGGCGGTGCCGCTCTGCGGCGGGGGAACCCCGTCGCTTGCCTCCCAGCTGCGCACCCTGCCGCTGTGGGCCATTCATGGCGCGCTGGACGCCACGGTGCCG
The DNA here is from genome assembly GCA_035519475.1 of Opitutaceae bacterium. GTDB lineage: Bacteria > Verrucomicrobiota > Verrucomicrobiia > Opitutales > Opitutaceae > Fen-1467. The sequence goes on from DATIWI010000067.1 coordinate 4,461, forward strand.
GTCGCGCGGACTTTGGAGATGATCGACGCGATCCGGCAGGCCGGGGGCAATCCCCGCCTGACCATCTACCCTGATCTCGGCCACGACGTGTGGACCGTCACGTACGCCAACGACGAACTCTACGCATGGCTCTTCGCCCAGAGTCGGGGCCGGACGCCCGGATCCTCCGCACCTCCGGCCATTGCTTCGCCGCCACTGAGCTGGACGCTGACCGCAGGCCGCAATGCAATCTTCACCCTGGCAGCCGATGGCAACCCGGCGCCGGCCTATCAGTGGCAGCGGCGACCGGCCGGCTCCGCAATCTGGGAGAACTTGAACGATGGCGGAAGCTATCGTGGCACAACCATTGCCACGCTGACGATCAACGCCGTGACGCCGGCCATGTCCGGCGACCAGTTCCGCTGCGTGATCACCAATGCGCTCGGCTCCGCCACCACCGCCGCCGTCGCGCTCACGGTGGCGGGTGCGGGAACCGGCGTGTTCCAGTATCCCGTGAGCATCAGCGGCGACCGCGCGGGCAATCTCTATGTGGCGGATCGGTCGGGCAACACCATCGGGAAGATCACGCCAGCAGGAGTCGTGAGCACGCTGGCGGGAACGACCGGCGTCGCCGGCGCGCGGGACGGCGCCGGCAGCAGCGCCCTGTTCAACCAGCCCGGCGGCGTGGCGCTGGATCGCGCGGGCAACGTCTACGTGGCCGACACCGGCAATGCCACCATTCGGAGGATCGCGCCGGATGGCACCGTCTCGACGCTGGCCGGTTCCTCCGCCAGCCGCGGCAACCAGGACGGCACGGGCCCGGCCGCCTCCTTCTCCTCACCCGTCGGCGTGGCGGTCGATGGCGCCGCCAATGTCTACGTGACCGACGCCTTCAATGCCACGATCCGCAGGATCACCCCGGGCGGCACGGTGAGCACCCTGGCCGGCTCGGCCCTGAACCGGGGCGATGCCGATGGCACGGGTGCCGCCGCCCAGTTCAATTTCCCCAGCGGAGTGACGGTGGACGGAGCGGGCAACGTTTACGTGGCGGACACCTACAATCA
>DATIWI010000068.1:0-7471 GCA_035519475.1 Opitutaceae bacterium
TTGATGAGGTGGACCGGCCCGCCCACGGCATCTGGCGCATAGGCCGAGAAGGACACGGCGTCGCCGGGAATGGTGTCGCTCAGCCGCTGGTTCTCGCGCCGGGCCGGGTTGGAGGCGCCGAGGTAGGCACGGGTCAGCCGCGTTTCATACAAGGTGGCCTGCGAGGACAGATTCAGGAAGCGGGGCCACAGGGCGAAGAAGAGCGACAGGGCCAGCAGCACCATCCACGCCGAGGCATAGCCACCGAAGGCCCATTCATTCAGCGCATAGCCGCCGGCGGACAGGGCGACCAGCCACACGAGGGCAAGCGCCACGGCGGCGGCGGCCGTCAGGTAGCCGATGGGCAGGCTCAGCCGGTCCGTGGCCGAGAGCCCTTCGAGGAATGACTGGACGCGGCGTCCCACCAGCACGGCCACCGCCAGGGAACCGCCCGTCTGCCAGTACCAGCCTTTGATCCAGGCGAGCAGCCAGGCCCGGTTGAAGTAGAGGCTGGCCCCCAGCGAGTCGGCGAGCGCATAGGCGAGCAGCACCAGGGAAACCGTCAGGCTGATGGCCAGCCAGTGGTTCAGCCGGTTGCGGAGACGGGCGGAGCTGCTGAACAGCCAGTAGCCGAATCCCCACAGAACCGCGAGGCCGCCCCCCGCCAGCGCCACCCAGGCATACGGGCTCAGCACGAACTGGAAGGAGTCGCTGTCGGCGGCGGCCGCGGAATCCTGCCGCCAGCGGAGCAGCCAGGCCGGCACGCTTTGCGCGACGATGAAGAGCAGGAGAAAGAAGGTGGCGAGAATCACGTGGATCGACACCCAGCTGCGCAGCGCGGCCGCGAACGCGGCCAGCAGATCGCCGGCCCCGTTGGGCGCGAGGTAACGGCCATTCTCGCGCAGCCAGTAATTGGGGAACGACGCGAGATCGGCGAGTCCCTCCTCCACGTGCGTGAAATAAGTGCGGGACGTGACCGTGGTCGGCGCGGGCGGATGGAGGGCCGACCGCAGATGGTGGAAGGACTGATGCACCCGGGGCATTTTGGCCAGGAATGCCTTGTCGACCCCCCATTGCACCAGGGTCGCCGAAACCTTGTCGGCGGCCCACTGCACCAGGGGCGCCACGGGCGACAGCCAGTGGTGCCACCAGCGCACCGGTGAGTGCTGCCCGCGGTCAAACCAGGCGCCGAGGAAACTGCCGAAATAGCCGCCGCCGGAAACCGTGGAGATGTAATCGATGCGCTTGAGCAGCTGCTCTTGGGCCAGCCGCTGGAAGATCCCCAGGCAGACGGTGGCGCTGCGAATGCCGCCGCCCGACAGCGCGAAACCGGTGGCATCGTCCGGCAACTGCTCCGTGCCGTCAAAACGCAGGCCGTGAATGGCGCGCCGGGCCCCGAGCCGGCGGAACTCGGCATCACGCAGCGACGGGGGGTAGAACCGCGACTGGGAGGGGGGCGGCATGCGGCACCCCGTAAGAGATGCCGAGATCGCTAGGCGTCAAACGGCGTCCGCACTCCGCTGCCGGCCGCAAACCGAATGCATGTGCGGTAAGAGGGAACCGTTTCGGAATGGCGCCAGACTTCACCGTGACATTGCCGCGGAAGGAGGTGAAACCCGCCGTCCCTCTACGTGGGGTGAAGCGGCGGCGACCCCGTCTTCGCCGAAATGCTACGGCGGGCAGGCAAGGTCGCGCCCGGCAATCCCTGTAGGGCCCGAGCTTGCTCGTGACCCTCCTCAAGGCCCGCATGCCGCTGGCAAGGTCTGGCCGTGCAATCTCACGGTGATGGCGTCGCGAGTGAATCGGCCGGTCCCCGGCATCGATCCGCCTTATACCCGGGGCGCGTAGACGGTCTGCCGGAGTTGCGCGGCGAGGTGGCGGCGGAACGCGGCGTGATCCTCGACCGCGCCCAGCGCGGCCAGCTGGCTGGCGAGGTTGCCGACAGCCGTGCCCTCGAGGCTGAACGACACGACCGGGATGCCCGCCGCGTCGGCGGTGGCCTGACACAGCAGGCGATTCCGCGAGCCGCCGCCCACGATCAGGATGCGCTGAAACTTCCGGCGCGTCATTCGCTCGAACGCCTGCAGCGCCCGGGCGTGGCCGCGGCCAAGCGAGGCGCAGATCAGTCGCAGGTAGCCCGCGAGATTCCTCGGCGGTGCCAGCCGGTGCTTCTGCAACTGGGCGTCGATCGCCGCCCGCATGGACGGCGGGTTGGTGAAAGCCGAATCGGCGACGTCGAGCAGGGCGGGGGGCGGCGGCAACCGGCCCGCCGCGGCGATGAGGGCGGACCAGTCGCGGTCGTTGCGCGGATGCGTCGCGAACTCCTTCATCGTCTGCTCCAGCAGCCACAAGCCGACGACGTTGGTCAGCGGGCGGTAGCGTCCGTCGCCGATGCGCTCGTTGGCGACGCGGGCCTGGAGCGCCTCCGGGCCCAGCACGGGGACATCGCTCTCGAAGCCGACCAGCGACCAGGTGCCGGAACTGAGGAACAGGTCGCCGCCGCCAGGCGCGGCGGGCATGGCGTCGTAGGCGCAGGCGGTGTCGTGGCCGGGCACGGCGATGACCTGGACGCCCTTGAGCTCGGGCAGGCTGCGGACGCCGCCGAGGCGCGTACCGGCGAGGACGGGTTTCGTGAACCACCCGGCCGGCAGGTGGAAATGATCGAGGGCGGCGCGCGACCAGTCGGTCGAGTGGACGTCGAGGAGCTGCGACGTGCTGGCGATCGACAGTTCGTTTTCCATGCGGCCCGAGAGCAGGAAATTGAAATAGTCGGGCAGGAAGAGGCAGCGCGTGGCCAGGTCGGTGATGGCGGGGCAGTGCGCCACGGCCTCCTCGAGCTGGAGGCTGGTGTTGTAGAAAACGTTGGGAATGCCGGTGGCGGCGTAGATACGTTCGAGCGCGGCCCGGGTGTTGCCGAGATGCCGGAGGCCCGGCTGCGTACGGGCGTCGCGGTAGGCATGGACTGGGAACACCAGCCGCCCGGCGTCGTTGACCAGCGCGTAATCCACCCCCCACGTGTCGACGCCGACGGAGGCGAGGCGGGCGCCGCGGGGCACGGCGGCGGCGGCCCGGAGCAGGCCCGCGCGCACCTCCTCCCAGAGGCCGGCGACCTCCCAGTAATCGTGGACGCCGAGCGAACGGAAGGTGTTGGGAAAGCGGTGGACTTCGCGCAGGGTGAGCCGGGCGTGCGACCAGGCGCCGAGGATGACGCGGCCGCTGGTGGCGCCGAGGTCGATGGCGGCGGAGTAAACGGTGGCCATGGACGGCCATTGTGTTTTCCCGCCGCGCGTTGGCGAGCCCGCAAACTCCCGCCGCCATCGGACTGTCCGACGGCGCGAGCGCAAATCGGGATTGCGGCGCGGGGTGAATCCGGCAGCGTGGGGCTTTCGCGTCATGCTGACGATCGAGCGCAAGCCGCCGCTGGGCCGGAAGGTGCAGTTGATGGTCACCTGCCTGTGCGACGCCTTCTACGACGACGCGGCGGTGGCCACGGTGCAAGTGCTGGAGCACCTCGGCCTCACGGTCGAGTTCCCCGTCCGCCAGACCTGCTGCGGCCAGCCGGCGTTCAACGCGGGCGACTGGACCGCCTCGCGGCGCGTGGTGCGGCACCTGGTGCGCACGTTCCGGAGCGAGCTGCCGGTGGTCGTGCCATCGAGCTCCTGCGCCGCCATGGTATTTCACGGGTCGCTGCTCGCGTTCGAGCACGAGGCCGACCGGCCGGAGGTGGAACAACTCGCCCGGCGCACCTGGGAGCTGGCCGATTTCATCGTGAACGGACTGGGCGTGGCCACCTGGCCGGGGCGGTTCGACGCGAACCTGGCGTTGCACCGCTCGTGCCACACGCGCGGCACGCGCAGCGCCGACGCGGCGGCGACACTGCTGCGCTCGATCGCGGGCGTGAACCTGCTGGAATTCGAGGAGGCCGAGCAGTGCTGCGGCTTCGGCGGAACCTTTTCGGTGAGTTTTCCCCACATCTCGGAGGCGATGGGCCGGCTAAAACTGGGGCATCTGCGCGCCGCGCAACCACAGTACCTCGTCGGCGTGGACACGAGCTGCCTGATGCACCTGGGCGGCCTGGCGGAGAAGGAGGGCCGGCCGCTCCCGCACCGGCATGTGGCCCAGGTGCTGCGCGATGCGCTCAAGAACGGAGGCTTGCTCTGAGCGCCATGAAGACGCAGCCCATTGACCGGTTTGCCTGCGACCTGCCGCCGGAGAAACGGCAGGCGGTCTCCTCGAGCGCCAAGGCCACGCACGAGAAGCGCACCCAGATGCTGGCCGCGCACTTCGGCGACCCGGACCGGCTGCGCCGGCTGGCGGGGGAGATCAAGCAGCACGCCATCGAGAACCTCGACACCCTGCTGCCGCAGGCGGAGGCACGGCTCCGGGCCGGCGGGGCGCAGGTGCATTGGGCGGTCGACGCGGAGGCGGCCCGCCGGCAGGTGCTGGAAATCATGCAGCGCCGCGGCGCCACCCGCCTGGTCAAGGCGAAGACGATGGTGAGCGAGGAGATCGGGCTCGCCCCGTTCCTCGAGGCCGCGGGCATCGAGTGCCTGGAGACCGATCTGGGCGAATTCATCGTGCAGATCGACCACGACCATCCGAGCCACATCGTGCGGCCGATCATCCACAAGAACCGGCGCGAGATCGCGGTGAGTTTTGAGAAAAACGGCCTCGGCGCCTACAACGACGAACCGGAGGTCATCACCCGCCGGGCCCGCGCCTTCATGCGCAAGAAATACCTCGCCGCCGACGTGGGGATGACCGGCGCCAACTTTGTCGTGGCGGAAAGCGGGCGCATCGTGGTGGTGACCAACGAGGGCAACTCGCGCTTCGGCCTCGCCGCCACCCGCTGCCACATCGCCCTCGTCGGCATCGAGAAGATCCTGCCGCGCGACCGCGACCTCGGCATCCTCCTGAATCTGCTGGCGCGCTCCGCCACCGCCCAGCAGCTCACCGTCTACACCGAGTTCATCCACGGGCCCCGCGCCGCCGGCCAGCCGGATGGCCCGGAGGAGATGCACGTCATCTTCGTGGACAATGGGCGCAGCGAGGTGCTGGCCGGCGAATGCCGCGAGATCCTGCGCTGCATCCGCTGCGGCGCCTGCATGAACGTGTGCCCGGTCTACCGGCAGGCGAGCGGACATGCCTACCGCAGCGTCTACCCGGGCCCGGTCGGCGCCGTGCTGTCGCCGCTGCTGGCGGGCGCACATTTTCTGGAGAAGGCCGACCTGCCCAAGGCCTCCAGCCTGTGCGGCGCCTGCCACGAGGTCTGCCCGGTCAACATCCCCATCCCCGACCTGCTCCTGCGCCTGCGCGACAAGGGCAAGCGCGAGGGCGCCGCCTCGCCCGGCCTGCCGCCGATGGGGCCGTGGGCCCTGCTCGCCTCCCAGCCGGCGGCGTGGAGGGCCGCGCTGGTCGGCGGACGGCTGCTCGACCACCTCCCGCGAAGTCTCGTGCCCGTCCCCGCCTACCAGGCGTGGACGGCCGGGCGCACGCTGCCGAAATGGCGCGGCGGCAAGTTCCGGAAATGGCTGAAGAAGCGGCGCAAGTAGCGCCGGTCTGAGACCGGCGCCACGCCATCCCGCGGAAATCGCGTCAGCCTCCGTCACGTCCGTTATCCCCCATGGCTGAACCCGCCCCCGCCCCCCGATTCGAGCCCTTCATTCCCACGGGCGCGGCCATGCGCGAATTCACCCTGCGCGCCGTGCTCACCGGCACGGTGCTGGGGATAATCTTTGGCGCGTCGTCCCTCTATCTGGTCCTGAAGGTCGGCCTGACCGTGAGCGCCTCGATCCCCGTGGCGGTCATCTCCCTCGCGCTGTTCCGGGGCTTGTCCAAACTCGGGGGGCGCGACGCCTCGATCCTTGAAAACAACATCGCGCAGACGGCGGGGTCGGCGGGCGAGTCGATCGCCTTCGGCATCGGGGTGACGATGCCGGCCATCATGATCCTGGGCTTCGACCTCGAGCTCACGCGAGTGATGCTCGTGGCCATCCTCGGCGGCGTACTCGGCATCTTGATGATGATCCCCCTGCGGCGTGCGCTCATTGTCAAAGAGCACGGGACGCTCAAATACCCGGAGGGCACGGCCTGCGCCGCGGTGCTGAAGGCCGGGGCATCGCCGGAGTGCTGTGCCGCGGCCTCGCCCTCGGCCCAGGCGGAGATGCGCGCCGCCGAGGCGGCCGGTCTCGGCCGCTCGCCCGGCGGGCGGGTGATCTTCACGGGTTTCGGCCTTGGCCTGCTGTACAAGACGCTCAACGTCGCGCTCAAGGGCTGGAAGGACATTCCCGAAAAAGTGTTTGGCGCGCCCTTTAAGGCCGCCTCGGTCGGCATCGAGATATCGCCTGAATTGCTGGGGGTCGGCTACATCATCGGGCCGCGGATCGCCTCGATCATGTGCGGGGGCGGTGTGCTCGCGTACCTCGTGCTCATCCCGATGATCAAATTCTTCGGCGACCAGGTGGCTGGTCCGCTTGCGCCAGGCACAGTCCCGATCGCGCAAATGGATCCGGACGGCATCCGGGAGGCGTACGTTTTGTATATCGGCGCGGGGGCGGTGGCGGCCGGCGGCATCATCAGCCTGTTCCGCTCGTTGCCGATCATCTGGCACAGCCTGCAGGCCGGGCTACGCGACATGCGCCGCAGCGGTGCGTCTCCGGTGCCCGGCACCCGGGCGGTCGGCGTGCCGCGCACGGACCGCGACCTGTCGATGAAGGTCGTGGGCATCGGCATCGTCGTGCTGATCGTGGCGATCATGGCCGCGCCCAGCCTGCATATGAACTTGCTCGGCGCGGTGCTCATCATCGTGTTCGGCTTCCTGTTTGTCACCGTGTCGTCACGGCTCACGGGCGAGATCGGCTCCTCCTCCAACCCGATCTCGGGCATGACGGTGGCGACGCTGCTGCTGACCTGCCTCGCCTTCCTCGCGGTCGGCTGGACGGGTGGCACCTACTATGTCACGGCGCTGTCGGTGGGCGCCATCGTGTGCATCGCTTCGTCCAACGGCGGCACCACGTCGCAGGATCTCAAGACCGGCCACTTGCTCGGCGCCACGCCGCGGCTCCAGCAACTCGCCATCCTCGCCGGGGCGCTCGCTTCGGCGGTGGCGCTGGGGCCGATCCTCCTCCGGTTGAACGCCGCGGCGACGGTCTATGTGCCCGCGGCGCAGGTGGCGCCCGGTCTCACGACCGACGCGACGCGGCTCACCCGTGCGGAACAGCTCAGCGGCCCGCAGGCTCGCACGGATAGCGGTAGCTATCTGGTGTGGCAAAAGACTGACGCAGCGGGCGGGCCGGCGGGGAGGTATCTGGTCAATCGCACCGGGCGCGCGGTCTGGCTTGTTGATCCGGGCATCAACGGCCTGCACCGGGAACGGCCCGATGGCACGACCGTGCTCAAGTTCGCCGCGCCGAAGGCCACGCTGATGTCCTATATCATCAAAGGCATTCTCGACCGGCGGCTGCCCTGGACGCTCGTGCTGCTCGGCGTAATG